>JAGUUY010000152.1 GCA_020063185.1 Bacillota bacterium
AGTGCTTCTGGTGAGCGACTCCCGGAGCGCGGTCGGCGCGGCTATTTACGAAACTCAAGTCCCCGGCATCGTTAAGGGGGCGCTTGCAACCACCGGCCAGTTAAGGATGCAGTATGTGGTCAAGGATGAACCGGTAAAAAAGGGGTTTTTGGTGCTCACTTCTAATTTAAGCGGTGTTTTCCCGCCGGGACTGCCGGTCGGCAGGGTTACCAGGGTGGAAGAGGAAAAGAGCGGCCTTTTTAAAACCGTTTACCTCAAGCCGGTGGTGGACCTTAACCGGTTAACTGAGGTGGTTGTTCTCCGGAGAACGGATTAAGGGGTCAGGAATACAGCATTCAGAATATGGAATTCAGAAAGTAAAGCTACAAGTCCGAAGTCGAAAGTCCTCAGTACTCAGTTCAAGCTAATGCAGCGCGAATTACGGGTCAGTTCGAAGTTCACAGTTCAGCTAATGCTGCATGAAGTATGGGTCGGTTTGAAGTCAGGGAACCCCAAACCATGAACCATGAACCATGAACCATGAACCGTGAACCGTGAACCGACCCGTAATCCGTACCGTATGAGCTACGTAGAACGTAGAACGGACCCCACCCAGCACTCAGTTCAGTCTTTGAAGATTAGAAGTTACCACTTCATTTAGGCTAATGAAAGTTTCTTGTTTGAAGTTTAAAAGCCACGTTGAGTGCTGGGCCATCAGCTTGAGCTTAACTTAAAACTTAGAACTGTCTTAACTTCAATCGGACCCCAAAGGTCTGTCTATGGTCTAAGCTTAACTCAGAACGTCGGACGTCGCACGTCGCACGTAATAGCGGGGTATTCACTTGCGGACTGTCACCTTAATATGTCTGGTCGGTGTGGCACTCTTACTGGAACACACGGTTTTGAATTTTGTGCGGGTCGCGGGGGTCAAACCGGACCTTGTGCTGATAATCGTGGTGTTCAACGGCATTTTAAAGGGCTCACGTGAGGGCGCTTTCTGGGGTTTCATCGCCGGGATGATGGAGGATTTCGCTTGCGGCCAGTACCTCGGGCTGCATGCGCTCAGCAAATTGGCCGCGGGTTATGTGGCCGGTGCGGGGGATTACGTTTACAAGGAAAACTCGGTGGTGGCCGCGGCGATGGTCTGGGCGGCGTCCCTGATTTGCGGGGGTGTAGTGTACCTGTCGCTCCTCACGCTGGGAATTACCATGAATCCTGTGGACGCTTTTTCCCGGGTGATGTTGCCGGTGGCAGTTTATAACGCTCTATTGTGCCCGTTGTTTTACCACTGGTTTCGCAGGGCTACGGTTTATGGGGTGCTACGGGAGGAACGGTATTAGGTTTGGAACGTAAAGTCATTGACAAAAAAGCCCGCGTGCTGCTTGGTATAATCGTTTTCGTATTCCTGCTGCTTTCCTTCCGGCTGGCTCAACTGCAGATTTTCCAGACGGAGCGTTTTGCGGTGTTGGCGAGTGAGAATTATCTCCGCCCGATGTATATACGCGCGCCGCGCGGTGAAATCTTTGACCGCAACGGTCAGAAAATCGTAGGCAACCGTCCGGTGTATACGATTTCCCTGGCCAACCTCGGCAAACCCGTATCCCCGGAGGTCATTGAAAGACTTGCGGGGGTCATCGGCAAAGACCAGGCGGATATCCAACAAAAGCTTGACTCGCATACGCTCCCGTACGAGCCGGTCCGGGTGGCCACCAACGTACCGCTCGAACTGGTCACTTACATTGAAGAACACCAGGAGGATTTCCCCGGCGTGCTGGTAGACATTACGCCCGTGCGCCATTATTCTTACGGAACGCTTTTGGCCCACGTTTTGGGCTACGTCCAGGAGATTAAACCCGAGCAACTGGAAGAGTATAGAACAGAAGGTTACAAAATGGGAGACCCTTATGGCCAGGACGGTTTAGAGTATGCATTTGAAAAATATCTGCGGGGCAAGGACGGCGCCCGCTACCTGGAAGTGGATTCGATGGGACGTCAGGCAGGCGAGCTTGGATTATCAGAGCCCGTGGCGGGAGCCAATCTTATCTCCACTATAGACTTAAATCTCCAGCGGGTGAGTGAGGATGCCCTGAAACGAGGGATAATGGCGGCCCGGAAGGCAGGTTATCCCGCCCCCGGGGGGGCGGTGGTGGTCAGCGGGGTTCATACGGGAGAAATTCTCGCCATGGCCAGCTTTCCGGTTTACGACCCCGCCGTTTTCACCAGGGACCTAACCCCGCAAGAGGTGCAAACGGTTTTCGGGGCGCCGGA
>JAGUUY010000054.1 GCA_020063185.1 Bacillota bacterium
GTACGAAGAGAAAAACTCCACGAGTTCGAACAATTAGGAATCAGGCCTTACGGCGGCCGCTACGAAACCACCCACAGCGCACTGCAAATCACCACTGATTTTGAAACCCTTGAAGACAAGGAAGTCAGAATCGCGGGCAGGCTTATGGGTAAACGCGGGCACGGGAAAGCCTCTTTCGGTGACATTCAGGATTTTTCCGGCCGCATCCAGATTCACGTCCGCCAGGACAAGGTCGGCGCTGAGAACTACCTGTTCTTTAAAAAGTTGGACATCGGCGATATTCTCGGTGTGGACGGTACTGTGTTCAGGACGAAAACGGGAGAAATCACCATCGGCGCAAGTGCGTTCACGCTGCTTGCCAAATCCCTCCGGCCCCTTCCGGAAAAATGGCACGGGTTGAAAGACGTGGAACTCCGCTCCCGCCAGCGTTACCTTGACCTCATTGTGAACCCGGAGGTTAAGTCCACTTTTATTCTCAGAAGCAAGATCATTCACGGCGTTCGGCGCTTTTTGGACGACAGGGGCTTTCTTGAAGTAGAGACGCCGATGATGCAGCCTATCCCAGGCGGGGCTGCGGCACGGCCTTTCATTACCTACCACAACGCGCTGAACCTCAAGCTTTATTTGCGCATCGCTCCCGAACTCTATCTCAAACGCCTCCTGGTCGGCGGTTTTGAGAAGGTTTACGAAATCAACCGCAATTTCCGGAACGAAGGTATCTCGACCAGGCACAACCCCGAGTTCACCATGCTTGAACTCTACCAGGCGTACGCCGATTACCACGACATGATGGACCTCACCGAAGAACTCATAAGTTCCGTCACTTACGAGGTTGCGGGCACGCACGAGGTGTCCTGCGGGGAACGGAAATTGAGCTTTGCGGCCCCATGGCCGCGTCTTTCGTACCTCGATCTGGTCAGGGAAAAGTCGGGCGTCGATTTCGGTGAACTCGACGCGCCCGCCGCGCGGCGAGCGGCGTCCGCTCTCGGTGTCCGCGTGGAGGACAAGTCCTTGTGGGGTGAGGCCGTGAACGCGGTGTTCGAAGAACTGGTGGAGCCGAAGCTCATGCAACCCACATTTGTTCTGGACTACCCGGTCGACATTTCTCCTTTGGCCAAACGGAAGGCGGACGACCCGCGCCTGACTTACCGGTTTGAGCTTATTATCGCCGGACGGGAAATCGCCAACGCCTTCTCTGAGCTGAACGACCCGCTCGATCAGGGGGAGCGTTTTTCGACGCAACTGCAGAAAAGACAGGCCGGCGACGAAGAGGCGCACATGTTCGACGAAGATTTCGTCACCGCCCTTGAGTATGGAATGCCGCCGGCAGGGGGCCTCGGCATCGGCATCGACCGGTTGGTCATGCTCCTGGCCAACGTCCCTTCCATACGCGAAGTTATCCTTTTCCCGCTGCACCGCCCGAGGGACTGAAAAATTAACGTGAAAAATTAACCACAGAGATACATGAATTAAGTCCTCAGTCGAAAGTCCCCAGTCCTCGGTCCGGGAATGGGAAGAGACAAAGTCGAAAGTCCCAGTCCTGTTTCCGGACTTAGGACGCAGGACATAGGACTTTGGACTGATGATGTGCCTCTGTGGTGAGAGTTAGGATGCGGTAACGCTTCTCAACCCTCGTTTACGAGATCCCAGCGCGGCGCGACCGGCCCCGTCATGTCGATGTGCCCGGCAAGGCTCTCCATCGGCTCGCCTTCAAGCAGGAACTGGACCTTGTCGACACCGTCAACCTTAGCAAGTGAATTCACGATCGAGTACACGGTCATGGTCTCACCCGCCGAACCACCCCAGTGTTTGGTCTGAAGTTCCTTCGAGAAATTTGCGTAGGCGACGTTTTCCACCACGCTCACCGAAAGCAGCCGCGTGCCTTCGGGGACCGACCGTGTAAGATCCGCACTTTCCGGACCTTTGATCAGTTCGCTGACGATTACCTCCTCAAGCGATTTGGCGCCTTTCGCCGCCTCCCGCTCTTCGGGGACCAGATACATCGCCTGCCTGTCGCCGAAGTACAGAGTTACCTTTACTTTGGACTCCTCAGGTTGCGCGCTGATGTCCGGTTTGGCGGCGTCGGGGGTACCGGCGTTCGGTTTCCGGTCGGTGAACCTGCCGCACCCGGTCAGGGACAGTGCCAGGGAGACAAGAAACGTAACTATGAGGCCGTAAGCGATGAGACGTTTGCGGGGAATGGTAAGAAACATTTTCGCACCTCCTTTTGGTTTTCAGCTGCAGCTACAGATATTCTAAGTGAAGAATGTTAAGAAGCAATGAATTCATATTACAGTTACGTTACGATAACCTTAAAAAACGGTCATAAGCGGCAGCTTTATGGTAAAAACAGAACCCCGGCCCGGTGAACTCGCGACTGCTATTTCACCGCCCATCCTTTGCACCGCCCTTTTAACAATCGCCAGACCGAGCCCCGTCCCTCCGGTTTCCCGTGAACGCGCTTTGTCCACCCGGTGGAAGCGTTCGAAAATGGTTGATAATTCCTCGGCGGGAATACCGGCGCCGGTATCAAGCACGGTGATGACAAGTTTATCCGGTTGCGTCGACGCGGCAAGGGTTACTTCGCCACCGGCCGGCGTATACCGGAGGGCGTTGTCCAGCAGGTTTACCAGCACGACGGTCAGCATGTCCCGGTTGACAGGCCACCTTACCGGTTCTTTAATTCGGCAACGCAGCGTTATCTTTTTATTGGCGGCCCGGGCACTGAAAAGCGCCTCCAAATGTTTCAACAACGTCGCCATATCCTCCTCCGTTCGGGGCAGGGGAGCGGTATCGTCTTCAAGACGCGTCATCTCGAGCATGTCGTTGACCAGACGTGTGAGTCTGTCGATTTCCGTGTCTATATCGTAAAGGAACTCCCGGTACACCTTGACGTCTTCTTCCCGCCCGTCCATGAGTGACTGGGCCAGGGCTTTGATCGAGCTAAGAGGCGACTTGAGTTCGTGAGAAGCGTTGGCTAAAAATTCGCGCCGCATTTGGTCTATGCGCGCCAGTTCTTTGCTCATGACGTTAAAAGCGGCGGCCAGTTCTCCCAGTTCGTCGTTCCTCTTCATCTCGACCTGGGTCCCAAGGTGCCCGCGGGCCATCCGGTTGACCGCCCGCCTGAGTTTATTAATGCGCCTGGTGAGTAACCCGGCAAGTCCCAGGCTGAGAACTGCCGCAAAAAACCCGCTGCCCAGCGAAACCGCCGCCATACGCGCGCCGATTTCGTTCAGCGCGGTATAAACGTCTTCAATGCCGGAGACCAGTAAGACCGCGCCTGACACCCGGTCTTCGATGTTTATGGGCACTGCCGCGTACAGGACGCGTTCGCCGTCGGCAAGCACGCGCGTGGACGCGTCGCTCCGGCCGGCGAGCGCCGTACGGACTTCTCCGTGCTGCAGAACCCGGCCCACAAGCCATGTTTCGTCGAAGGAATCGATCAGCACCCGCCCGCTGTCATCGAGGATTAGGATTCTTGTTCCCATCTGCGCGCCGAAATTCCGCACCATATGGAACGCGTTGCGGTCAGCCCTCAAGACGCCGGCCCCCCCGGTAATGGCGACGATGTTGGCGTCGCCGAGCGTGGTTGCCTTCCGCGTTTGCAAGTAGCCGTCGTGCAGGGTGCGCAGGACATACAGGTTAGTCGCCGCCAGGATAAAAAGAATTAAAAGAAAGTAGGTCCCGGCAAGTTTCCAGCGGATGCCGATATGCATGGGCGTTACTCCCGGAAGAAGTATCCGACGCCCCGCTTGGTCATGATCCAGCGCGGGTGCGCGGCATCGGGTTCGATTTTTTCACGGATACGGCGTATGTAGACGTCCACAGCCCGGGGGTCCGTGTACGGCGAACCCCATACCTGTTCAAGCAGGACATCCCGTGTGAAGACCTGTCCCGGACGGCGGGCCAGGGTCAGGAGGAGGTTGAACTCTGTCGCGGTCAGGGCTGCTTCTTTCCCGTCTACCACAACGCTTTGACGGGGCACATCGATGGTAAGAGCATCGAAGCGCAAAATCCCGTCAGTCTTATACTCGCGGTTTACTGACGCCGTACGGCGAAGTACGGCTTTTATGCGGGCCAGGAGTTCACGGGTGTTGAACGGTTTGGCCAGGTAATCGTCAGCGCCGATTTCGAGCCCTACGATTTTATCGATATCGTCCCCTCTCGCGGTCAGCATGATAACAGGTGTATTCCAGCCCTTTCTTATCCGCCGGCAGACCTCGAAGCCGTCGATTTTGGGCAGCATTATATCGAGAACCACAAGGTCGATTTCCCGCTGTTGCAATACGGACAGGGCCTCTTCACCGTCAAAAGCCGCCGTCACGGCGAAACCGTTTTCTTCGAGGCTGCGCTTGAGTCCCTTTACCAGGAGCCGTTCGTCGTCAACAATCAGGACGTGGGGCATATTGCCGCCTTCCTCCATTGGGCGCGGTGCTACATTAGATTATTATACATTGTAAAGTATAAATTCTGTATAGCTGCGTGAATTTCTGAACGGTTGGGTCTGGATTACAGGGGGGACTCAAACCGTAATTCCGGACTTTTTCAGGAGGAATCGCCCCTGCCGCATTGCGGCACAACGAAATCTGAAAATGGGCGTGGAAAGGCATTTACCTGATAATGTTATTTATTGTCTTGAATCAAGGTGTTCTTGGCGGAGGATTCTATTTTTGAGGAGGAATCAGGTAAGATATACCGAACATGCATATAACGTAGCGTTGGAAGTACTCTTTAAGCGCCACGGTAACTGTTTTCGGGAGCAAAAGGGGTGAGAAACGGTGTGGCCGGAAGTCGACGTTGTGACGCTTCCTCCCGTACGGGTTGCATACATGGTACATAAGGGACCCTACGCTCTGGCCGCCGCTTTGCAGGAACTTGAGTCCTGGGCGCGGGGAAAAGGTCTATCGGTGGTGGGGGCGCCGGTCCTTATATACCTGAGTAATCCCGGAGGGATGGCGGCGTCCCAGAGGGAATGGGAAATACAGGCGGCGGTTGACGGTGAAGCGGTTACCGCGAACGGTCCTGAAGCGCAAGGACCCGGAGTCAAGGACCTCCCGCCGAGAGAGGCGCTCTGCACGCGCAACCGGGGTGGTTATACCGCCATCGAACCGCTTCTTCCCGCCTTATTTCAGGTGGTGTACGACAGGGGTTACCGCCTTGCCGGGCCGGCCGAGGAGGTTTACCCGCGGGATTTCGCCGGGAAGACGCTGGCAGAACTTCAAACCGAAGTACGGTTTCCGGTTGTCCGCCGTCAAGGGGAGCATTAGCACTGGGGCTATTCCAAGAACTTGACACAGATGTTGGATTGTGGTACGATTCCTGTGCGCGGCGTAGCCGTGGAAGAAATTTTTCAGGAGGTAGTTTTTTAATGCAAGGTCGAGTCAAGTGGTTCAGTCGGGAAAAAGGCTATGGTTTCATTGAGCGGTTGGATGGCGAGGGCGACGTCTTCGTACACTATTCAGCCATTCAGGAGCGTGGGTTTAAGGCGCTCCAGGAAGGTCAAGAGGTGGAATTCGAAATAGTCGAAGGTCCTAGGGGACCGCAAGCATCGAATGTAGTGAAAGTCTGACAGAGCGACAACCAAAGACCTCGGCTGTGAGGCCGGGGTCTTTTTAATTCTAACAGGGTATCGACAAGGCTCGTTTACTCAGGCTGTTGGACCGGTATTCTAACTTTTTGCAGGAATTTGCTACGTCGAGAGGAAATAATATACCACAAATCCCTAAGTCATAAAGGAGTGACATTATGCAGATAACCGTACGGGGAAAAAACATAAAGGTTACTGAACCCTTGCGCGCTTATGTGGAAAAGCGACTGACAAAACTGGATAAATATTTTAGTAATTTCGGTGAGGCTTTGGTAACACTTTCCGTGGAACGTGAAAACCACCGTATCGAAGTAACGATCCCGGTTAACGGTATGATTTTGCGCGGTGAGGAAGCTACCCATGATATGTACGCCGCTGTTGACATGGTAGTAGAAAAGCTGGAAAAACAGGTCGACCGGTACAAAGCACGTTGGAACCGGCGGGTGCGGAGCAGTGGTGCTGCGGTTGCCGAAGCGGTTTCCGGGACCGATAGAGGCGAGTTTGGTGACGAAAACTCCGTGGCAAGGGTTAAGCGTTTCACGATGAAGCCGATGAATATAGATGAGGCCATTATGCAAATGAACTTGCTCGGCCACAGTTTTTTTATGTTTATGAACGCGGAGACCGAATTGGTCAACGTGTTGTACAGGCGTAAAGACGGTAACTTTGGCCTCATAGAGCCGGAGATTTAAACTCCCGCCACGGGGAGGTAAAGATGGGGAAGTTGGGAACAGGGCAAGTGGCCTTGTGCGAGGAGTTGCTGCGTAACATACCGGACGTGGTTTCCGCTCGTGTTGTCTTAAACCCGGACGAAGCGGCGAGCAGTGTTCAGGTACTCGCGGGCGCCGAACGCAACGCCGCCGAGGTTGCCGCGGATGTTATGGCGGTAATGAAGAAGTATTTTTCCATGGAAGTCAAACCCGAGATGATTTCCGTGACCCACCTTCAGGAACCGGTTCCGGGCGGCGCCGCATTGACCATGGAACGCCGCCCGCGGTTCGCCGGCCTGAACATCAGCTCAAAAGGCAACCAGGTGGAAATAAAGGTGGAGATCGCGAACGAAGGCGCGCTTATAAGCGGGGTGACGGTGGGTCCGTCGTCGTCGCGGAACCGGCAGCGCTTGATCGCCCAGGCCACTTTGAACGCTATGTCTAATTTGACGCAAAGCGGTTACACCTTTATCCTTGAAGATCTGATGGTCATTTCACTAGCCGGAAAAAGAGTGGCGATTGTGGCTGTGTCACTCCTGTCCCCGATGGGGGAAGAATTTCTCACGGGAAGCGCGGTGATCGACGAGGAGGAACCGGACGCCATCATCAGAGCGACGCTTGACGCCATAAACAGAAGGTTGACTGTGCTGACCGGCTGATAAACGGAGGTCGGAGGCGGACGCAGTTTTGCAGCGATCTCCCCGTGTCCGGACCTGACTGAAACCCGGAGATTGCGAAAAACAAGTATGGCGCGAAAGGCGAAGACGGACGGCGCGGAGCGTACATTGTAGTACGTGAGCACCGTACGGCAAGCCTGACAAAGCCGGACGCAGTTTTGCAGCGATCTCCATGTGTTGAAGAGAAGCGCAAACAATGTTACAATACTCTTTAGAGGCTAACAACTTTACCTTAAACCAATTCAGGAACCTCGTCAGGTTCCTTAATTTATGCGGAGGGATCACCCTGCTGAAACTTATTACGAACCTTTTGGACGACAACGCCAAGGAAATTAAAAAACTCAGGCGCGTCGTCGCTGCAATAAACGAATACGAACCCGGCGTCGGGGCCTTAAAGGACGCCGACCTGGCGGCGAAAACGGCGGAGTTCAAACAACGCCTTGGCAAGGGCGAGAGTATGGACGATATCCTGCCGGAGGCTTTTGCCGTGGTTCGGGAAACCGCCAGGCGGGTAACAGGGATGCGTCATTTTGACGTCCAATTACAGGGCGGCATCGTCCTTCACCAGGGGCGGATCGCCGAAATGAAAACCGGTGAAGGTAAGACCCTGGTGGCCACGCTGCCGGTTTACCTGAACGCGCTAACCGGCAGGGGTGTCCATGTGGTTACGGTAAACGATTACCTCGCCAGGCGTGACGCCGAATGGATGGGGCAGGTTTACCGTTTTCTGGGCTTGAATGTAGGCGTTGTGGTGCACGGCCTCGACTGGGGCGCCCGGAAGAAGGCTTACTATGCGGATGTGACTTACGGTACCAATAACGAGTTCGGCTTCGATTACCTGCGGGATAACATGGCGCTCGGCCAGGAAGAAGTTGTCCAGCGCGAGCATTTCTACGCCATCGTGGACGAAGTGGACTCCATTCTGATCGACGAGGCCCGTACGCCGCTTATTATCTCCGGGGCTTCCGCCAAGCCGACGGACATGTATTATGTTTTCGCACGGCTGGTACCGCGGTTGGAGAGGGAAAACGACTATACGGTCGATGAAAAAGCGCATACTGTTGCGGTCACCGAGGCCGGCGTGACCAAAGTGGAAAAGCTGCTCAAGGTGACCAACCTTTGTGATGACCGAAACATAGAGCTTATGCATCACCTGCGTCAGGCGCTGAAGGCGCACGCTCTGATGAAGCGGGACCGCGACTATGTGGTCAAAGACGGCCAGGTGATCATCGTAGACGAATTCACCGGCCGGCTGATGTTCGGGCGGCGATACAGCGACGGGCTCCACCAGGCTATTGAGGCCAAGGAAGGCGTCAAGATCGAGCGGGAGTCGCAGACCCTGGCGACCATAACCTTCCAGAACTACTTCCGGATGTACGAAAAACTGGCCGGCATGACTGGTACCGCGGACACGGAGGAAGAGGAGTTCCGGAAGATTTACAGAGTGGACGTGGTGGTCATTCCCACCAACAAGCCGATGATCAGGCACGATCTTGCAGACGCCGTTTTCAAGACCGAACGGGGTAAGTTCCAGGCGGTGGTTTCAGAGATTGCCGACCGCCACGCTCAGGGTCAGCCGGTCCTCGTCGGCACCATTTCCATTGAGAAATCCGAAGTAATCAGCGAGATGTTGAAGCGGCGCGGTGTCCCGCACAACGTGCTGAACGCCAAGCACCACGAAAAAGAAGCGGAAATCGTGGCGCAGGCGGGGCGGCTGGGCACGGTGACCATTGCCACCAACATGGCCGGCCGTGGTACGGACATTCTCCTGGGCGGGAACCCGGTATTTCTGGCCAAGGAAGAGATGAGAAGACAGGGTTACCCTGCGGCGGTGATCGCCGAGGCTACGGAGTACGGGGAACCTTCCAGTCCCGAGGTGGCGGAAGCGCGGCGGGCATTTAAGGAAATCCTTGCCGAGATGACCATAGCCTGCGAGGCCGAACGGCAAAAGGTAGTCTCCCTCGGCGGGCTCCATATCGCCGGGACCGAGCGCCACGAAAGCCGCCGGATTGACAACCAGCTTCGGGGACGTTGCGGGCGGCAAGGGGACCCGGGGTCGACGCAATTCTTTTCTTCACTTGAGGACGACCTGCTCCGGCTCTTCGGCGGCGAAACGATTTCCGGCCTGGCGACCCGGCTTGGTCTGGAGGAAGATATGCCCATCGAGCACGGGCTGGTGACACGTTCGCTGGAAACCGCGCAGAAGAGGGTGGAAAGCAGGAACTTCTCAATCCGCAAACACGTGCTCGAGTATGACGACGTGATGAACCAGCAGCGCGAGGTGGTTTATAAACAGCGCCGGCAGGTTCTTTTAGGCGAGAATATCCGCGAAATCATCGAAGGGATGATGGAGGAGGTTGCGACTCGTGCCGTTGCCGCTTACTGCCCGGACGGCGTGCACGCTGAAGAATGGGATTTGGCCGCGCTGTCGGATTACGCCGCCCAGGTACTCGTGCCGGACGGGGTTGAAGTTGACGAGTTGACCGGCCGAAAACGGGACGAGATCCAGGAACTGCTGGTAGAAAAATCGCGCGCCTACTACGACAAGCGCGAACGGGAACTCGGCGAACCGACGATGCGCGAACTTGAGCGTTTGATCCTCTTGCGACTGGTAGACGAGAAGTGGATGGACCACCTCGACGCCATGGACCAATTGCGGGAAGGGATCGGTCTGCGGGCGTACGGCCAGCGCGACCCGCTGGTGGAATATAAGTTCGAAAGCTATGAGATGTTTCAGAATATGGTCGCCGCCATCCAGGAGGACACTGTCCGGTACTTGCTGCGGGTGCGGGTTGCGGAGGCCCCGGAACGCCGGCAGATGGTGGAAAACCGACAGCCGGGAGAGGGCGGCAGCCGGACGGTTAAGCGTGAGCAGAAGGTGGGCCGCAACGACCCCTGTCCGTGCGGCAGCGGGAAGAAATTCAAGAAGTGCTGCGGGCGGCAAGTGTCGACGGGGTAGACTTCTGGCGGAAATTACGGGTCAGAAGTCAGAATTCAGAATCCAGAATATAGAAGTCCTGAGTCCAAAGTCGAAAGTCCTAAGTCAAGGGAAGAAGACGAAGGACTGAAGGACTGGGGACTGAAGGACTGTCCCTTTAAGCGTTGAACTTAGAACTGAAAACACGGAGGAGAAAGAATGTTTGTGGAATTAAGGCGGGAACTCGAGGTTCTCGAAGAGAGGGTAGGGAGCCTCGAGGTTTCTCTTTGACGTAGCCGGTAAAGAAGAAAAGATTGCGGAATTAGAAAAACGCATGACGGCGCCGGGTTTTTGGGACCAGCAAGAAACGGCGCAGCGTGTCACCCAGCAGCTTGCCGCCCTGCGCGACGAACTGGGTCGTCTTCGACGTCTTCGTTACGAGCATGAAGAGCTTAACATGTTGCTTGAACTGGCGGAGGAAGAGGGTGACGAAAGCCTGATCCTTGAACTGGTTCAAGACGTCAAGCGCCTTGCCGGGGAAGTTGCCGGCATGGAAATGGCGGTGCTCCTGTCAGGGCCTTATGACGCCGAAGGCGCCATCGTTACCCTGCACGCCGGCGCCGGTGGCACTGACGCTCAGGACTGGGTAGCGATGCTCCTCAGGATGTACAGCCGCTGGGCGGAAAACCGCGGTTACCGGGTACATACTTTAGACCTGTTACTCGGCGACGAGGCGGGGCTGAAGAGCGTCACCTTCGAAGTAACCGGCGAAAATGCCTATGGTTACTTGAAGGCCGAACGGGGCGTACACCGGCTCGTAAGAATATCTCCTTTCGATGCCAGCGGCAGGCGGCATACATCTTTTGCCTCGGTCGACGTTCTGCCCGCTGTCGGTGATAACGCCGAAGTCGATGTTAAGCCGGATGACGTAAGGATCGACACTTACAGAGCAAGCGGCGCCGGCGGGCAGCACGTTAATAAGACAGAATCCGCAGTTAGGGTAACGCATCTGCCCACAGGGATCGTCGTGACCTGTCAGAGCGAGCGTTCTCAGGCGGCGAACAAAGCGGCGGCTTTTACCGTTCTAAAAGCGAAGCTCCTCGACCTCAAAGTAAGGGAGCGGGAGGCCGAACTGCTAAAGCTCAGGGGCGAACAGCGTGATATTGCGTGGGGGAGCCAGATCCGTTCCTATACCCTCAACCCGTACAGCCTTGTAAAAGACCACCGAACGAACCTTGAACGCGGGAATGTCCAGGCTGTCCTGGACGGCGGTCTCGACGAATTCATCAGCGCTTTTTTGCAGGCGGACGCGCAGAACCGCGCGGTTGTCGAGGGAACGGCATTAGATTAAGACTGATATAAGAAGCGTACAGCAGATGCTTAACCGGCGGGAAGACCCGGCGGTTATATCTTTGTTTGTAGGCTTGTGGTTTTGCCGGGGAAAAAGGAGGATTTTCCCTAAGAGGCGCGAATTCAGTTAACGTTTTGCCGCCGTTGTTGTTTTTGCGGCAAAAGCCTCCGGGGTATGCTATGCCCGGGGGTAACCATGTTTACCAGGGCGCTTAGAGACTTTTTGCTGCTGTTGACCGGCGTACTGCTGATCGCTTCGGCGCTCGACCTTTTCTTGGTGCCGAACAGGATCGCGGCCGGCGGGGTCAGTGGGATCGCCACCATTTTGTTCCACCTGTTCGGCCTGCCTGTAGGCGCATCGATACTGGCGCTCAACATCCCGCTATTTATATGGGGGTTTCTGCGCCTGGGCTTAAGGATCGGCTTGCGTTCGATATTGGGGACGGTACTCCTTTCGGTGTCTGTAGACGCGCTGGCGCCCTTTCTGCCGGTACCGACTGCGGATGCGTTTCTGGCAAGCCTTTACGGGGGCGTATTGGCCGGTTTAGGCCTGGGCCTGGTCTTTCGGGCCAAGGGGACAACCGGAGGGACCGATTTGGCCGCGGCGGCCCTTCGTTCTTACGTAGGAATAAACATCGGTCAGCTGCTCTTCTTTGTCGACGGGGCGGTGGTGCTGGCGGCCGGTTTTGCCTTCCGCTCGCCGGAGTTGGCGATGTACGCCTTGATTACGATTTTCATTGCCGCCTGGCTGGTGGACGTTGTTCAAGAGGGTTTCAGTTATACCAAAGCTTTCCTGATCATCTCGGAAAAGCACGCGGAAATCGCCCGCGTGATCCTGACCGAATTAAACCGCGGGGCCACCCTTTGGAAAGGTACCGGCGCTTTTACGGGGGCCGACCGTACGATGCTCCTGGCGGTCGTATCGCGGATCGAGGTGACGCGGCTCAAGGAAGTTATCAACCGGGTAGACCCCCGTGCTTTCGTCGTGCTGGCGGACGTCCACGAGGTTCTCGGCGAGGGGTTTAAGGAATTTAGGGGATAGAAGTCAGTAGTCAGAAGTCAGAAGTCGCGAGTCACGAGTCGCGAGTCACGAGTCGCGAGTCACGAGTCAAGCCTTGATAGCTGTCAGCCGTCAGTAATCAGCCTTGGATTCCGAATTCTGACTTGTTGTTTAACTTCGAACTTTAAACGGACCCGTAATTCATTGTCGTATTAGCCAGCACGTCGAACGTCGAACGGACCCAAAACTCGGTATTAGCTTAAACCTTAAACCCGGAGGGTTAAAGATGAAAATTTCGCTGGCCCAATTAGAAACGAAAATATGGGAGATCAGGCGTTACATCATTTTAATGACCACCGCGGCCGGATCCGGTCACCCCGGAGGCTCGCTTTCGGCGGCGGATATCGTGACTACACTATATTTCAGGGTCCTGAATATAGACCCGAAGCGGCCGGATGACCCCGAACGGGACCGGTTTGTATTGTCTAAAGGACACGCGGCGCCTTTGTTATACGCAGTTCTGGCCGAACGGGGCTTTTTTCCTGTACAGGAACTTATGACGCTCAGGAAGCTGGGGAGCCGCTTGCAGGGGCACCCGGACATGCGAAAGCTGCCGGGGGTGGAGATGTCGACCGGTTCGCTCGGCCAAGGACTCTCAGCGGCGAACGGGATGGCCCTTGCCGCCAAACTGGACGGAAAGCAGTACCGGGTCTACGTTTTACTTGGCGATGGGGAAACTCAGGAGGGACAGATCTGGGAAGCCGCCATGGCGGCTGCCCATTATAAACTTGACAACGTCACCGCCTTTCTTGATTACAACGGACTCCAAATCGACGGGCCGGTAGACGAAGTCATGTCGCTCGGCCGGGTAGCCGATAAATGGCGTTCCTTCGGCTGGCACGTTATCGAGATTAACGGGCATGATGTCAACGCCATTCTTGGCGCGGTCGAAGAGGCGCATCAAGTGAAAGATAAACCCACCATGGTCATCGCCCGGACCGTGAAGGGGAAAGGCGTCTCGTTTATGGAAAACCAGGTGGACTGGCACGGAACGGCCCCAAAGGGCGAAAAAGCGACGCAGGCGCTTATTGAACTCAAGGCGCCGCGTTAGGAAAAAGAATACAGAAGTCAGAAGTCAGCATCCAGAAGTCAGAACAGGAGTCGGAACAGAAGCCAAAATAGAAGTCCTAAGTCACGAGTCCAAAGTCGAAAGTCACACTGAGGACTTAGAACCTTGAACCGTGAACCGTGAACCGTGAACTTCGAACCTCGAACTGTGAACTTCGAACTTTGAACGGACCCGGATATCATACCGTATTAGCGCAACGTTGAACATTGAACGTATATAGGGGGATAAAAATGACGGAAAAGATAGCTACCCGGGATGCGTACGGCCGGGCGCTGGCGGCACTGGGGAAGGAGTGCCCGGACGTGGTGGTGCTGGACGCGGACCTGTCCAAGTCAACAAAGACCATCGACTTTAAAAAGAATTATCCGGAGCGCTTTTTTGACTTCGGTGTGGCGGAGCAGAACATGATCGGCACGGCAGCCGGCCTGGCGGCGTCAGGGAAAATACCTTTTTGTTCAAGCTTCGCGGTTTTCGCCACCGGGCGGGTGTACGATCAGATAAGGCAGAGTGTCGCTTACCCGGGTTTGAACGTGAAAATCTGCGCCAGCCACGCGGGTGTCACCGTCGGGGAAGACGGGAGTTCCCACCAGTCCATCGAGGACATCGCGTTGATGCGCGTGCTCCCCAACATGACTGTTTTCGTTCCGGCCGACGCGGTTGAAACGGCTGGAGCGGTGCGGGCGGCGGTGAGGATTCAGGGCCCCGTTTACGTAAGGCTCGGCCGGTCGGCCGTGCCGGTCTTGCATGGCGAGGATTTCATTTTTGAACCCGGAGAAGCGGTGCTCCTCCGCAAAGGGGGCGACGCAACCATCATCGCTGCGGGGATTATGGTCTCAGCCGCGCTCGAAGCGGCCGGCGTACTGGCCGGGCAGGGGATAGAAACCCGGGTGCTTAACATGCACACGATAAAGCCCATCGACGTGAGAGCGATCATACGCGCCGCACGGGAAACGGGGGCGGTCGTTACCGCTGAAGAGCACAGTATAATAGGCGGTTTGGGGAGTGCCGTGGCTGAGGTTTTGGGCGAAAACCATCCGGCGCCCTTAAGACGTGTCGGTATCAGGGATGTTTTCGGTGAATCCGGTAAACCCGAGGAACTCCTGGAGAAATACGGTCTGACTCCGGGAAAGCTTGTGGCTGCAGTCCATGAAGTACTACAGCGTAAGAAGTCAGTGTAAAGTTATAAGACATCAAGGTTTTAACTTGAACCGGGGGGGGCGGACCGACGTTTTAGAAAAGTTGCCGCCTCCTTTTGCTGCCTAACACCCCCTATTCTAACTCCACTTTTGAACACTTACATTTTTGTTTTTTAAGGTCATTTACAGTAACTTCTACTTACTTTTTTTCCCGTTTTTAGAGGAATAACCAACTGAATGTCGAATGGACAAAAAAGTTGCCATCCTGTCGTAGGGCAACACGCAGAAACAGAAATCAGAAAAGCGGGGTCGGAACCCAGTCGCAGCCGATGAACAACAGGTCGGACCTTTTGCCGGATGGAGGTGTTTTTCGTTGGTCAAGCTCTATAACGTGACGAAGATTTATGATAACGGTATAAGAGCATTAACGGATGTGACGATGTCGATAAATAAAGGGGAGTTTCTTTTTATTACCGGGCCGAGCGGCGCCGGCAAGACGACACTGACCAGGCTTATTCAACGGGAGGAACTTCCCACCCGCGGCCAGGTGATATTTGACGGCAAGAACATCGCGCGGATAAGGCCCAGGGAAATGGCGCTTTTTCGGCGCCGGATCGGTATGGTGTTTCAGGATTACCGGCTTTTGCCGCGCAAAACCATATTCGAAAATGTGGCTTTAGCCTTAGAAATCGCGGGGGAACCATGGCGTGAGATTAAGAAAAAAGTACCTGCCGTCCTCGACCGGGTTGGGCTGCTTTCTAAGGTCAAAAGCTTCCCGGGCCAGCTTTCCGGGGGTGAACAGCAGCGGGTTTCGCTCGCCAGAGCGCTCGTGAACAAACCCTGTTTGGTCATCGCGGACGAACCTACCGGCAACCTTGATACGGAAAACGCCCGGGAGCTGATTCGACTTTTGCTGGAAATTAATAGCGAAGGGACCAGTGTACTCATGGCCACGCACGCCCTGGATATCGTGAATACGCTTGGAAAGCGTACGGTAAGCCTTGACGAGGGCCGCCTGGTTCAATACGAGGGCCGGGGAACGTACAGGTATGGCGCTTAGGGTCCTTTGGCGCTGGTGGCGGGAGGCGCTCCTCGCGCTTTTCCGCAACGGTTGGCTGGCATTATCGGCGATAGGGATGGTTCTGGTCTCGTTATTAATTCTGGGTTTTGTTTGTTTACTCGCCCTGAACGCCGCGCACGTGTCCCGGATCGTCGAGGAAGGGATCGAGGTCTCCGTGTTTGTTGATGAGGAACTGGCTCCGGACCTGGTAGTGCAACTCGGTAAGGAGTTGGGGCGCATCGAAGGCGTGACCGGGGTTACCTTTATCCCCAAGGAACAGGCGCTGGAGAAGCTCAAAGAAGACCTTGGCGAAAGAAGCGGGCTGCTTACCGGACTCGAAGACGACAACCCGCTGCCGGACGCCTTCCGGCTCAAACCGGAAGATGCTTCCCTGGCCCCGGCGATCGCCAGGCAGGCGGAAGCCCTCCCCGGGGTTGAGAAGGTGCGTTACGGTGAGGGCGTGGTGGAGAAGCTTCTTTCGCTCACCAACTGGGTCCGGGTGGCGGCGGTCGGGCTGGTGGTTATCTTCGGTCTGGCGGCGATGTTTCTGACCATGACCACCATCAGGCTTTCAATTATAAGCCGGCAGGAAGAAATCGGGATCATGAAGCTGCTCGGCGCGACGAACTGGTTTGTCCGCGGGCCTTTTATCCTGGAGGGCATCATCATCGGGTCAGCCGGCGCCATGCTCGCCGCAGGGTTTTTGTACTGGGGGTATTCGTCGCTCGTAGAACAAATTGGGCGGGCAACCTTCGTTTTCATCCAGCCGGTAGCCGGCAGCGAGGTAGCCCTGCCTATGTTCGGTTCCCTGTTGGCCTGCGGGGTTCTGCTGGGAGCGTTAGCGAGTACGCTCTCGGTGCACCGGTTCCTTACGGTTTAGTAAATGAAAATCTACGAGAAGAGGCAAGAAAAATTAACCACAGAGACACAGAGCACACGGAGGAGAAAAGACGGTATTTTGTTATAAATACTTGTTATTAATTTTGATATCTCTGCTCTCTGCGAACTCCGTGCCTCTGTGGTGAACTATTTGGTTCCGGCTTGTCCGGGTTAAGGGAGTAGAAAAACATGGTGCGGTTTTGGCGGTATGTTCTTGCTTTCTTACTACTTTCGGCCGTGTTGGCGGGTACGTGGACGGCGGCTTTCGGACAGAGCCTGGAGGAAAAACTGCAGGAGACCAGACAGAAATTAACGCAGAAACGAACCCAGGTCACCCGCACCAAAAGCACCGTAACAAGTTTTACCAGCGAAATCAACAAACTGGACAGCGCCATTCAATCAAAGTCAAAGGAAATAGACAATCTTACCGCCGAACTGAGGACGACAGAGGCCGCGCTCGCCACGGCGAAACGTGAGCTGGAAGCGGCCGAGGAACGCCTGCAGGAAACAGTCGCCGTATTCCGCCAGCGCTTACGCATCATCTACGAGGAGGGGAGCGTTTCCTACCTTGACGTTTTGATGGGGGCCACCGATTTTAGCGATTTTATTTCCCGCTCTGAATTCCTGGCCCAGATCGTGTCCTATGACGAGTCGCTGGTCCAGGAGATGACCGCCAGGCGCGAGGCCGTGGCTGTGCGCAAGCAAGAGGTCGAGGCGCACCGCCACCACCTTCTTTCCCTGCACACGCGGGAACAAGGGGCGCGCGAGGAACTTGCTTCCCGCCAGAAGCAGAAAGTCAACCTGCTCTCCGGCGCCAAGGGGGAACTGGCTCGGTTTGAAGCGGAACTGGACGCCCTGGAGGCCCGGGAACGCGAAATCCTGCGCCAGATCGCCGTCGAGCGCGCCAAAAAAGGAGAACCAGCGGTCGGTTCATTCGCGTGGCCTGCGCCGAGTTCGGGGGTAGTCTCCTCCGGTTTCGGCAACAGGATGCATCCCATTCTCCGCCAAATACGCTTCCACGCGGGAATAGACATTCCTGCGGCGTACGGCGCCCCGGTGGTCGCCGCACACGACGGCACGGTGATCCACGTAGGGTCGATGAGCGGTTACGGCAACGTGGTCATGTTGGACCACGGCGGCGGGGTCACAACCCTTTACGCGCACCTTTCCAGTTACAGTGTACGAGAAGGCCGGGAAGTCAAGCGCGGGCAACAGATAGCGCGTATAGGCAGCACCGGCATGTCCACCGGCCCTCACCTGCATTTTGAGGTAAGGGTGAACGGTACGCCCCAAAACCCAATGAACTACTTGTAACCGTGACAGGGTCGTCCCCGGAAAGGCATCGCCGATGAGCATATAAAGAAACCACCCGCGGTTTCGTGAGCGGGTGTTTTCTTTTGGCATAGTTATCAATAGCCGCCGGTATTTATGGTATAATAAAAATTATGTCAAGGAAAATTTTTATGAATCGAGAAATATTTTTCTTCGGTTACCAACTATAAGGGAAAAATGTTGACCGGGTAGA
>JAGUUY010000212.1 GCA_020063185.1 Bacillota bacterium
CGGGAATATTCGGCTACCCAGGGCGTTACCTGTTTCAGAGGTAACAACTACCGCGACACCGCCGCCTACGGAACGGCACAAGTTACGCTCGAAAAGTTGAACACGGTGTGGCGCCGCCCGATCGGGCGCATCGATTCATGGACCGGAGTCGGCTGGACCGGCCAGCCCGCCATCGTCAAATGGGATGAGGGCCTAAGGCAAAGAATGAACCTCTACCCCGCGTATAAACACCGTGAATTCAAAGAGGTCATTTACGGCGCGCTGGACGGCAAGGTCCATTTTCTTGACCTTGATACCGGTAAAAATACGCGGCCTCCACTCGGCGACTTCGGCCCGATCAAAGGGAGCGTTTCGGTTGATCCAAGGGGCATCCCGTTGTTGTACGTCGGCCAGGGAATAGATGTGGTCGACGAAAGGAGAATACCCATTGGTTACAGCGTTTATAACTTAATCAACTATCAAAAACTCTTTGTCATCAACGGCCTCGACACCTTCGCCCCCAAGGGTTGGGGGGCTTTCGACGCGAGCGGGCTGGTGCACGCGGGTACCGATACCCTGATCCAGACCGGAGAAAACGGTTTGGTTTATACCGTCAAACTCAACACTGCTTTTGTACCTGACCGAAACCTGCTCACGGTGAATCCGGAGGTCGTAAAATACCGCTACCGTTGCTCGCTGAGCAAGAGGCTGGGGATCGAAAGTTCCGCCGCCGTCTACCGGAACCTGGCGTACTTTGCCGACAACGATGGGATCCTGCAGTGCCTGGACCTCAACTCGCTTGAGCCCGTCTGGGCAAGGTCCGTAACCGACGATACGGACAGCACCGTGGTCCTGGAGGAGGACGCCGACGGGGTGTGGCTGTACACCGGGTGTGAGGTTGACAAACAGGTATATGGCGGTCACGCTTACCTCCGTAAAATTAACGCGCTTACGGGAGCGCTTTTATGGGAGCAAGCCTACGCGTGCGCATACAATGAGCAAACAAACGGCGGTGTCCTGGGCACACCGGTAGTCGGTAAAAACGACATTGCCGACCTGGTGGTTTTCAGTATCGCGAGGTGCAACGGGTCCAACGGCGGAAAGCTCACCGCCCTGAGTAAACGAAGCGGCGAAACGGTCTGGGAAATACCCTTCCGCTACTACTCCTGGAGTTCGCCGGTCGACGTTTACACGCCGGACGGGAAAGCCTACATCATCTTTTGCGATTCAGGCGGGTACATGTACTTGATCGACGGGCGGAAAGGGACCATACTCGATAAGGTGAATTTGGGCGGCAACGTTGAAGGTTCACCTGCCGTTTTCGGGAACATGGTGGTAGTCGGTACAAGGGGCATGCAGATCTGGGGCGTGCAAATAGAGTGAACGCGCTAATCCCCGGGGAGCATTTGGGGCGTGTTGTCGCCGCGCCGGGCCCGTTCCCTCATTTCTATGAACCCTTTTTGGAGCCATACCGGCAACACACTGAAGTTAACGCAGGCGAAAGCCGCCTCCGCTTCACCGAACCATCCCAGCCTGCGGCAAAGCTCCCCCACCAGGTACGCCGCAATGGCCGCTCCCGCCCCACCAGCCTCCTGCCGGAAGACCTCCCGAAAACCCCTTACCGCCCGCTCTTGATGATAACGCTCCGCCGCGGCGTCTCCTTCCTTCCTCGCACACCATGAGCCACGCAGGTAAAGGTGCGCCCGCTGCAGCACGTCTGCGTTTTTACGCTGCATGGACAGAGCCGCGAGCCGGTATCTTTCACTGCCCGGGTAAAGCCGCCGCTGCGCCCGTAAAAATTCGCCCAGCGCCCGCTGGATCGGGTGGTACTGGCTGTACCGGGGATACTCTCCCAGGAAGACGAACTCCTGATGGTAAGAGGCGAAACGGCACCCGGGACACACCACCACCATAAAAGGGTACACAAAAAGGCCGCCGGCCCGGTAGCAAAGGTCGCTTTCCAGCACCCCGCCCGAGCCGGTACTTTTTACAATCTCCGCCGGAAAGTTGGTGTTACATTCGGGGCAGCGCATGCGGCAAAAGACCGGAAGGGGCATAGCCGTTCAGTCTGCCAGCAATCGCTCGCGGAAAGTCTCCACGCCGACACGCTCTATCGTCCACCCCATGCGCTCAGCTTTTTTACCGAGTTCCTGGTAAAGATCAGCCGCTTTCTTGGCCAGGGCCACGACTGTCTCGTCATCGACGTCCCGGACCAACTCGTTGCCGATCCGTGGACGGTGGCCGCTCGTACCGCCCACCACCACCGTCCATCCCTTCGGTTTGCCAAAAGCGCCGAAATCTCTGAGCCAGGACTCGCTACAGTTAAACAAGCAGCCCGAAATACCGATCTTGAATTTGTGTCCGAATTCCCCATACCCCAACAGCATCTCGTCCAGTCTCGCTCCCAGACCCAAAGAGTCCTGTTGTCCGAAACGGCAGAAGGTTTTGCCCGGACACGCCTGGATGTAATGCACACAGCGTCCGACCGCCGGCGCGGGCTCAGCCCCGAGGTCGGCCAGCACGGCCTCCACGTCCCCCGGCTTTAGTCCCACCAGCGCTATCCGCTGGGCCGACGTAATTTTCACCACCGGAATCCTGTAGTTGTCAACTACTTCGGCCAGCCGCCGTAACGTGGCGGCGTCAAGTACGCCGGCGGCTGCGAATCGCGGCACCACGGCATAAGTGGACTTATCGCGCTGTAAGATTGCACCGCGCGGCCCGTGTTCGTCGGTCACACGCCACACCCCCTTGTGTTGTATAGGGTTCTGCGTCCAAAATAAGATTCCTGCACTTGGGCGCCAAGCTGATAGTTTAACAAAGTTGTAACACTTCGTTCAAACTTTGGTCACATGTATCAGTTAATCTTAAGCAAGTCAAAAAATTTTTGAGGAAGGAGGTGACCCCCGTGTTGAAAAAGAGAAAGTTCTTTATAGCCCTGAGCCTTCTCCTTGTGTTTGCGATCGTGGTTCCCGCCTTAGCGCAGGCAGCATGTTCCACAACATCTCGATACGGCGTCACCCTATCCCCGCCAGACACGCAAGGTTGCGGCATGTTCGGTCAGCAAACGAACAGCTTTCAGCAGCTGATCGATCAGCTTATGGGAGCCGGCTTTTTCGGCTCCGAGCAGGCAAAGGCTGTTATGGCCCGGCTCCAGGGATACTTAAGTCCCGGTACCGGTGGTTGTACCGGATGTTGCGAGCAAAACCAGGCCGGTTGCAGCCAGGGTGATTGCGGTCC
>JAGUUY010000120.1 GCA_020063185.1 Bacillota bacterium
CGTGGGGGGCTGCTGTTTGGACGCCGCCCACTGTCCCAAAACGCCGATGGCGTTCTCGAGCATTTTCCCCCGCTCTTCGACCTGGCGTTCCTCGCGGTCCGCCTGGCGCTTTTTGAGATCAATGTCCTCCTTGACGGTGACCCACTTGATCTGGTCGTCAAGTGACATGCGCGGGGACAGGATGTCGCCGAGTTTCTTAATCATCTCCAGCCGGCGTTCGATCTCCGCGTCCGGGTCGCTCTGCGAGGCGCCCTCCAGCCGCTTTATGTACTGTATTGCCAGGGTTTTGAGCAGGTCGTCGTCGCCGCTCGATTTCTTGCCCTCCAATCTTTCAAGCATGTGCAGCATCCGCTGCTCGGACTTGTCCATCATGTCGACGATGATCTTGAACATCTCCAGGTTTTCCTTGCTCCCGGCGGACCGGCTCTCCGCAAGCGCCTTTTCGGCCTTTTCCCGCGCCTCCCGCTCTTCCTTCAGGCGCGCGTAAACGCTCTCCTCCTGGTCCCGCGAGAGCCCGGACAGGGTCTTCGCTGTTTCCGCAAGCTCTTTTACCTGCGACGCGATGCCCGCCCCGCCGGCGCCCCCTTCCGTCAGGTTCTTAAGCGCGTTTGAAACCACGGATTCACCCACCTTCTTGTAAAGGTCCGTTGTATCGTCCCCCGTCGCGACCCTGAGCGGGGAGAGGTCCATGCCGCTGACCGTTTTAAACACCACTTTAACTCACTCCAATCACTTATTTCACGTGAAATTATTTTCCGTCCGGCGCCTGGAAAACTTCGACCGGCAGCCCGGGCTGGCCGGCGTGGTCCATCTGGCCGATGCCCGCGGCGATCGCCTGCAGCTGCGCGGCGACTTCCGGCTGTGCCGCCTGCCGCCGGTTGAGCCCGAAGAACTCAGCCAGGTGCTCCTGGTGGAAAAAAGTGATCACTTCCGAAATGTATAAACCCACATCCTCCGGCGTCCAGGCGAAAGGGGCGCCGTCGGACTTACGTAAATACTGAAACCCGAGCGACAGCCAGCCCCAAGTCGAAGGCGGCAGCGCGATCCGCATCGCGGTGAGCACACCCTGCAGGCCGCTCACGTCGCGGACCAGGCCCTGCACCGGTACGGTCCTGCCTTCCCGCGCGGCCTTGCGCTGCTCCCGGATCGGCACCGGCGCCTGCTGCATGAGTCCGAGCTTAACGGCGTCTTGCGGCCTGTCGCCCGCCACGACGCAGTTGCCGTCTTTATCGAACAGCCCCAGGATGTGGTGGCCTTTCTCGCCCTCTTTCATGCTGTTCATCCGGTGCCGGCGGATGGTCAGCAGCCCCTGCCCGTCGGGGGTGTTCAGCGCCTCGTCGCCGCACTTGCACCGCCAGAAATAATCCATGCTATTCTTCCTCTCTCACTTGGACAGGAGTCCTGAGTAACTCACGCTAATACCTTTAACTATGTTAACGCGCAGTGATAACTCCGGCAGTTTGTCGAAACGCGGTAAGCAACCGGAAGGAGTGAGTGCGTGGGGGTAGTGCTCTTATCTATACCCCTTCACAGTTTGGCCAGCATGTCGTCGGTGATCTCGTACGCGTCTTCCAGCGCCGCGATTTCGTGGTATACGATTTCGGCCCGCCCGGACTCGTCGAACCGGAACTCGACGGCCCGCGTCGGCACAAGCTCTCCTTTAAGGCACTTATCACATACAATGGCTGCCGCCCTGGGGATCCACTCGTACTCCGGTTTTAACAACGCGTTGTCCCACACCGGGTGCCGCCAGGCGGCCCGCTTGTTAAGTGTAATTAAATTTAAGTGAGCAGAAGAAGCCAAGCGTACACCGCAGGAGCAACAGATACCCTCCCGCCGCAATAACTCTTCGGGTCCCCCAATATAGCCCCGTTCCGCGCAGCGACTGCAAAGGTCGGGCTCCACCCACCAGCAGCCGCCGGGGCAAGCCCGTTCATCGGTGCAGCCACAGATTTTGCAGGTCGCCATAACCATTCCCCCTCCGCTGTGTTTTAACGATCACCCGATCGATCAATCCTCTTTTCAATCGGTTTCCACCTCTTTCCGGTAAATTTCCGGTCTCAACGGCCGATATCTATTCCTCCTCCTTCACCGGGTAAGTCGACAGGTGCCTCACCAGGTCGTCGATGTCGTCCTGGATCCGCTCGCTGTAAATAAGCCACAGCCGCTTCTGGTCTTCCGGCACGGCCGCCATGTCGGTGGACGCGCCGGCGTCGTACAGCCGCTGCAGCTCGGTCATGTTCGCGATGATCCGCTCCACCTGCTCCCGGGGCATCTCCACCCGCCTGATCCCCGTTTTTTCGACGGGGGTGGGTGATTTTTTACCCCTATGGGGGGTGATATTTTCACCCACCGGGTGACGCGGTGCCCCATTTTGTGCACTTGGCCCCGGACGATAGGTAAAAATATTACTTGCGACCCTGATCTGTACCAGCCACTTTGAGCCGCAGAGCCTCATTATCGCCTGGCGCACCGACTTGATAGACATGTTTTCCAGCTTGGCGATCGCTCTTTTGGACAACCGGCACTCACCAAGGCTGTCCATGCTGATAAAAACCCTGGTACCCACGCTCTTATCAAGCGGTCCCAGCGCGGGGTCGGCGTGCAGGTGCGCAATGGCGTTCACCACGTCTTCCGGACGCAGCCTGAATCACCACCTTTCACGAGAGGTACAGGCTTTTTACGAGCGCCTTCCGGCGCTCCCTGTGCTCTTCGTTCTCGTCATCCGGGTCCCCCCGATTGCGCGGTCCCCGCCTTTTCCGTACCCGTTTTTCGTAGTTCAAAACCTCGGGCAGTGTTAAAAGGTTCCTGGACGCCCAGTCTGTTAGAATGCCCTTGGGATAGGCGATGTTGCGCGTCCCTTTCGCCACGGCCCGGCGCAGCGCCTCTTTGATTAGTTCGATGCCGTATGTATGCTCAAGCCTGGCGACTTCTTCCGCCTCCATGGGAGAGAGCGCCCGGCCGAATTCCCGTTGGAACAATTCCTGGGCTTTTTTCCCCGCCGTGTTATGGTCGCTGGTTTCTCCCCCCGTACCCCCCTCTTCCGAGAGAACACCACACGACTCAGATCTATCCCCAGGTATCTCAGAAAAATTCTCCGTCTCCGTCTCATTCTCCGTCTCCGTCTCCGTCTCGCCCCTATGGTCTGGTGACGGTAGGGGGACGGTACGGGGTTGGTCTAGTGACGGTAGGGGGACGGTATGGGGTTGGTCTGGTGACGGTGGGGGGACGGTATGGGGTTGGTCTGGTGACGGTGGGGGTAACTGAATACCCAAGTAACCGTATGTATGTATGAATTCCGATACTAAGCTGCTATATGAGACTAAGCGGAGGTTTTTCGCGACGTTGGCCAACTTAGGCGGGCTCGCTTCAATATTTACAATATACCGCAGGGCGTTGATTACCCAGATAACCTTGTGGTCATAGTCATATTTAACCATCTTGGCCGCCGTAAGCTCCTGAACCGCTTGTCCGGCGCGTTCGCGGCCTATGTCCGTCTGGTCCGCGATGGATTTTATTGACAGCGGGTATATCGCGCTGAGCGTTCGGGATTTATTTGTCAGGAGGTAGATAAACACCATTTTCCCGTCTTGGGTCAACTCCTGGAAGTCGGGGTCGTCCCAGATTTTAGTGCTTAAATTCCAGTAATCAGCCATATTTTATCGTTCCTCCGGTAGGATACTCTGTTAGGGCGTCGAAGTTAATGTCAAAATTCACAGGAGCGATGTCTATGTCGAGCGACAAGCCCGTTCTTAAAATTAAAATCACCGGTGAGAGGGTTCATGAGGGCGGCGTAGTATCCGCCCCGACAGACCAGTTTCTAGGCTTATTACGACGACTGACCGATAAAGAATAACCTTCCGGACACTACTGTTACCTCCGCGGGACCACTCGGACCACCGTCCAGACGCCGTGGTACTCCGGGACGCAGACGGCGACCATCCCGCGGGAAAGCGGCGCCTCCACGCCCACGCCGGCCTCGGTGACGGGCGCTCCTTTCTTCAGCGCCTCGCGCAGCGGGTAGTGCACCAGGCGGGCGGTAAGCTCCCCCTCGCCGCCGAGTTCCCGCCACTGCCGGCGCGCGTTGTCCGTGACGCGGACCTTAAACCGCGGCCGTTTCATCCCAGGCCGGCGTTTTGTCAACGGGTTCCGCGACCTGGACCCGGCGAATGTGGTCGCAGATATCGCCGCAGAAGTCCTGAACCCAGGCGCGCACCCGATACAACTCTGTTTGCACCTGGGCGAAACGGCCTTCCAGTTCGGCCATGCGGGCGGCCAGACCGGCGTTTTCCCGTTCGAGTTCTTCTATCAACTCCAGCGGGAGCGTGTGCCCCTGTCTGCGCAGCGCTTTTTTTACGAGGGCCCGGGCTTCAGAACTTCGGGAAAACGGGCCCGGCTGCAAGTCCGCTTTCGGCAACTGCATTACCCCCCTTCGCCTCCGGGACTTTGATTTCCGGCAGGGGCGGGAGCGCCTCGATCAGCTTGACCCACCGCGCCCAGATATCCTTGCGCATCTGTACGCTATCGCGGCCGAGCAAAAGAATGAGCCGCTGCTCGGTCCGGATCCCGACCAGTTGGCGCACCCAGCGCGAGGATCCTTCCTGGCCGGCGCAAATGCGGTAGTACACGGGCAGCGCCGGCGGGCTGTCGGTGACCATGCCGTTCTGCGTGGTGATGACCAAGAGCTTGCCGGAGAAAAAGAGCACATCCCGGCGCTGTTTTACGTCGTGGGTGCCGCCTGCCTGTCGGTCGGCGAAAGAAATCCCCTGCTCCGGAATTTCGAGTTCCACGTGGCCGAACTGGCCCGGCATGTGCGAGGCCTCGGCGCAAAGCCTGTTCTTGGTATCGAAGTATTCAAGGAGGGTCTTCAGCGGCAGCAGGCTGGCGCGGTCAAGCAGCACTGCTTCCAGCGCTTCGCCGCCGGCGAGGTTAAATTTGCGGCGCCAAAACGACTGGGCCAGTTCGGCTATTTCATTTACCCCGAATGGATCAGTTATTTCAACGGTCTGCCGGCCCAACTGGTCGAATGCTTCCTTGGCCTTGGCCCTCGTCTCCTGGTTTTTTACCCGGGTCGCGGCGGCCTTTTGTTTCCTCACGCATCCCGGGTCGGTGCAAACATCCACCAGTTCGTTGTCGTAACGCTGGGCGGCGACCAGCTTCGCGCAGCCCGCGCACCTGTCGCGGTCGACGTCCTTGGCGTCGGCGTCGTCCAGGCGGACGAAGGTGCCGTGACGGAGGTCGCTGAGTTTTACGACCTTCCCTTTGGCCTTGGCTTTCTCGATTTTCTTCAGGGCCTGCGCCCGCTTTTGTTCTTCCGCCGCAGTCTGCTTGGCGTGCCAGCACTTCGGGTCCAGGCAGTAGGGCCGCTTTTTACGGTAAAGGTCATCTGATTCGACCGCACACTTGCACGTCTTACAATCTGAGGAATCGAACTCCGGAGCATCACCACCGAGGCCATCATTATCGAGCTTCCGGGACCGCTTGCCGGGAAACCGGATCTCAGCGGCAATCCTGTCATCGAGTTGGCGGGAGGAGAGGTTCTCCGCGGCCGCCGCGGCGGCCATGTCCTTCACGAACGCCGGCGCCGCCTTGATTTTCAGCAGCGCCCGGCCGTGCGCCGGCGTGAGTATGCCGCGTGAAATATTTTCTTTGACCTCATCGGGGAGTTCTAAAAGCCGGAGCTGGTTCGAGATGTGCCCCTGGGTGACGCCGATCTTCTTGGCCACCGCTGCCTGTTTCAGCCGGTGTTCCTGGATGAGCGTCTGCAGCGCGCATGCTTCTTCAATCGGGTCGAGTTGACGCCGCTGCAAGTTCTCGACCAGCATCAGTTCGGCCTGTTGCGCCGCGGTGAGGTTGTCCTTGATCACGCCGGGAACGGTCTCGATCCCGGCCAGCTGCGCCGCCCGCCACCGGCGCTCGCCGCATATCAACCGGTACCGGGTGGTTATGGGGCGAGAGACGGAACCGATTTTCTCAACGACAGACAGGACGGGCGTTACGATCAGTGGTTCGAGTATACCTACCTGTTTGATGCTTGCGGCCAACAGTTCGAGGTCCGCCCTATCGAAGTTACGCCGCGGGTTCATGGGGTTTGGTTCGATATCCGCCACGCTGATTTGAACAAAGATATCCGGCGATCCCGGATCAGACATTTTATAGTCACATCCTTTCGGTAAAAATAGAACCGATTCTCTCAACAGCAGACAGATCGGTAAGTCGCTTTCCTTTTCGGACGCCAAACCGGCGCACGTCAACCCATCCGCCGTCTTTGGCGGCGCGCGTCACCACGCCCAGGGCTTCGTCATCGGCCGCACGCACCACGTCGCCCCGCCTGAGCGTGTCCCGGCCGGGCAGGGACAACTGGATCAGCACGTGTTCTCTCTCTCTCTCTCTCTGGGAACATGCCGCCGTAAACCTCCTCCCGCGAAGGGGCTAACCTGGTCTAACCGAAGCTAACCGATTTTAGCCTGGTTAAGTCTGGTTAAGTCCGGTTAAACCCATCCTTTCCGAAAAACTCTTCCAGCGCCTCCTCTTCTTTGAGCACCCGTTTTGCCGGCCGCCCCCAGAGGTCGAAATGGGGCATACCGGAGCGGGAAATGTGCAGCCACGCGGACGGAATTTCGCGGAAATACCCCCAAACGAGGAGCTTTTCCCGGTCCGCGCACATCACCTTGACCACCGGGTAACGCGGGCGGCCCTTGACAAACAGGGCGAACGGAACCTTAAGGACCGCTATTTTCCCGGCCCGGGCGCGCTCGATCACCGCCTTCAGTTCAGCGAAATCAGACATTGGGCCGGTAACGTTGTTAGACGCTCCCCAAGGGGCGCGTCAGGGTTAACGTCATAAACCGGAAACACAGCGTTACTTTTGCAGTATGGGCATTTTCGGTTCCATAACGGGGGAGCCGACAGTGGGACGCCGAACCTATCCTCACAATTCCGGCAGATAAAAATCCTGGTTAAGCCCATCCTTAACACCCGCCTCCTTTCACGGGTTCCCAGACCAGCGCGCCGTCGATTACCCGGACCTCGTATATTCTGTCGTTGATTTTCACGAGATCCCCCGCTCGTGTGCTTGAAACCGCCGGGTGCGTGTTTGAAAGGTCGACCGGCGTCTCGGCCCAAGTCTCGCCGCGGTCGCACGACAGTAAGACTCGAGTCATTACCCCGCCCGGGGGCTCCTCGCCGTCGGCGAGGGCGATAGTCATAACCCTCTGCTTTCCTGACTCGTCACAATGGATAATCACCGCGCTAAAGGTGTTGCAGTTGTCGCAGGCGGCGATCGACCTATGGGGGTCCGTTACCGTAAGCGGAACCTCGATCATATTGACCGCGCCACATGCCTCGCATTCCCACTCGGCGGTAGCCAAATCAATCACCTCACCACTTGCGCCATACCCAGCGGCCGGCGTAGAATTCTGTCGCGCTGTCGGTCACCGGCACGTCCAGTATCTTCGCCACCTCGTTAAACAGAAAAGGGGGCAGGTAAACCGTCTTATTTTCAGAATCAACGTGAAAATCACCCAAGCCGGGGTGGTCGACCGTGATCCTGGACAGCAGCGCCAGCGGGTCAACCGCCGCGGTCAACACCTTATCGCCAATAGAAAAATCCACCGGCATATCTTCACCGGGAGGAAACATATTCCGAAGTAATTCGGCCAGCTTGCCTTCGCAGGGAACGCAGTAGACATGCCAGCAAAGATAGTTGTGGCTGTTACGTTTCCCGTAATCCTCGGCCTCCGCGCGCGTTAAAAAGACCGTTATGGTGCGCCAGGCTATAACCGCACAATCCATTTCAAGCAGTTCGTCTTCAGTTAAGGCCCTCCGGTTCCCATCCTCGTCACATACCGGTCGGTCCGGGTCTATAAACCCCTCCAGGTCGGAGTCGTACTCAACGCGGTGGCCGTTGATACAGTAAACGTCGCGCACCTGGAAGAGAAAGATGGGATCCCGAGTCAGCTCTTCACGCGCTATCTCTTGTCTGTTTATCACGACCATGATGTCCCGCTCATAGCCGCGCCTCCGCCGGCGCGGCCGGCCGGTCGACCGGACGGCCCGTAACCGTCTCGACCCATTTCAGAACGCGCGGCTGGGGAAGCTCCCACTCCTTGCGGTCGAACGAGGCCACAAACCGCCACTTAAAAACGCCGTACAGCGGGTTTGCAGCTTCCACCGAGCCCAAGGCGTCCGCGAGGATGGAAAGCGCCAGGTCCGACGGGCCGCTACCGCCGTAACCCCACTCCATCCCCGTCGGGCTGTGCCTGACCACGTGCCTGAGCGGCGCGGCGGCCCCGGTCGCCGTGTCTTTGACCAGCGCGCGGGCGCCGTCAGCGTCCCGGATCCCAACATAGACCTTCAACTCTAACACCTCCCTGTTTCGCCTCCCGCAGCAAGGCGCTGTATCGCTCCCGTGCCGCGCTAAGCCGATGCACCGCGGCGTCGACGTACCCGGGCGCCGCCATATCGAGCGCACGCTGCGCCTCCGCGAGTTCCCTTATCGCCACCCGAACCTCCTGCAAAAGCTCGGTCACAACGCAACACCCTCTTTCTCAGCAGTCAGGACACTCCAGCGGACAAACATCTTCAGGCAGGCGACGCAAAGAGCCGCCCGCTTCGGGCTCGAGCAGTGTTATTTCCCGGTCGACGGCCAGGAGGCAAATGCTGTCGCCGCCCCACCACTTGCATTCAAGCTTCGCACAGACGGGACCGAACCCGCTGTACGCGTACCGCGACCTTCCGCGGCAGAGGTCGCATTCCGTATCACCGGAATCCAATATCATCGCCTTGTTTTTTGCGGCTTGCGCCTCTTTACGGGAACAAAGCTGTTCCCGTTGGCGCCGAGGCGCGCCGTCCCGGCTTTGATATTCCGCCACCAACCAGGCTCATGCACCCACTCCTGACGTCCCACATCAAAACGGTAATCGCGCGGGTCCACTGTCCCGATTCCTATGGTTTCAGGCAGTGGATAAGGAAATAACGTCTTCCGGGACATTTCAGAGCGATACCTTCACGGAGCCGAACGCGCTTTCTATCTTCGTAAGCTCTGCGGCGTATTTGGTTTGCAGCGCGGTCAAGTCCCGGATGATATCTTCGGACAGCCGCAGCGGGCCGCTCGTGGCGTGCAGGAAAATGTCCTCAACCGCGCGCAGGTTTGCCCTGAAACGGTCGCGGAGCGAGAGCGCCATGGGCAGCGGCAGGTCCATACCGTTTCGCCGCTGCGGTTTCTCCGCCGGAGGGTCTTTAGCCGCCGGTTTAGGCGCCTTAGGGCGGGTGCCTTTGTGCAGGCCGAACCTTGCCAGCTTCATATAACAGACCTGTGGAGACGAGAAGCCGTACAGCCGCACTAGTTCTTTCTTAGCTACGCCGCTGGCCAGCAGCCTTTCCGCCGCCTCGCGGGTCAGGTCCTTGGGCGTCATCACCCGCGCCTGGGTCAGTGACAGCCCCCTTTCGACACATTCGAGCGGCGTCGGCGCTGCTTCGTCATTTACGGCAGGCGGCACGACCCTAACAATAACTTCCGGCGTCGGCGCTTCGCCGGGCTGATCCGGCTGCAAGTTTTCACCGGACAGGGCCGCAGCCGTTGCGTCGTCGCCCACCGGCCCGGTTTCGTTCACCGGATCGCCTGTTGCTACCTCAAGTACCTTTTTCTGCGTTTCGGGATTCAGATGCTCAAATTTAATGCCCGCCATACGATCTTCGCTTCCTCCCTCCAGCGATTGCCCCCGCCCGGTCACCTTGATTTTTGCCCCGGCAATCACGTGCGCCAGGCTGACGGAAAACAAATACCCGATCGAGGTCCGGATCGTTACGAAACGGTTGGTCACCTGCACCACTTCGCCGCCGGCGCCGTACTCAGGTGACGGCTCCTTGCGGCCCCAGTCGACCGTTACCAAGTCGCCCGGGCGGATGTCCTTGAAGAGCTCCGCGCGTGCCGGCGCCGGTTTGTCCCGGCTGGAAGCCGTTTTACCGAAACATCTCGTCCGCAAGGTTAACTGAACCACAGGCAGCCGATCCGGTAGCAGACCCAAAGCCACAGCGCGATACAACCCAGGCAATACAGCCCGTTGCCGACCGAGCGCAGCCGGCGCCCCCGCGTTATCGCCCGTTCGCGCCTGACCACGGCGTCAATGATGTCCTCCGCCGAAAGCGACAGGTCGGTCTCGACGCGAAACAGCTTTACCTCCGCGGGCTTGTCGGGGTCGAAGAAGCGAAATAGTATCCGCCGTTTTTTACGGCTTTCCGTTCGGCCCCCCGCCGGCGCTGCCGGCAGCCTGGGCGGAACCGTTCTCGGCATCGACTTCGGCATGTCCACCGCCCCTTTCGAAAGAATTCATGGCCCGGCCCGCCCCAAGACCGGGCCGTGACGATAGGAGGTAATACCGGCGCCCGAAACTTGATTACGGGACGGGCCGGTCGCCACCCCGGCTGGCAGAGGGCTTTGCATCAGCACTTGGCCTATAGCCGGTCGTTCTCTGCCACCTTCCGGCCTTGTTGCGTGTCTGCTTCCACGCCGCCGCCCCGCATTTCCTAAAACCTTGCCAGCAACTCGAACAGCCACGGCAGCGCGATTAAAACAGCAATGAGGACAATAAGATACCGCAATGCCCAAAGTTGCCGATAAAACTGCCGTCTCGACTTTTTCTTCTCCGCCTTCGCCGCCGCCCCGCAATTTCTAATTAAGGTCAACATTTGTTCGTCTCGGCGCCAAGCCAGCCCGAACCGCAAGTCAACACCGGCACACAGCAACTGTTATGCCGCGCGCTCCACCACGCGCAACCATCGCCGTCGCAGACGGTGTAGGTTTTAAGGGCTATGGTAAGCAAGGGACACATCTTGGGCCCCGATTCTTCGCCGGGACCTTTGTCGCCCGGCAAGTTCTCACCCCCCTTTTTTACACTAAGGCATTTTAGTACCTCTCACGGTTCTGCCAAACCAGAGAGCTTCAGACTAGCGAACTCAAAGCATTTTAGCGAGCTCGGCCCTGGCGTGTGTTATTGCGCGTGAAATACTGGCCTGGCTGCAACCGGCCCGCGCCGCGATGTCCTTCTGGGACAGCCCCGCGAGCTTTAAACACAAGACATCCGCATCCGTCTTGCGCAAAAGATCCGACACCTCCACGCCGGAGAAATCCTGCTCATACGACAGGACATCCTTGAGCGCGATCTTGCCGTCCGCAGTTAAGGGGGTTTCCATAGAAAGTTCGCGCGCCACGTGCCTTCTGTAATGACGCAACCAGTGGAGCACCGTATTGGTGATGACAACGGCCGCGTAAGTCGAAAACCTGCCCCTGGCCGGATCGAACTTCACACAGGCGGCCCACAGGCCGAGCCGGGCTTCCCCCATAACCTCCGCCCGGTGGTGCGGGGGCACGTACGGCATGAACCTGGCGGCAATGTGCGACGCCAGCCGTGCGTTTTCACAGAAGAGCTTTTCACGCTCATGGCCGAAACCCGTCTGTTCGTCCGGAGCCACCGGAACCACCTTCAACCACCGCCTTCAACCTGGACAATGCCCCGACCGACCAAGCTTTCAAGGTCGTAGCGTAAAAGCACAAAAGGATTGCCGACCTCATCTTTGGCCAACATCCACGACTCATCGAGATAGTAAATCCTGCAGTAGCGCCGGCAGGCGATGGTTGGCCATGATATAAGTGCCCCGATACGGATCACGGATGATCACCCTCCTCCGATATTGCGGGCGGCGCTTGTCCCCCGGCCGGCCCAAGATAAGCGCTCTTACCTTTCATTTAGACCCGGCAGTCGCCGGCAATAATCCGCGCCCCGCCGGCCCGGCGCGTGGGAACCGCGTCATCGTCTGATCGGCCAGGGCCTCGACCGACCGGGTTGCCGCCTCATTGGCCGCTGGCCTATTGGCTTCCAACTTGGTTACCCATTCCGCCACATCGCCGATATGGTCCAAGATCGCGTCCGCCCAAAGGTGCACCGGGCTCCGCTCCCCTTTCCGGGGGCAGCCGACGACAACGGACCGCTTGCCCATGCCGACACCCAAGCCCCAGTCCGCGTGCGCGTCTGCGCCACAGGGCAGGATCAGGATAATCAGGTCGGCGGCGCCGATCGCCTTGCGGTTTTCGTTTACCGTGCGGCGCCACTCGCCGCGGCGGATGTAGAAGGAGTAAAAGTGTTTCTCGGGGTCGAATTCTTCCGGGAAGCTCTCCGGGGGGAGCGGCGGCTCAGAGCGGCAGGCGGGGTCGGTAAAATCGAAGACCTCATGGCCGTGGAACCTGAGCTCTGCAGCCAGCGCGCGGACCAGAGCCGCGTTTTTCCAGGAAGAGCTGATATAGATTTTCATGCGCGTTACCTCTATTTTTCCGGCTCTAGCCCGCCGACCGGCTCTCCGTAGAGCCTTACCGCCCGCCCCGTTTTGTTACAGAATCGCCACAGCAGCAGGCTGATGATTCGCAAGTCATCCTCGTTCACCACGAAGCGGACCCACCCTTTGAATGGCGTGTATATGCAAAAACAGATATCGTTCACGTGTTCGACCGTACCCGTCACCCAGGTTTCCGGCTGCGTGTTCTCGCCGATGCAGTAACCCGACCACCCGGCGGCATGCTTTTCGGCTGCGTAGACGTGCACGGCAACCGGCTTACACTGCTTGAGAATGCAAAACGGAGGCCTGCGGGGACGCATCTCCACCACGAACACCACCTTTAAGGGGACTTGATACCCGCCAGGTCAAGACACTGCTCCGCATCCTCCATGCCCTCAACTCCCGCATACAAAGCCGCCAGCCGCGCCAACTCCCGGCGCAGATCCCCCCGTTCCCTCCGGGCGGCGTCGGCGGCCAGGATCTGCTGGTCACATTTATTAATCTGGCTCAACACCATCAGCATCTGGTTTTCAAGCCGCTCACGGACCAGGCGGATCACCTCCTATTTCGGGGACGGAATCACCCGATCTTTGCGGCAAGCCGAAAAAACGACTGGGGCAGAGTCACCGCGTAGCGCCGCGTAGTCGCTATGTTCAGGTGACCGAGCGTCTCCTGCACTACATCCAGGGGCTCGCCGCTGGCCAGGAGGTGTGTTGCAAAGGTGTGCCGGAGGCGGTGAGAGGTGAACGCGATACCCGTCTCATCGGCGATATACTTTGCGTAGCGCATTAAGGTAGACTTGCTGCGGCCGAACAGCGTCGGCTGTTTCTTCTTAGCCGGCTGCCCCTCGAAAAGCGTTAATTGCTCCCTTACATTGTCCCTTCGTCCGAGGAGCTCCTGGGCGACCGATTCGTCGGTGACCGGCGCGTACCGGCCGCGGCGGCCCTTGCCTTTTCGGATACGCAGTAATACCGAGTTGTTCATCACCGCAATGTCCTGGGGCAGCAGGTCGGCGATTTCGCCGATCCGCAGCCCTGTTGCCAGCATTGTTAAAAACTCCAAACGACAGAGGGATTTATTAATGGCGGGTAGAATAATTCTTAATTCATCGTCGGTAAGAAAACGAGGAGTGGTAACCTTCATGCGCACAGTCAGCCTTTTGGTAATGACCGGGTTCCCTGTGACGATACCTTCTTCCATTAAATAGTCATAAAAAGCTTTAGTTGCGTACACAATCATGTTAATTGTGCTTTCAGAGAACTCGTGGTTTATAACCCAGTTCCTGAAAGCCTTGACCTCTCGCGGCGTGATGGACTTAAAATCGATATTATTTTCTTTACACCAACCTGAAAAGTGATGAAGATAAGAGGTGTATGAGCAAGTTGTACTGGGCGACCTGCCTTGGAGCTTTAAATCCTTAATAAACTCATCAGTTAGCTGGTCAAGCGGGTGCTTATCCATTCCGTCAACCTCCCTGGGATGTTCTTACAGAGTAATACCCCAGGAATAGATTCAGGCTTGTCGAAATAAATCTTATGGTATAATAAAAATTATGTCAAGGAAAATTTTTATGAATCGAGAAATATTTTTCTTCGGTTACCAACTATAAGGGAAAAATGTTGACCGGGTAGA
>JAGUUY010000153.1 GCA_020063185.1 Bacillota bacterium
AGAGCCGGCGCGGAACAGTGCTGCCAGGAGATCCGGTTCGTGCCCGTGCGGTTCAAGGACGCGTACGGCCCGGTCGGCGCCTGGTTCCTCCTTTTCAAGGCCAAAGGCACGAACGCTATGGATGAAGACTACATGGTGACCCGTGCGGATGACGTCAAAGCGTGGGCGCCCTTTGATACGGTTAAGCCGATGCCGGCCAACCTTCGTAACTACCTGGGCATCCTCGACGAGATCGACGGTAAGGGTCCGCTGTTCATGAGGACCGACCGCGCGATCGCCGCCCTGGCCGCAAAATACGAGGGCGACGAGAAAGCTTTCAAGAAGAAAATGAAAGAGCTTGAGAGCGAAGCCTGGGAAGACTTCCTCGACATGACGATCGGCCAGGCCAACCTCTGGGCGGCGCAAAATGTTCGTCCTGAGAAGGGCCCGTCCGAAATCACCGGCGCGGAGCCGTACTTCATCGGCTCGCACTCCGGTTCTTCCGGCACCTGGGCCAGCGGTCCCGCGGACGTGGCGCCCGCCGAATACCAGTGGGGCTATAACCGGATGACCACGGTGAAAGGTCTCTTTGTTGCGGGCGACGCCTGCGGCGCCTCCCCGCACAAGTTCTCGTCCGGTTCCTTCACCGAGGGCCGGATCGCCGGCAAGTCCATGGTGAAGTTTGTCCTCGAGAACAACACCCTGCCGAATCTTGATCCCGCGCAGGTTGAGGAGTTTAAGGGCAGAATTTTGAAGCCCTTCGAGCTTTACGAACAGCACAAGGACTACGGCACCACCGACGAGGTCAACCCGCATTACATCCTGCCGCGGCAGTACCTCTTCCGGCTCCAGAAGATCATGGACGAGTACGCCGGCGGGTGGAGTTCCTCCTTCACCACCAACAAGGCCAAACTCGAAGTTGGTATGCAGTTAATCGATTGGCTCAAGGAAGACGGCGAGAAGATGATCGCCCGTAACCTCCACGAGCTCATGCGGCTGTTTGAGAACCAGCAGCGGACCTGGCAGGCCGAGTCCCACGTCCGGACGATCTTGGCCCGTGACGAGACCCGTTGGCCTGGTTACTACGCCCGCAAAGACACACCGGTTATGAACCCGGACCTTCAGAAGTTCATCAACCTGAAGTGGTCCGCCGCGGCCGGCTGGGAAGTCGTCGATAGACCCATGATTAAAGTATTCACGAAATAAAACCACATTATGGCGGGTGAAGCCGGGCCGGCTTTACCCGCCATTTTCTCTTTTCCCGGATAGTTCAACACTTGGTCCTCAGAATTTTTCGTCATTATTAAGAAGGAAGATTTTTTTGACCTGTCGAATAGGTAACATTATTTGACCCCGGGAAGAGTGCCGATTTTCAAAGTTTGACGAGAAAAGGAGGATCATCAGGTGTTCACAAGAGATAACAGAAGGATGGTGGTACAGGATGGCTAACAAGTCGATCCTCGTGGTCGGCGGCGGAATCAGCGGTATAACAGCCGCGCTGGAAGCGTCCGAGGTGGGATATGAAGTCTTCCTCTTGGAGAAAAGGCCTTACCTTGGCGGCAGAGTAACGCAGCTCAACCAATACTTTCCCAAGCTCTGCCCCCCGAACTGCGGCCTGGAGATGAATTTAAAGCGCCTTAAAAACAGCCCTTACATAAAATACTTCACCCAGGCCGAAGTGGAAGGGATTAGCGGCCAGGAAGGCGATTTTACGGTCAAAGTGAAGCTTTCACCCCGTTTTGTTAACGATAAGTGCACCGGGTGCGACAAATGCCCCGCAGTCTGCCCGGTGGAAAGATCCGATGAGTTTAACTACGGTCTGGGTACCACCAAGGCCATCTACCTCCCAAGTATGTTCGCCTTTCCTTACCAATACGTAATCGATGCCCAGACCTGCCAGGGCGCCAAATGCAATAAATGCGTGGAGGCGTGCCCGTACGGCGCCGTTGACCTCGGCATGCAGCCCGAGACGATTACGCTCCAGGTAGGCGCAATTATCTGGGCCACGGGCTACAACCCTTACGACCTGACCAAGCTGACGCAGTACGGAGGCGGTCAGTTCAAAAACGTTATCACCAACGTGCAGATGGAGCGTCTGGCGGCAAAAAACGGCCCGACCAACGGCGAAATACTACGCCCCTCGGACGGAAAACCGGTGGAAAAGATAGCCTTTGTCCAGTGCGCCGGGTCGCGGGACGAGACCAACCTGGCGTTCTGCTCCGCAATCTGCTGCATGGCCTCCCTGAAGCAAGCCACTTACGTCCGTGAAAAACACCCGGACGCGCAAATCTCGATTTTTTATATCGACATTCGTACTCTGGGACGTTACGAAGATTTTTACAATAAGGTCCTGAATATGGGTAACATCACCCTGGTGAAGGGTAAGGTCGGCACCATCACCGAGGATGCGGCAACAGGGAACCTGACGGTCCAGGCGGAAGACCAGGAAGCCGGAAGGCTGCTTAGCGAAAATTTCGACCTGGTTGTCCTGGCCACCGGTATGGACCCGACTTCCAAAAACGTGTCCATAGATTTGCCGCGCACGGCGGACGGCTTCGTGGCGG
>JAGUUY010000069.1 GCA_020063185.1 Bacillota bacterium
GGAAGGCGAAGACATCCGGCGCGGAGCGTACATGGAGGTACGTGAGCACCGGATGGCGAGCCTGACAAAGCCAGGCGCCGTTTTGCAACGGCCTCCTAGACTGTTGACAGCAGGGGGGTAAAGAAAGTAGGCTTTATTTATGCAATTACCCCGGCAAACAGGTCCGACGTCCGCCGTACAGGAACATAGTACAAAGCGCAGTATTAAATGACCCGTCGTGTAGAAGGGATTTTCATCAGCTGTTTGGTGTCCGCTTGGCGTGTTTAACTACTTCACTTTTGTGGAGGGGAAAAGCTTGCAGCCACTGGAGCACGGTTTGCGTAACGAGCTTAAACCCGACGACCGTTTTAACTTCGAATGCACCGATAAATGTATGGGGAAGTGTTGCCGTTTCTTAACCATACTACTCGACCCGTGGGACGTGGAAGTCATTGCGCGGGAGATCGACATCAGTGGGCCGGACTTTTTGGAAATTTTCTGCAACTACGAGTTCGGCTCCGCTTCACAGTGGCCTTTTGTGTGGTTAAGGCAGGCTGAAGTCGGACCTTGCGCTTTCCTGCTCGAAGACGGGCGGTGCAGTGTTTATTCCGTCCGGCCGCGGAATTGCCGCACCTACCCGATAGGCCGCGCGGTGCAGTTTCGCGAGGCGGGCCGGGGGCTCGGTCCCCAAGAAAAACTGTTTATAGTGGAGCGTCCGGAATTTTGCCTCGGGCACGAAGGGACCCGTACCTGGACGGTAAGCGAGTGGCTCCGGGACTCGGCCGCCGATAAGTACCACGAACTCTCCGATCTTTATCTTTCGCTGATTGATTACGCTTCGGGAGCTTTGAATTGCCGCACCTGGCTGACAAAGAAAACCTCCGGTTTGCTCATGCCTTTACTCTTTTTACCGGACGTCCTGCGCACAAAACTCGGCGTCAGTAAGAATTTAGACCACGAGTCTTTCTACCGCCGCCGCATCGAAGCAACAAAGGTCCTGCTGACGGAGATGGCGGCATCTTTCGGCCAAGGCCCAATGGCGGGTGCAAAAACCGTCCCGGCCGATGAAAATACTCCGGTCCTGGAGCGTATACGGCAGATAATCTTTGCGGACTGAGCACCTAAACATTTTATGATTTCGCCGCCCGGGGGGAAGGCGTACCTGCCTGCGGAGGCATAAAGCAAGGCCTCCCGGCAAACACCGGGAGGCCTTCTTTTTCTAAACTGGAGCGGAAGACGAGATTCGAACTCGCGACCCTCGCCTTGGCAAGGCGATGCTCTACCGCTGAGCTACTTCCGCATGCAGACCACAAAACTTGTCAAAGATATCTTTAGGTTGTGTTTGAGGCCTCCAACCTCTAACCTCTCACCTCTAAAATGGTGCCGCGGGACGGAATCGAACCGCCGACACGAGGATTTTCAGTCCTCTGCTCTACCGACTGAGCTACCGCGGCGAATAGATGGCGGAGCTGACGGGATTTGAACCCGCGATCTCTGGCTTGACAGGCCAGTATGTTAAAACCAGGCTACACCACAGCTCCGTAAGCATTAGTATACCTAAACCTCCATACGAAGTCAAGGGGCCGCATACGCAGGTGACAAACCGTGCATCTGTTCTTTATTCGATAACGGGCAGTTCCGCAACGTGCTTGTACCATTCTTCTAATTCCGGAACGGCGCTTTTACCCTTTGCCAGGTATTCCAATTTCATAGCTCCGTTACCTTGCCTGTCAGCCGCGAACGCGAGCCAGAGACAACACTCGGAGTACATTTCCTTTTCCTGATCGTCGATACCGTCCTTCTCGATGGCTTCAAATGCCGCGCCGAGCCTCTCGTCGGCCTCGTCAAACCGGCCCAGGAAGCACAGCGCTCCGCCGGTATTGATGGCGATCGAAGGCGTAACATCCATCAGCGGCGCCACTACCCAGAGTTCCCGCTCCTTCGGCGTAACCCCGGCCATTCTGTCGCCGATTTCCTTTGGGACAGCCGCGGCTTGCTCAAAAAAGGGTTTTGCCATTGCGGGTTGTTTATCGTTAAGCATCATATAACCGGATACGAAACAAGCCCGGGAAAGGTTTTCGTACCAATGGACCTGGAAAGGCGCCAATGATACCGCCTTACGGGCATGCAAAACCGCTTTTTCAAAATCTCCCGTAGATTGGTAGGCGGAAGCCAATTCCGCATGTCTGGCGGCGCTGTACTTGCTTTTGGCCACCGCCGCGGACGCCGTTTTTACCGCCTGTTCGCCTTGTTGCTGCGCCTGGTAAATGCGAGCCAACATGGCGTCATACTCGGAATTAAAAGGATTAAACTGCCGCGCCCGCTGCAGATCCCGGAGACCCTTTTCCAAATTATTGCCGCGAAGCGCACTGTCCGCGTTGAAAGCGTAGTTGCCCGCAACCGCCAGGCTGAGCCCTCCCAGTGCCAGAATCAGGGTGAGTGCGCTGACAGCGACCAACGGCCCGGCCTTTAGTTCCTGCTTCCTCTTTTTCTTCGGCTTCACCTGAGGTCCTTCGGCTTGCCCTTCGCCGGCCGGTTTGAGCCCGTTGACTATGCCGAAGATCGCAAACAATACCAGCGCCAGCGCGGACAGGGACAAGTTGAAGTCCACGGCGGAATGAACGGCTACGCTAAGCGCGGCGACGGTTAAGGTCCAGACAAGCAGCCGACGGTCCGGGTTATTTTTCGCTCCTTGATATAGACTGTGGGCCTTGACCAGAAATGCCGCCCAGATGCCCCCGATGACCAACAGGCCGATGATTCCGGCCTCAACACCGACCTGAAAGTAATAACCATGGACCTGAGTGGAATTGTAAAGGTAATGCTGGAAAGCGCGGTAAGCCTCCTGCCAGCCGCCGCCGCCCCACCCGAAGACCGGCCGTGCCGCGATCATCTCCAGGGCATCGCGGTAAAAATAGAGCCGTTCAACTGCATTACGGAAGTGAATCAACGCCAAAAATTTCTGGAGCAGATCGGGCCGCAGCGCTAAAA
>JAGUUY010000006.1 GCA_020063185.1 Bacillota bacterium
GGGGCGATAAGTGGGTAGACCACCCAGGATAAATGTTTTCAAAAAGGCTGATAAAGTGAGCTTTTTAAAGTATGGCTCCAAAAAATTGAGATAGGAGGTTGTCCAGAATTGTTACGTGAAGCAAAGAAGCGGTTTCGTGCGGCGGGAGGCGGCGAACGGGGTTTTACACTTGTGGAATTGCTTGTGGTGGTAGTCATTCTCGGCATTCTGGTGGGGGTTGCACTGCCAAGATTTATGGGCAGAGCGGAAACCGCGAGGGAAAACGCCGCGCAAGCGACACTCAGGGCTATGAAAAGCGTGCTCGACACGTATTATACCGAATACAGCGTACTTCCTGACGGCGTTGGGTTTCCGGCGGTCATGAAAGACAGCGGCATCGACTGGAGCGGCTTGAAAGATCCGTGGGACAACGGGTTCGGCTACAAGGTCGACATCGCGGCGGACACCTACATAATCGCCACCAAAGGTAAAGATGCGGCTGCGGACAGCGGCGACGACTTTTACGTGCGGGATGACGCCACGCCCGCAAAGGGAAGCTCTGGTATCGCCCTCGGTGGGGCGGACGCGACTTCCGGCGGTGACACCTGGTAAACGCCGAACCAAAAGTAGCGATAAGATAGTTAGTGCTGCTTACATTATCGGTCAAGGAAGGGTATATTATTGATTCTATTAATACTGGTTTTAGGTTTGCTTTGTGGTAGTTTTTTAAGCGTGGTCATTTACCGGCTGCCGCGCAGGGAAAGCATTGTCCGGCCGCCTTCGCACTGCCCGCAGTGCAGGACCACGCTGGCGTGGTTTGATCTGGCGCCTTTGATAAGCTACCTGGCGTTAAGGGGTAGATGCCGCCACTGCGGCGGGCGGGTCGGTTTTCGCTACCCCGCCGTGGAGGCTTTGACCGCGGTACTTTTCCTTACGGTGTACTTAATGCTGCAATACAAGGCCGGGGCGGGGTTCCTGCCGGAAAGCGCACGGCCCTTTTGGGTCCTGGCAAAAGAGCTCTTCTTCGTTGCCGGCCTCATTGCGGCAGCCTTTATCGACCTGGACTACCGTATCATCCCGAACCGGCTGGTCCTCGGCCTGCTGGCGGGGGCCGTTTTGCTGGTTCCTCTGGCCGGGGACGTAGGGCTGACGGCGGCGCTTCTCGGCAGCGCGGCCGCCGGCGGGGCGCTCCTGCTCCTCGCCGTACTTTTCCGGGACGGTATGGGCGGCGGGGATATCAAGCTTGCCGCGGTCGCGGGTCTTTACCTGGGCTGGCCGATGTCCATGCTGGGGCTTTTCATCGGCGCGCTTTTAGGCAGTTTTCTGGGAATCCTGATGATCCTTGCGGGGCGAAGGTCCCGCAAGGATTTTATCCCGTTCGGACCCTACCTGGCCGTCGGGTTTTTTATCGTCCTGCTCTGGGGTGAGCAGATCGTACGGTGGTACGGCGTTTCTTTAGGGGTGGGTTAGGATTGCTCAAAGCTTGCCTTAGGAACAAACGGCGGCAGTATTACAGTAACCCAATACCTGACCTTTCAAACACTTTCAGGACACAGGACGCCGGTTTAGGGGTTGCAGCCCGGGAGGCCTTGATCACGGTCAAGGTAAAGGTAAAAAGGCGCCACCACTGCCAAGCGGGGTTCACCCTTATTGAAGTGATGATGGTGACGCTGATAGCGGGTGCTTTACTGTCTGTGGCTTTTTTCAACTTAAACCGGGCGGTCGCCCACTGGGAACTTGTGACCACGGCACGGACGATGGTTTCGGATATCAGGGAGGCACGGGATGAAGCCCTGAACAAGGGAAAAGCGGAGGTATGGTTCTGCGGCAAGACCGGCGATGGGCATTACAAGTTGTACGACTGTGACGGCAAGGAGTTGAAAAAAGTAGACCTGCCGCAAAGGGTGGTATTCGTTAAATTGACCTTCTCAACAGAAAACGGGGATTACTATATTCTGCGCTTTCCTTCGTCGGGAAATCCGGGACCGGCGTTTGCCGGAAGCGCCTATTTAAAAAGTAAGACGGGCGCGGAGTACAGAAGGGTTGCGGTACTCGGATCCACCGGCAGGGTAAGGATAACAAAGGACCCACCATAATTGATGAAGGAGAAAGCTAATGCGTTTTCGCGTTGATGAACGCGGCCTTACCCTTACAGAGGTGCTGGTAGCCGCGGTAATTCTGGGAATTGTCGCCGCCGCATATTTCCCGGCCTTCGACGCGAACAGGAAGATGGCGGTGGCGGCAACGTCCAAAGTGCAGGCGTTCTACTTAGCCCAGGAGAAGATGGAAGAAGTGCGCGCGACGGGTTATGACGCGGTACAACCGGTTCCCGATTTAGCGGATTTTTCACCGGCGGTCGACGGCTACCGCTATAAAGTCGGCGTGACTGAGAACGCGGACACCGCGACGAAAACGGTGTTGGTGGCTGTCTACTACGACTTGGGACGGGAACAGCGGGAGATAAGCCTAATCATGGAGCGCAGCGGTTGAGGATTATGAAAGCCCGCCGTTTCGACAGTGGAATGACCCTGGTCGAGGTCGTCGTTGCGGCTACCCTGATGGCGGTGGTTCTAACGGGGTCCCTTTTAGTTTACGAGCGGGCGCTGCGGGATTGGGTCTGGACGGACCAATACGCCGACGTGCTGGACAACTTGCAGATCGGGGTGGACAGAATCGTCGGCGAGGCGCGCAAAGCCACGTCCGTTACGGTGGAAGGCGAAGGCCGGACGCTGGCGCTCACAAAGGGCGGAGATACCATCAAGTACACTTATGATGCGGTCCACAGGGAGCTAGAGCGCGAAAGCCAACCGGTGACGACGAGAGTGATTACGGCGGTGAATTTCTCGGCGGACGTTGCGTATCCGACCCTGGTGACCATCGAATTGTCGGGAAGGGGACCGCGAACGCGTGAGGTTTCGGTCCGGACGAAGGTGTATGCGGGCGCGCGATAAACTGACAGCTTGGATGAAAAGGTTAAACGGCATTCGTTACGAACGGGGCCAGGTAGTACTCCCAATAATGGCAATGCTCACGCTCATGGCCATCCTGAGCATTTCGAGCCTGGCGGTGGCGGCGTATACCAGCCAAACCACCGCAAGCTTCAGCAGGACCCGGGCGTATTATATCGCCCAAACCGGCGTGGAACGGGCAAAAGCGCAACTGAAAATCGATCCCGACTGGCGTGACGGATTTCAAGATGTTTCCTTCGGCGGGGGAATGATCGAAAGCGTTACCGTTCAGGAAGTCGGCGGCGTAATCACGATTACCGGAACAGGGACTTACGGGCGTACCAAGGCCGCGAGATTAGAGGTCGTAGAAACAGTCGGCATCAGCGGCGGCCCTTGATCCGGATTGCGAGGCGTACATTCACCACGGAGTCACAGAGAACACAGAGATGGAACAGAACAGGATAACGAAACGGTTAGAAAAGGAGAAAGGGTTTGCAGTTCTTTAAACGCTTTAAGCTTTGGCACGGCAAGCCGGCCGTCGCAGGGGTGCATATCGGCATGAAGCACATAAGGGTTGTCAAGGTCGAGAGAAACGGGGAAGGCTTTTCGGTCGTATCCACCGGCATCCACCCGACACCCGCCGGTGTTTTTCCGGACGATATTCATTCGGCGGCCCTTGCGGAAGCTTTGACTCTGGCCGTGCGCGCGGCCGATGCCGGGACGGCGGCCCTTGCTACGGTGATCCCGGGGGAGAAAGCCATCGTCCGCCATATCCGGCTTCCCGTGATGCCCGAAAAAGAGGTCGGCGCAGCCGTCCGCTGGGAGGCGGAAAGACATATTCCCGTGCCGGTCGGCGAACTGGTAATCCGGCACGCGGCGCTGGGCGATGTGTCGGGAGGCGGCGTTAAACAGTTGCATGTCCTTTTGGTCGCAGCCCCGCGCAAAACAGTGCAAGAATATTACGCGTTGTTTCAACGTGCCGGCTTGAGGCTGGCGGCCATCGATTTGCAGGCCATTGCGCTCTGGCGTGTTTTCACCGGCCGGGGAAAAACCGACGGCGGCACGGTGGCGATTGTGAATATCGGTTCGGTATCGAGTCAATTTATTACAATGCGGGACGACCACTTGCAACTGACCCGGATGCTGATGGTGGGCGGAGACGTTTCCATAGACGCGAAGGGCGAGGATAAGAAGGTTAATCGAGCCGACGGAGCGATTGCGATGCAGAAAGATGGAGGCGGCATTTCAGGTAATGCAAGGACGGCGGGCGTCAACACCGGCGATGACGTCGGTAAGGTGACGGCCGGCCTGGAGCGGCGGCGCGCGAAGGAAATCGCCGGGGCGATCAGGGACAGTTTAAACTGGTACCATGCGGAAACCAGAGGTAATCCGGTGGAGCGAATCATTATCTGCGGCTCCTGGGCTAATTTAACAGGGCTTTCCGGTCTGATAACGGCGGCTCTCGGCCTGCCGGTGGACGCAGGTTTTCGGAACCTGGGGGTGCGCAACGGCGAGCCGGTGAAGAAACTCGACCCGTCCTTCGCCACGGCCCTTGGTCTCGCGCTGAGGGAGGTGTAGTCTTGCGTTACAGGATTAATCTCCTCCCGCCCGATATCGCGTCGGGGTCAAAAGGGTCGCCCGGGGGGGCCGGGCCGCTACGGCTGCTTTATGTTTTCAGCGGTGTTCTCTTAGTGTTGTACCTGGTTTTTATCATTTATCTTTACCTGTACGGCCCATGGCTGGCAAACGAACAAGAGCGCGCCCTGGAACAGTATCGGGCTCTCATCCAGCAGGTGGCGGAGTTACAAAATAAAGCAAGCGTGTGTGAAACCCAGGCGGGTGTCTGGCATGAACTTCTAAATAACCGCCGTTCAGCCCACGGCTTGTTTAAGGACTTGGAGCGCTTGCTACCGTTGGACACGTGGCTTACGAGGGTGGCAGTCTCGACGCCGGAAGCGCCTCCGTCCCCGGGCCCTGTAACGGGGCTGCAAGCGCCGGATTCCACCGTCCCTTTGCCGACCGCGGTGGTTATCGAGGGAGAGTCTTATTCTTTAGCCTCGGTAGGCGTATTTACCAGTAAACTGTCGGACCTGCCGTATTTTGTGGACGTAAACCTGAAAACGGTACAGGAATCCGGTTCGGGACAGCCCCCTGTCTCTGTGTTCGTGATCGAAGCCGCGTATAACAAAGGGGGCCGTCAGTGATGGCGCCAAACCTGGACCGTAATGCGCGGAAAGTGTTTTTAGCCTTGGCGGCGGCGGTTTCCATCTTTCTTTTCTGGGTGTGTATTTTGCAACAACAGTGGGCACAGTTTCAAAGTCTAAACACAGGTCTGAGGGAGGCGGAGGCCGCCCTGGAGAAGGGCCGCGCAATACCGGAATCGTTGTCCGCGCTGGAAGCGGCGGCAACGGACGCCGAAGCGCGACTCTTAAAGACGGAAAGCCGGTTCAATCGCGACCTGCGGGATGGGTCGGTACTGGTGGACATCGGCATTGAAGCGACGCGGGCGGGCGTTTCGGTACAGTCCCTGAGCCCCGGCGCGGTAACTAAAAAAGAACACTACCTGGAGCTGCTGCTGCATATCAAGGTGAGGGGCGACTACAGCGGCGTGCTCGAGTTTTTCCGCAGTGTGGAAAACCTGGCCGGTGCTTCCGAAATCCGCGGGCTTGAGGTCAAGACTTTGCCTCTGGCGGCTGACGGCGTCATTCAGGCCGATTTTACGCTGGTGCTTTACGCGGCGCCCACAACGGACAGCGTTTCCAAGCCGGAAGTGATCGACCAGTGGGGGGTGGGCCGGCAGAACGTCTTTGACGCCAAAGGAACAGCCGCGCCGTACCCCTACTGAAAAAGGCGTATTTCCATTTAACCGGGGAATGGAACGGAAGTCGGGAGACGTGCAGAAGCAGGAGTCAGAACTTCCTTGCGGGTGTAAGGAGACTGTGGTCTCCCTTTTTATTAACAAAGACCCATAATTATAAAATGCATGAAAAAATGCAATGAAGGAAAAAGGGGAAAGATATAGTAAAAGATAAAGGTTCGAACTATAACAACTCGGTTAGATTTTTGGGTTGGTTGCGCCGGTATTATGCGCCGGCGTGGTTACAGCGAAAAAGGTTGGAGGTGCGGTGCAGTTGCCCGATCCGCAATTGCTCAAGGGAGTTCTGGAAGCGGCTTTAATTAGAGGCGGGGACTTTGCCGACGTATTCATCGAGGAACGGCAGACAACGTTCATCACGCTTGAGGACGGACAGGTGGAGCGCGTGCAGTCCGGTCTTGACAGGGGGGCCGGTGTCCGGGTTTGGTGCGGGGAAAGCACGGCTTACGCCTATACTAACGATTTAAGCCGCGAGGGGCTGTTGAGCGCCGCAAACACCGCCTCTCGCGCGTTGGATCAGGGCGAAACGGCCGTGGTGGCGGAACTGCGCCGTGAATCACCAACTCCGGCGATAAGCGCCGACGCGGCGCCGCTGGAAAGAAAGGTCGCGGCGGTTGTCGCCGGTGACAAGGCGGCACGCGCTGCGGATAAAAGCATAAAACAGGTTATTGTGGGATACGGCGATCTGGTCCAGCGGGTCACTGTCGCGAACAGTGAGGGCTCTTTTTTGGAAGATGAAAGGACGCGCATCCGTTTCACGGTTAACGCGGTCGCTGCGGAAGGGACCGTCATCCAAACCGGCTTCGAGGCGCTTGGCACCACTGCGGGTTTTGCCACCTCCTTTAAAGACCACCCTCCCGAAGTATTAGCCCTTGCGGCGGCACAACGGGCTGCGGCCCTTGTCCAGGCAAAACCGGCGCCTGCGGGCCGAATGGCTGTCGTGCTTTCCGGAGAAGCGGGCGGCACCATGGTGCACGAGGCTTGCGGGCACGGCCTTGAGGCCGACTTGGTTCAGAAGGGGCTTTCGGTTTACGGCGGGGAAACTGGTCAGGTGGCGGCCGAATCCGTAACGGTCGTCGATGATGCCACTCTTCCCGGAAAATACGGGTCTTACCTTTTTGACGATGAAGGGGTTAAATCTCGGCCCGTAGTCCTGATTGAGAACGGCTGCCTGAAGGATTTTCTTTACGACCGGAAAACCGCCGTAAAGGAAGGCCGGGACTCGAACGGTCACGGGAGGCGCGAATCGTACCAGCATAAACCGATACCGCGCATGGCCAACACCTTTATCGCTCCCGGCAGGGTTCCGCCGGAGGAGATTATCCGCGAGGTCCGGTCAGGCCTCCTGGTTAAGAAAATGGGCGGCGGGCAAGTCAATACCACAAACGGTGATTTTGTCTTTGAAGTGGCCGAAGGATATCTTATTCAAGACGGGAACGTCGGGCGGCTGGTACGCGGCGCCACCCTGACCGGCAACGGACCGGAGGTGTTGAAGAGCGTGGCTATGGTGGGACGGGATCTGGGGTTTACCGTCGGGACGTGCGGTAAAGACGGACAGGGCGTCCCGGTGAGCGACGCGCAGCCTACTTTGTTGATTCCGGAGTTGATTGTTGGAGGCACGGGCGGAAGTTAGGAGATAGAACAAAGAATTCAGTAGTCAGAATTCAGAAGTCAGAGTAAAAAAAGCCGAGCACAGAAGGTAGAGAGGCAGGAGACGGAAGGCCGTTGGGGCGTTAAATACTTTGCTCCCTTTTATATTCGTGGATATTCCGAATTCTTATATTCTATATTCTTATCTGACCACTAAGGTCTATCCGTATAAGCTCAACTTCGAACTTCGAACTTCGAACGGACCCCAAAGGTTGATCAGCATGAGCTTTAAAGTATAAACGGAGGCGGTTCTGTGACTGGTGAACTGGTAGAAATTGCCCAAGCGGCGGTGGCATACGGCATTAAACAGGGTGCGGATGCGGCGGAAACCTTTGTCAGTACAGGGCGTGAGCTGAGCGTTGAGGTGCGTCACGGCGTCCTGGAAACGATGAAGCAGGCCGAAGACAGAGGAATCGGGGTTAGGGTGCTAAGGGGGCGGCAGGTCGGCTTCGCCTTCGATACGGAACTTGGCAAGCGAGAGGTGGAAGAAACGGTAAGAAGGGCGATAGCCGCATCCAAACACACTCACGCCGACGATTACCAGTCCTTACCTAGACCGGGCGAGCCCTATCCCGTGCTGGACCTTTATGATGCCGCGATCGACCTGACACCGGTCGAGGAGAAGGTTTCCTTGGCTTTGCGGATGGAAGAGGCGGCGCTGGGTTTCGACGGGCGGGTCAAGATAATCGAGAGTTCAACGTATCAGGAGGGCGCCGGGGAGGTGGCGATCGCCAATTCCCACGGCATTGCCGCTTCATACAGAGGCGCGGTTTGCGGCTTGTTCATCAGTCTGGCGGCCGAAAAAGACGGCCTCAGCGAAACAGGCTACGCCCTCCGTTTCGGCCGACGGTATAAAGAACTTGCTCCCGAAGAACTAGGGCGTGAGGCGGCCGCAAGGGCCGTTAAACTTCTGGGCGCGCAGGCGGCTAAGACAGGCGCTGTTCCCGTCGTGTTTGATCCTTACGTGGCGGTGGATATTGTGGGGCTTTTAGGACCTGCGCTCACCGCGGAAGCGGTTCAGCGGGGGCGGTCTCTGTTCGCCGGGAAAATAGGTGAAGCGGTGGCGAGTAAGGGCGTTACCCTCATAGACGACGGCACAATGGCCGCCGGGGTCGCCGCTTCTCCATTCGACGGAGAGGGCGTGCCTTCGGGGCGGACGGTCCTGGTAAAGGAGGGTGTGTTGGAAGGGTACCTTTACAATACGTACACCGCCGCAAAGGAAGGAAAGACGTCGACCGGGAATGCGGTGCGGACTTCATTCAAAACCACCCCCTCGGTGGGAACCACCAACTTTTTTCTTGAACCCGGGCTCCAATCACCCCAGGACTTGATTAAAGAGGTCGCCAACGGGTTGTACGTGTTGGAAGTAATGGGGATGCACACCGCCAACCCCATTTCCGGTGATTTCTCGGTCGGGGCGAAAGGAATCTGGATCGAGAACGGCGTCCTTACACGGCCTGTACGGGGCATAGTCATCGCGGGTAACATGATTGAGCTTCTTAAGCGGGTGGATGCGGTAGCAAGCGACCTGCGGTTTTTCGGGACCCGGGGCGCCGCCACTTTGCGGGTTTTGGAGCTTACCGTGGGCGGACACTAGGTTCAACGTTAAACTTTAAGGGCATGCAGTTACGGGACCGTTCAACGTGCATGCTCAAGGGCTTGAATTGTTGGTCCGTTCGACGTAGGACGTAGAACGTTGAACTTCGAAATTCGAACAGACCTTAAAGGTCCATCACCAAAGTTTAACGTCGCACGTCGCACGCAGTCTGTTGTCGGGGAAAAAGGCGAGATTAACATATGGATGAAAATGCCTTCGTGCCGTTGTCCCCAGGCTGCACTGTGCTTCAGTCCGACGAGACATCGGCTCGGTTCGGAGTGAACTACGGCTGAACTCGTGAGCGCCTAAAGTCAAGCGATTCAGCGTAAAGTGGGTTGGCAGGCGCCTCAATATAATACGAGTTTGTAGGGGTTCCATTAGTAGCGCAACTCGCACAGCCTGTTCACTCACCTCATTTTCGCCGTGTCTCGTTTTACGGACTTTCGCAGACCTCGCCTTAGGGACGAACGGCAGCGGCATTACGCATTCAGAATCGCAGAACTTCGAACGGACATTAAGTCCTCAGTCAAAAGTCCTAAGTCCTCAGTCAAAAGACGGAAGGACTTCGAATCGCGAAATATGAACCGTAAAGTTAAAACTTCCGAGTGCTGAACGGACCACAAAGATTTAA
>JAGUUY010000125.1 GCA_020063185.1 Bacillota bacterium
GACGGCATCGGGCTCATGCGCACCGAGTTCATTTTTACCGACCACGTCGGCGCTCACCCGATGTACCTCATCAAGACCGGGCAGCAGGATACTTTCGTCGAGCGCCTGTCGGAAGGAATCGCGACGGTAGCGCAGACAATTTTCCCCCGGCCCGTGGTAGTGCGCTTCAGCGACTTCCGGACCAACGAATTCCGGGGTCTCAAGGGCGGCGAAGACGTAGAGCCTATGGAAAACAACCCGATGATCGGCTGGCGGGGAGTTTCCCGTTATATCTCTCCGGATTACGAAGCGGGGTTTCGTCTTGAATGCCGGGCGATGGTGAAAGTCCGGGAGGAATACCAGTTGACCAACGTTTGGGCAATGCTGCCGTTTGTACGGACCGTATGGGAAGTCCGGCGCGTCCTGGACATTATGGCCATGGAGGGACTTTCCTCCAACCTGGACTTTAAGGTCTGGATCATGGCTGAGGTCCCGTCGGTAATTTTCATGGCCGACGAGTTCAGCCCTTTGATCGACGGGTTCAGCATCGGTTCCAATGACTTGACGCAGTTGATCCTCGGCGCCGACCGTGATTCCGGTATCCTCGACGCCATGGGTTATTTCGACGAGCGCAACCCGGCGGTGACCCGGGCAATCGCCCAACTAATAAAAACAGCTCACCGGCACGGCAAGACTGTTTCCATCTGCGGACAGGGACCATCGGTGTACCCGGAGTTCACCGAATTCCTGGTCCGGGCGGGGATCGACAGCATAAGCGTTAACCCCGATACCGTCGCCAACACACGCCGGTTAGTCGCGAGCGTCGAGCAGAAGGTAATGCTTGAGGCGCTGCGCGAGCGCAAATAAGAGGAATTCTCTTGTAGCGCGGGAGTCAGTTTATGGCCAAATTGCGTCTTTTCTGGGCGGTTGCGCTTCCGGGGGCGGTGCGGGACTCGCTGGGCGCCGTGCAATCGGTGTTTAAGGTTCTTTCTCTTGACGCCAAGTGGGTTGAGACGCAAAATCTCCACATCACCGTTCGCTTTCTTGGAGACACCGACGAGAAACTTCCTCCCGAACTTTTGGCCGCCGCCGCTGCACTCCTTGCGGATATGCGGCCTTTTACCGTTTCGCTTCGGGGGGTCGGTGTTTTCCCCTCGGTGAGCAAACCGCGTGTCTTGTGGGTCGGTATGAGCGGTTTCGAACCGCTCTTGACCATGCACCGCCGCGTGGAGAAGGCTTCGGCTTCACTGGGCTTTCCTCCGGAGGGCAGGTCTTTTTCGCCACACGTTACCATCGGCCGGTTTCGTTCGGCGGCTAACGCCGCCGCCCTGGCAAAGCAAATAGAAACAATGAACGGCAGAAATTTCGGGACGGTAACCGTAGAAGGGCTGAATCTGTATGCGAGCCGGTTACAGCCCGGAGGAGCCGTTTACACATCGCTCGGACGGGTCACTTTTAGACAAAACGGTGCAATACCGGAAACCAACGGCGTATAGTTTATAGAGAAGAAGCACTCAAACACTGAAAAACAAAACCCGGCACGTCGGCAAAACAAAGCTGCCGAAAATTCAGTGCTACTTGGAAACCGGCAGGGTTTTCTGTTTTAGAGGAGAATATTACCCACCAGGCGATTCCCCGTCCTGAAAGTCAGGGTTCACCACGCCTGGGACTTTACGCGGGGAGATGTGTATGCTGATTATCGGCCTTAACGGGAGTCCGCGGCCAAACGGCGGTACGGCTCAACTGATTAACGCGGCTTTGGAAGAGGCGGCGGTTGCCGGAGCGCGCACCATACTGCTTCAGGCCATTGAAGGATTACGGGGCCTGAAGGTTCCTTACTGCATTCATTGTTCTAATCCCTGCGAGGGTATGTGCTATAGAGGTACACTGCTGGAGGAAATGTTTGATGTCTTAAGTTGCGCGGACGGGATCATCATGGGCAGTCCCGTTTATTTTGGGACGGTCGCGGCGCCGCTTAAAGCTTTTTGGGACAAAACCAGGAAACTCAGGAGCAATAAGGCGCTGGTAAATACGGTCGGCGGAGCTGTCGTAAGCGGCGGTTCCCGATTCGGCGGGCAGGAGACGACTATTCAGGCGTTGGCGGCGATGATGCTGTGCCACGGAATGAGCTTTGTCGGCGACGGCCACCCCCACAGCGATCCCGGTCACGCCGGGGTCTGCATTCAATACCAGAAAGACGACGAAGGCCCCTTGCGGGCCCGTATCCTGGCCCGGCGGGTGGTCGATGTTTCGCGGGCTACACAGGTACTCCGGGTGCGCTGACGAGTATCATATTACCCGTACCAGCACCCCGGGCCGGTACCGGGTTTTTTTATCCATAAAGTCGTTGGAGTGATCGGGTTTGGAATTACGTTTATATACCGAAGAGCTGGAAACCAGGCTGCTTTCACCTTTTGCCTGCTTGAGCAGCGGTACAAGAGGACGGCAGAGGTCTGAAGAGATGTGCGGCGTCCGCACAGCCTTTCAACGCGACCGGGACAGGATTATCCACAGTAAAAGCTTCAGGCGTCTGAAACACAAAACTCAGGTGTTTATTATTCCCGAAGGAGATCATTACCGGACACGTCTAACCCACACCCTTGAAGTAGCCCAGATAGCCAGGACCATCGCCCGGGCGCTGAAGCTGAATGAAGACTTGACGGAAGCGATTGCGCTGGGACACGATCTCGGGCATACTCCTTTCGGGCATACAGGGGAGGAGGCGCTGGCGTGTGTTTACCCCGGATTCAAACACAACGAGCAAAGCCTCAGGGTCGTGGACGTGCTTGAAAGCGGCGCCGGCTTAAATTTGACTTTCGAAGTACGCGACGGCATTTTGAACCATACCGGTCCAAAGACCCCCGCCACCCTCGAGGGGCAGGTCGTCAGGACCGCCGACCGGATAGCCTATATCAACCACGACATAGACGACGCGATCCGCGGGGGTATACTTACGGAGGCGGCTCTCCCGCGCGATTGTCTGGACGTGTTGGGTTACCGGCACCGCGATCGGATCAACACCATGGTCACGGACATGATTGCCAACAGCGCGGAACGACCGGAGGTGAAAATGGGGGTGGCGGTGAAGGAAGCGATGGAAAGCCTCAGGGACTTTCTTTTTGAAAAAGTGTACACCGGTTCGGAGGCAAAGCGTGAGGCGGCCAAAGCAAAGCACGTCGTAGAGTACCTTTTCCAATACTTCGCTAACGACCCCGGCACTCTGCCCCCGGAATATCGCACGAAGGTGACCGATTTCGGGAGCGAAAGGGTGGCTTGCGACTATATCGCCGGCATGACCGACCGGTACGCCGTCGCCCAGTTTGAACGCCTTTTCATACCCCGGGGCTTCCCGGCTTACTAAAAATTGTCGCCGGCGGGGAGGAAAATTCGACCGAATAGCGAATAAATACTCAAGGTGTGCCGCTTTGCCCCGTCCAGGAGCACGTTGTAAAACTGCATAACTTGTTGAAACGAGTTCAGCGTCTTGTGGCGCTACAGCAGAAGAAACACTCTAAGGCCGCGAAAGTAAGAGGGGGACGCACTTCTCACTTCCCGATGGGCGGGCAACAGGTTCCTTGAAGGTGGTAATTTGCGCGGCTCAGCTTCCGGTGAACTTATTGAGACGGTATTGGACCAGACAGATATTGTTGTCTTGATAGGTGAATACGTCCGCTTGGTCAAAAAAGGTCAACGCTATACGGGGCTCTGTCCTTTCCATCAGGAACGGACGCCTTCGTTTACCGTATCCCCGGAAAAACAGTTTTTTTACTGTTTCGGGTGCGGCACCGGCGGGGATGCCCTGAAATTCATAATGTTGCGGGAGAACCTGACTTTTCCCGAGGCATTGAGGAAGCTGGCGGAACGGGCGGGGGTGAAAATCCCCGAAGTGAATCTTGACCCGGGCGCCCAGTTGAGGCGGCGAGAGCAGGAAGATGCGTGGGAGATAAATAAGACCGCCGCTGCTTTCTATGCCTCACAACTCAAGGAAAAGGTCGGAGAACCCGCACGCCTGTACCTTGAAAAAAGGGGGATCACGGCAGAGGTTGCGTCAAAGTTCGGCCTCGGTTACGCCCCCTCGCAAAAAGATACCCTGCTTAGACTCCTGAAGGAACGTAAAATAAGCGGGGAAGAAGCTCTGCGGTACGGTCTGGCGATGCGGCTGGAGCGGGGAGAACTCATCGACCGGTTTCGGGGGCGGCTTATCTTCCCGATTACGGATGCCCGGGGACGGGTGGTTGGTTTTGGGGGCCGCGCGCTTGACGACGTGGCGCAGCCCAAATACCTTAATTCGCCGGAAACCCCCTATTTTAATAAGCGGGAGTTCCTTTACGCGCTTCACCAGGCCCGGGACGCCATTCGCTCGGCGGGCGCCGCGGTTATCGTCGAGGGTTACCTGGACGCGATCACGGCTCATCAGTTCGGTTTTTGCAACGTTGTCGCGAGCCTCGGCACCAGCCTTACGCGCGAACAGGCACGTCTTTTGCTGCGGTGTACCGGGACGGTCCTGATTGCGTATGATAATGATGCGGCGGGAACGGCGGCTACTTTACGGGGGCTGGATCTGTTGCAGGAAACGGGCCTAAAGATACGTGTGATGGGTGTTCCCCGGGGGAAAGACCCCGATGAATTCCTGCGGACCGCGGGCCCGGAAGCGTGGGAGGTGGCCGTTGCCGGAGCCGTACCCCTCGTAGAATTTAAGGTGCTGCACTTTGCGGGAAAGGGATTGGACACTGCTGCGGCCAAGATGGCGGTGCTCCAAGCGATAATACCGAACCTTGCTTTGTTGCCGACGATTGCGGAACGAGAAGAGGGGATCCGAACGGTAGTGCAACTTACCGGCCTATCCTGGGATACGGTGCGCAGTGAACTTGACCGGTTTATAGAAAAAGGGCAAAAAAACTGGCTAAATAACAGTAAAAGTGCTAAAAATAAGCATAACATCGAAAATACCGCCGATGCTCGTAAAAAAGCTGAGGCCGGAATCATAAAGCTCCTCTTGGATAGACCTGATTTAGCGGGCCATGTGGATTCGGCCGGGGGAACAGAGCTTTTTGTGGACGAGCGTCACCGGCAGATTTACCTAAAAATACAAGGAATTATTGCCGGTAGAGCTTTAAGGTTGCCTGCGTTGTTCAGTCGCCTTGATGAGACCGAGAAAGAAACGGTGGTTTCGCTGTTATCCCAAGAGGCGTGTGAACGGCCGGAATCCGTGCTTAAAGATTATATCGGGCTCATACAGGCAAGAAAGCGGCGCGAGCAACGGCAGGAACTATTGGTGGCGCTAAAAGCGGCGGAAGCGGCGGGGGACAATCTGCGGACAGAGCAGTTGTTGCAGAACCTCCGGTCGCTGACGGAACGGAAAGGAGGGACGAACGATGGAAGAGACGCGGGACATAGAGATTGAGGGTTTAATCGAAAAAGGTAAGAAACGCGGTGTACTTGCTTACAGCGAGATAATGGACAGC
>JAGUUY010000197.1 GCA_020063185.1 Bacillota bacterium
CAGGATGTAAAATAAGTAAAACATAGCGATCCCGAGCATAATGAAGCATATCCGACGCCAGTCAACTTTCGGTTCACCCAGTCGCAGCGGCGCCCCGGTCGCGGGAGCAGTCTCCGGACCACTCAAAGCTATCACCTCTTTCACACAATGTCGTAAACGCTAACTAAAATTACCCTCCCTCAAATGCCCATTCTGCCTGTCCCGCACGGCAATGCCGCACGGAATTCTTGCGACGCAAAGTTCCATTGCTTTCTCCCAAGCGCACTAACCGGCAAAACGCTCAACAACCTTTGCCAGCGCATAGATAAGGGCTTGCCCCTCGATAAAGGCGAATGAATGCTGGTAGTCGGCGTACGGATAAATTACGGGCATACGCGTCTGATCATGTATGAGTTTCAGGTCCTCCTGAACCACATCGCATACCTTGTAGATTTCAGCAACATCCCGCCCGGTTACCCCATCTAAATCGGTCTGGAGCACCTGTGTGCGCCGGAGGGTCTTAACTTTTTGAATCACCTCCTCGCGACGAGCATAATGAAAACTGCCTTTAGTAAAGTGACATTCAAAGTAATCCTGACAGCCCGCGTCCTCCAGCGCCTTATCGGCCTTTTTGAGAATGGTGGCTTCACGGACGGACTTTTTATTACGCACAATTACTTTGAGCTTGTCAAGTTCAGTCGCAGCCTTTGACAAAACACTCTCCAGAGCCCGGTCGGAAGCCGCGCCGGCTTCAAGGTTGTAACAAAGAATGTAACGTCCGGCCTCGCTTTCTATCGTCTTCAGCCACAAATTACCGTCGACGACGCCGTCCTCACTCCAAGGGTTTACATTGTCCAACGACAGTTTCGAAAAACGCTGCAGCGATACAGGCATAATGCATCGGGGGACAGGATGAAGGTTCTTTTCCATTCCCTCACTGTACACGACGTAAGTTACCGTTTTGTTCCGCTCCTCAATCGCGGCGCGCACATTGTCGATACTCTCCGGTGTTAAATGTTCGAAGGACAGGCGGCAGGCGATCGGGATGCCGCCCGGGTAAACGGTGACAAGCCACCAGACCTTTTTTCGGTAAGGCCTTATCTGGTAATCCGTGCCGGCGCTGGTAATACCGCATTCATAACCGGAAAACTCACCGGGCATTACCTTTAAATACAAACGTCGCTCAAGGCCCAGGTTATTATTTAACTGTTCAACTAGATGGCTTTCGAGGCGCGCGGTGATTTTACTAAGGCGGGATATGGCCTGGTAGAACTGTATGCCTGGAATCTCTTTGTTGCCGAGCTCGGGAAAGCCCGATTCATCGGCGAGACGTTTGGAGATCGGCTGTGTATCAGAGGGGCTGAGGCTGCGAAGGATCGCAGCCGCCTCGTTCAGCAAGGCGGTATTTTCAGGAGGGGAAAGGTCAGTGAAAGCTTCCTCGAGCACGTGATTCAGGCCGAGTTTTCGCCAAGCCTGACGATATGGTTCCGCAGAACGAAGGTCGAAATCCAGTTCACTCTTGCCCCCCATAAAATCTACCAAAGCGTCGGACGAATTGCAGATCCTGCTTAAGCCGTTAATCAACGCCTGGATTTTTTCAGGGGCCAGCTGCTCGATGTTCCCGAGGTTGGCGATGACCCGCTGCTTAATCTTGCCGCCTTCCCGGTAACTCTCGATCAGTTTCAGATAAACATACTCTTTACCGTGTCTTCGGGTGGTGACTTTTCTAAAAAACATCCCTATTGTCACCGTCCCTCAAATTAAATTTTTGATATTTAAAGTAGGGACAAAATAATATTAGATATCCGGGAGTTTACAGAGTTTACAAAGATATCCGTAGTGTCAAACTTTGTGAAAATTATCACTTATACTACTCTGGCTAAATGATAGCAGATTTGTTTTTTAACGTCAACAATATGATCATAATACAAAATAAAGAAAAAACGCCACCTTAAAAAAAGGTAATGACCAACAACCCCGGTACTTAACCGTAAAATAACGATTAAAGAAATGAAAAAAGGGCCGCCTTTCGACCCAAAAACTTATAAAATATCGCGCGCCCTGAGCTTGTGTCCGCTGTCAAACGGTTTCACTTAAGCGGGTTTTGTTTCGCCGGCTTTTTTTATAAACAATTACTTTACCACAATATTAACCAGCTTACCCGGTACCGTTACCACTTTAACCACCGCTTTACCGGCCACCAGCTTTTGGATGCGGGGCGTGTGCAGAGCTTCCCGCGCCAGTTCCTCAGAGGCGGCCGCCGCCGAAACCGCAATCCGGTCCCGCACCTTACCGTTAATCTGAACCACAACGGTAACCCTTTCCTGGACCATAGTGTCGGGGTCATACTCAGGCCAGGGTTGCCGGTGGATGCTCTTTCTTTGTCCGAGCCGTTCCCAGAGTTCTTCCGTGACATGGGGCGCGAACGGGGCAAGGAGGACCAGTACCGCCTCAACAGCCTCACGCAATGCGCCCGCGTCCCGGTCGGTCGCCGGGACGGAGTCAACGAAACGGTAAAGGCCGTTGACCAGTTCCATCACGGCGCTGACGGCCGTATTCAGGTTAAAACGCTCGATGTCTTCCGTAACCTTCTTGATCGTCGTGTGCGTAAGACGCCGGACTTCCCTGTTCACCCCGACCAGACCGGCGGGCGGCGGACCCGCCTTTTTTACTTCGGGCAGCACCGCGTTTACCAGACGCCAGACACGGTTCAGGAACCGGGCGCACCCCTCGACCCCCTGGTCGCTCCATTCCAGATCGCGTTCCGGCGGCGCGGCGAAAAGGATAAAAAGTCTGGTGGTGTCGGCGCCGTATTTGGCCATAATGTCCTCCGGGCTGACGATGTTCCCCTTCGATTTTGACATTTTGGCCCCGTCTTTCAGTACCATGCCCTGGGTCAACAGGTTTGTGAACGGTTCCTGAACCCCCACCAGCCCGATGTCGTACAGAAACTTGGTAAAAAAACGGGAGTATAGGAGGTGCAGGATCGCGTGCTCCACGCCGCCGATATACTGGTCTACGGGGAGCCAACGGCCGACTTTCGCCCGGTCCCACGGCCCGCTCTCCTCGCGAGGGCTGGTGTACCGAAAGTAGTACCACGAAGAACAGATAAACGTGTCCATGGTATCGGTTTCTCTTTGGGCCGCCGCGCCGCAGCGGGGGCATGAGGCGCCGACGAACGCGGGACAGTCCTTGAGCGGCGACCGGCCTGTGGGTTTGAAGGCCACGTCGTATGGGAGCAAGACGGGCAGGTCCTCTTCCGGTACGGGGACCGTGCCGCACCGGTTGCAATAAACGATGGGAATGGGCGCACCCCAGTAGCGCTGCCTGGAAATGAGCCAGTCCCGCAGCCGGTAGTTCAGCCTTCCCCGGCCCAACCCCTTCTCCTCGATGTGGGCGGTAATGGCGCGCATGGCCGGCAGGTTGTTCATGCCGGTAAACGCACCGGAGTTCACCATAATGCCCTCGTCGACATAGGCTTCGGCCATCGTTTCGGGGTCGAGTGCCGCGCCGGGTTTTTGAATCACCACCCTCACAGGAAGGCCGTACTTCCTGGCGAATTCAAAGTCCCGCTGGTCGTGCGCGGGTACCCCCATAACCGCGCCGGTACCGTATTCCATAAGCACGTAGTTGGCAATAAAAACCGGTATTTTTTCCCCCGTCAACGGGTTTACGCAGTACGAGCCGATAAAAAGCCCGCTCTTTTCGCCCTCGCCGGCCGTGCGCACCAGTTCGCTCAGGTTCCGCGCCCGGGCGACAAAGTCGGCTACGCCTGCCGCATGTTCGGCGGTTGTGAGCTTTTCGACCAAGGGATGCTCCGGCGCCAGGACCATATAGGTCACACCGTACAACGTGTCGGGTCGTGTCGTGAAAACCGGGATGTTTTCCGCGCCGTCCGCTACCGGGAACACCGCCTCCGCGCCCTCGCTCTGCCCGATCCAGTTCTCCTGCATAATCTTGACTTTTTCCGGCCAGCCGGGAAGTTGCTTTAAATCCTCGAGCAGGCGGGCGGCATACGCGGTGATTTTTAAGAACCACTGGGCCAGTTCGCGCTTTTCGACAGGCGACTTGCAGCGTTCACAGGCGCCGTTCACCACCTGCTCGTTGGCAAGTACCGTGGCGCAGGAAGGACACCAGTTTACCGGCGCCTTGGCCTTGACGGCGAGACCGCGGCGGTAAAACTGAAGGAACAACCACTGGGTCCACCTGTAGTATCCCGGATGACAGGTGGCGAACTCACGGCGCCAATCGTAGCTGACCCCGAGTTGTTTGAGCTGCTCCCGCATGGCGGCGATGTTCTCCCAGGTC
>JAGUUY010000203.1 GCA_020063185.1 Bacillota bacterium
ATAACGCGCGTTGTTTTAGAGCAGGCGCTTATCCAGGCACGGGAAGCGCGGTTGCTGATCCTGGACGCTATGAAAGCCGTTATTCCGGAACCGCGGCCCGAACTTTCTCCCCACGCGCCGCGTGTCCTCCATACGGTTATCGACCCCGAAAAAATACGGGACGTGATCGGGCCAGGAGGGAAAATTATCCGGAAAATAATCGAACTTACCGGGACGGAAATTGACGTTGAAGACGACGGGAGGGTTTTCGTTACCGCTCCTACCCACGAGGCCGGCCAAGAGGCGATGGATATGATTAAGAACATCACGGCGGACGTAACTCCGGGGCAGGTTTACCTCGGCCGGGTTACGCGGGTGACTGATTTCGGGTGTTTTGTCGAGATAATTCCCGGCGTACTCGGCCTGCCCGGCAAGGAAGGCCTCGTACACATTTCTCAGCTTGCGCCCCAACGGGTAGAGAAAGTAACGGACGTCGTAAAGGAAGGCGACCAGATCCCGGTGAAAGTCATCGGCCAGGATAATCAGGGACGGATTAAACTGTCCAAGAAAGAGGCCATGCGCACCGGTGAAGATCACGAAGGCAGAAGACCGGATAAAAGGCACCCCCGCGTTAAAATATCTACAAAATAAGAGAAGACGTTTTGCCGCCCAACTGCAAAATATAAATTCGCGGGCGGGAGCATAAGATTAACAAAGGCCGAGCTCGAATCCCCTTTGCGGGGATTTTGCCTTTTCAAGGGGGTTGTCCGTTTGGCATATGTTGTCCTGCGTCTGGGCCTGATAGTCCGGTATCTGGTGGTGATGGTCTTGAGTATCGGCATTCCGGCAGCCGTCGGTTATCTGGCGTCATCACGGGATGCCGACGCCGTTATGACCGCCGCAACAAGCCCTGTCTACCATGGTCCGAGCGAAAAACGCCTTATTGCGCTCACGTTCAACGTTTACTGGGGTGAAGAGCACTTGTCGAAAATTTTGCGGTGTCTCCGCGAAAACAAAGCCGAAGCAACCTTTTTCCTCGGCGGCCAGTGGGTAGAAAAGTTTCCTGACCTTGCCAGGGACATCGGCCGCGATTTCGAAGTAGGGAGTCACGGTTACGCTCACCGTCACCCGGATCAGTTATCGGTGGCGGAAAATCTGGCGGAAATCAATCGTTCGGAAGCGGTTATCCAGAGCACGCTGAGTAAACGGCCTCGTCTTTTTGCGCCGCCGTATGGGGAGTGCGGCGCGTCCGTCCTTCGGGCCGCAGACAAGGCCGGCTACAGGGTGATCATGTGGAGTATCGACCCGGTTGACTGGCAGCCGCAGCCGGGCCCGGTCATCAGCAATAAAATTATCAGCAGGGCCCATAACGGCGCCATAGTGTTGCTCCATCCCACGGCCGGCACCGCCGAAGCGCTGCCGGCGATAATTAAAAACCTGGCCGGGCGAGGTTTTGAATTCGTGACGGTATCGCAACTGCTTGCGGACCGCGGCGATGCCCCTGATGCTCCCTGAACCTTATTCGGCGTCTTGAACCTGACTCCGATTGTATAAAACCGACCGCCTACGCCGGTTATTTTTTCATCCGGAAACACCTGCGTTTTATTTCTCGGGAGCTTAAAATTTGGGTATGCTTATACTGGTTGTCGGCAAACGAATCAACCTTTTCCCGGTTCTAATGATTGTTACCGGTCTGGCCTGGGTTGTTGCTTGCCGTATGCATATCATAGAAACTACCGCGTTATTTCCCACAGAACTCTGCGGCCGCGTCGTAGTCCTTGACCCCGGACACGGCGGCGTCGATCCAGGGGCACATGAAGGCGAGCGGATTCTGGAAAAAGACCTGGTCCTTGAGATCGCCGATAAGACGAGGAAGTTCTTTGTTAATGCGGGGGCCGAGGTGATTATGACCCGGAACCAGGACCATGATCTGGCGGCGCCGGGAGAGAAGTCCCTGGCCGTCAGGAAACGCCAGGACTTGCGGGCCAGGGTGGAACTGGCCAACACAGCCAAGGCCGACCTGTACCTTAGCATCCACGTCAATAGCGCACGCGATCGCGGTAAGTCCGGCCTCGAAGTGTATTATTCCGAAAAGCAGGGGAGTAAGGAATTGGCGGAGTTTATCGCCGAGGAGTCACGGCGCTATACCGGCCGGGTGCGGTCTACACAGCCGGGTAGGTTCTTCGTGCTGCGGGAAACAAACATGCCGGCCGTTCTGGTGGAAGTGGGTTATCTCTCCAACCCGGAAGAAAAGAATTTATTGCATGATAAAAAGTACCAGGAACGGCTCGCATGGATCATTTTCCAGGGCGCTTTGCGTTATTTTGAGCAAAACAATGTTCCGACTACCACAGGGAAACTGAATTAAAAAACCTTATTAAAGGATTCGTATCAGGCCTTGTCGAAAAAACCCCTTAGACAGCCGTTGAGATTAAACAGCAAAGAGGGTGGAACTTATGGTTCAAGTGGAGACATTAAATAACGGTGTGACCATTTTAACCGAAGAAATACCGCATGTCCGTTCCGTGGCGGTGGGTATTTGGGTCGGCGTGGGCTCCAGGGACGAGGAGCCGGAGCAAAACGGGATCACCCATTTCATCGAGCACGGTCTTTTCAAAGGAACAACCACCCGGACCGCCAAAAAGATTGCGGAGGAACTTGACGCCGTGGGCGGGACGATTAACGCCTTTACGGCCAAAGAGTGTACCTGCTTTTACGCCAAGGTTCTCGACGAGCATTTTCCCCTCGCGGTCAACGTCCTTACCGACATGATCTTCAACTCTCGCTTTAACGCGGAAGACCTGGAACGAGAGAAGAATGTAATTATCGAAGAAATCAGGATGTATGAGGACACGCCTGACGAATTGGTGCATGATGTTTTTTCCAGTACACTGTGGCAGGGCCACGCTTTAGGCCGCCCGGTCATCGGCACGGAAGAGGTCGTGAGGGCCCTTTCACGCGAAGATTTCTTGAGTTACTACCGGCGCCACTACCTCCAGGGGCGAATGGTGGTCGCGGTAGCGGGCAACATCAGGCACGAAAAAGTAGTAGCCGCCTTGAAGCCGGCTTTCGAAAACATCGTCCGTGCGAACGGCACGCGTCAGTTGGTAAAGCCTTCCCCCAAGGCGCAAACAACCTGCCGAACCCGAGATACGGAGCAAGTGCACGTATGCATAGGAACGCCGGGTAAAGCCCTGGGAGACAACCTGGTTTACGTATTCCAAGTAATGAACACCGCTCTTGGCGGAGGAATGAGTTCCCGGTTGTTTCAGCGGGTCAGAGAAGACCTCGGTCTGGTGTACTCGATTTACTCATACCACAGTTCTTACCGGGATACCGGTTTATTTTGTATTTACGCGGGTATGGCGGCGGCGAACGTGAGCCGCACCCTTGAAATAGTCGCCGCTGAAGTTGCGTCGATCCGTGAGCGCGGTGTAACCGAAGACGAGCTGGAGCGGGCCAAAAACCAGCTCAAAGGCAGTTTCCTGCTCAGCCTGGAAAGTGTGACCACCCGGATGAGCCGCATGGGGAAATCGCAACTCTATCTCGGCAAGGTTCTGACCCCGGACGAAATAGTAGAACGGATCGAAAGCATTACGTTTAAAGACGTACAGGAATTGGGGGAGAAAATGTTCCGGCCCGAGAATTTCGCCTTTGCTTCCGTCGGTCCTTGGGAAGACGGCGCTATCTGGAATAATGCGCTGGCGAAACTTGCTTAGTGCTCGCGATGAGCGACGTTGAAGTCCTGATCGTACGCCTTGCCGGCGCTGAAGACCTCCCTCTGCCGGCGTATGCCACGAAAGGGGCGGCGGGGGTGGACCTCTACGCCGCCGTTACCGGCGCGGTGACAATTCCGCCGGGAGAGCGGTATTTAATCCCGACCGGTATCACCATAGCATTGCCCGAGGGTTACGAAGCGCAAGTACGGCCGCGCAGCGGGCTTGCCCTGAGGAATGGTGTGACCCTGCTGAATACCCCTGGCACGGTTGACGCGGATTACCGGGGTGAGATTAAGGTGGTTTTAATCAACCTCGGCGATGAACCTTTTACCGTCCGTCGCGGGGACCGCATTGCACAGTTGGTGGTGCAATCCTACGCCAGGGTAAAGTGGCTCGAAGCGGCCGACCTTGAAGCCACAGAGCGAGGAAGCGGTGGTTTTGGGCATACCGGTTAAAGACGGTTAAGGAAAAATAGTTGCGGCACGCCGAGCCGACCTTTGGGGCTGACCGCCTCATTTTTTATTTTTCCGGAGGATACCCGGCGTAGTAATAACCCGGAATTACAACTCATAAAAATAAACCGGGGGTGGACAACGTGTGGGGAACGCTATTCTTCTTTGTAATTGTGGTCATCCTGGTGGGGTTTTCGGTGCGGGAAAGGGTGCGGCAGCAGTCCAGGTTGTTGAGGGAGGCTAACGGGACCAGGCCCTCCCCTTTGGCGAATGCCCTGGCGTATTTGGTAGGCGTAGCGGGAGGTATCTACCTCTCATTGTCCCTGGTTGTAGATTTCTTGAAAATAAGTATCCCCGGCCGGGTAAGCTTTTGGAAAGTCGAACTGGAACCCATAGCCGCCGTGGCCATTACGTTGGCTATCCTTCAGCCGTTTTTTCTACGGTTCTACCGTTACGCACGCCGGGAATCCGGCAACGGTTACAACTTTTGATTAGGTCCGGGGAGGAATGGCCGTGCGGTTAGGTGAACTGGTGGGCAAAGAAATTGTTAATCTGTGCAACGGGGCGCGCCTTGGTGTCATCGGGGAATCCGACCTGATTGTCGACGGACAGTCCGGCATGGTGCAGAGCATTATCCTACCCCGCAGGGTGAATCTGTTAAACCTTTGGGTAGACCGCCAGCAGTTAATAATACCATGGGAAGCGGTGCGAAAAATCGGGTCGGAAGTTGTGGTCGTGGAACTCGACCAGACTAATGCTTTGGTAAGAATTTAATTAGGTCGCTAAGCCAACTCGTGTAGAAGCGCCTGCATCGGCGCTTTTTTATGTGCGCACGGCTTTAAGATGAAAGCTGAACGGCCAGGGCTAAAACCAGCACGTGCAGCGTCTGGTCGATCATGATCTTCAACCAATCGTTATTTTCCGCACGGTTGAGATACTGTGCCCACAGATTGACGAAGCCCCTCCTGTCCAAAAAAAGGTGGCTCAGGAAGACGATGGCCACGGCTAAAGGTGATAAGCCCCCGGCGGCCAGGGAAAACAGGGCCACCGCGGCCGTGTAAACGGTGCTGTGGACGGCCAGGGGGTACCACAGGGCCGTCTTGTTCTCCGCCATCCAGCGCGTCTGCAGGAGAAAGTCGCCGACCAAATGTCCCAGCAGTAACCACGCGAAAAAAGTCAACTCTTCACCTTCCCGTTATCCCACCCATAATGTTTTCAAAAATACGGATTTTGCCTAATCTTGTCGTTAAACAATTATAAGTGGTTTATTCTTTGGTTACCAGGAATTTTTTACGAAGGAGAGACTCTTCAGTTGCTTACCGGCAAGCGAAGGTGGGGGCGATTATTAAGGCGGTTACTGTATGCAGTCCTCTGTTTACCAATCGCTTTTCCGGTGGATACTATGGAATAATGAGCCGGGGGCCCGAGTTTACACCTTTGCTGAAATATGGTTAGCTTCGGCGCAACCCGGTTAGACCATGTGCCGAGGGTAAGCCGATGCCGTTCACCGAAAGACGCGAACTTATAAACGAAATCAGCCGGCTGCGTAATGCGGCGGCGATTTGTTATTTTACCGGCGACAGGGAGAACGTTTCTACAAGAATCGCTCCTGACGTACTGCCGGTTTTGTACCGCCATCTCAGTCTTCAGAAAGCGCCGGAACGTATAGACCTGTTTCTTTATACCCGGGGAGGGGACGTCCTGACCCCGTGGCGCATGGTACATCTTTTCCGGGAGTTCGCGCCGCTTTTCAACGTTCTGGTGCCCTTCAGAGCATATAGTTCCGGGACGCTGATCTGCCTGGGGGCGGACGAGATCGTTATGACCAGAATGGGGGAATTAGGGCCTATCGACCCTAGCGTTATCAACGCCTTCAACCCCCAGGACCCCCAGAACCCTGCCGCACGCATGCCGGTAAACGTAGAGGACGTTTACTCGTATCTGGCATTGGCAAGGGAGCTGGCGGGGTTGGAAAGCGAGGAACAGCTGGCCAGAGTTTTTGCGGTACTGGCGGAACGGATTCACCCTTTAGCCCTGGGTAACGTCCACCGGAACTACCTCCTCGTCCGCTCACTTGCCAGGCGGCTCTTGGGGCTGCGACACGAGCCTTTTCCCGAAGAGCGGATTCAGGACATAATAGACAGCCTTACTGAAAAACTCTACGCCCACAACCATATGATTTCCCGCCAGGAAGCGGCGCGGGAAATCAGGCTCCCGGTTGTATTCCCCCCCGACGAGTTGGAACAGTTGTTATGGCGCCTCTACGAAGACTTTGCAGGGGAACTCGAAGTGAATGAGCCTTTTAACCCGAAAGAGATTCTGCAAGGTTCGCGCACCGAGTTTGAGACGGTAGGAGGATTTGTGGAGTCGGAAACGGTCCAGGACGCATTCGTTTTTAACGGGGTGATCGAGCGGCGTGATTTTCCCGAGGCGGGGCAAATAACCGTAAATATTCTGAAGCAAGGCTGGCAAGCGTTGAAGTAAGGCGGCTTCGGGAGAAGCCCGCGCCGGAGACTGAACGTTGCCTTTTATTTGGTTAAAGGAGTATAACATGGACGAAGACCAGAAAAAAAACGACAAGGCTGAAAAGGTGGTTCAGGTACGCTTCAGATATCCACAGGCCAACCGCTATTATTTATTGACCGATAACAGCGGTTATCCGTCAGCGGAGTTCCGGTTTCCGTACCAAAAATTGGACCGTGCGCTGGTCGTCCGCGAGATGGACCGCTGACGAAAGACGGCGTAACACGCCTTTCCGCTTGCCAAGAGCCAGTCTTAGGTACCGCGGTCACTGTTGTTGGGAATACGCACTATAAGCAGGCCGTTGTTCATGTCCGCGGTAGCGCGCTCCGAGTCTAATTTACGCGGGAGGGCAAGAACCCGGGCGTAAGCGCCGCGCGAGCGTTCGCCGTACAGCACGGCGCCTTGAGGTATTTTTTTGCTCAACGGCCCGGTTACGGCTATCTGCTTGGGGGATATTTCCAGAAAAAGTTTGTCTGTGTCCACCCCCGCCAGGTCCATAAGATAGACAACCGCATCCCCCGTATCAATTATATCCACGCGCGGAGCGACTGTCGGCGGGACCGCCCAGCTTACCACGCCGGAGGTGGCGCCGCCGGGAGTTAGAGGGTTGTGTGCTTCCATTATACTTTACCTCCGGGACTGAATGGTGGTTAGTCAAATAAAGCGGTGACTCAACTGTATTTTCACCCCGGCGCCTTCTATTATGCGCGGCAGGGCCCAATTCCTTATGTTGCGCGCCCATTCCCGACAGCTTGACTTTTTCGAACGGGTTGTACGACAATAGGAAAAATAAAGGGGGTGGGGTCTTGATTAAGGTAGTGGTAGCGGGCGCCGCCGGGAGAATGGGCCGGGAAGTGGTTCGGGCGGTTACCAATACGCCCGGAATGACGGTCGCCGGCGCAGTCGATGTTCAAGCCGGCGGGGATGACGCCGGAGTAATTGCCGGCGTCGGCCCGCTGGGGGTGGCGGTTCGTTCGGAACTGGACACTCTTTTCAGGGAGGTCGGCGCCCAGGTGCTCGTTGATTTCACTATGGCCAAAGCCGCGGCGCAAAATATCAGGACTGCGGTTAAGTACGCCGTTCGCCCCGTAGTCGGGACTACCGGTATTCCTCATGATGAACTCCAGGAGCTGAAGCGTCTATGCAAGGAAAAAGCCGTAGGGGGGCTGGTCGCGCCCAATTTTGCCATCGGTGCGGTACTCATGATGCACTTCGCGGGTATTGCAGCCAGATATCTGCCTGCGGCCGAAGTGATTGAGCTGCACCACAACCAGAAGATCGATGCTCCTTCCGGGACGGCGCTTAAAACGGCGGAAATAATATCCGCCAACCGGGGTGCGGGGGGCTCGGAAGACCGGACGGAAACGCAAAAGCTGGAAGGGGTTAGAGGCGGCGCATTAGACGGGGTGCGGGTCCACAGTGTCCGCCTGCCCGGGCTGGTTGCCCATCAGGAAGTGATATTCGGCGGTCTGGGGCAAACGTTGAGCATCAGGCACGATTCGATTTCGCGCGAGTCCTTTATGCCGGGGGTGATCATGGGGATAAAAAAGGTCCTGGAACTGGAGGAGCTTGTCTACGGGCTGGACGAGCTTATTTTCGCTTAACCCGCCTGTCAGGGCAAGAGCTTAATAATTACGCAAGACCTTTTCTTTGAAAAGCACCGCCAAAGCCAGACAGTTCTATCGTTAATTGCAGAGGCGTTGTCGAAGCACCTCCTCTTACCGCGGCTCATATATTGGTTATTAGCCGTGGGGGGCGATGGAGTTGAAATTACTGACAGGGATGACCATTGCCGTAATTGGCGGCGATCACCGGGCGGTTTATGTTGCGGAGGAACTCCTAAGCCAGGGTGCAATGGTAAGACTAGTGGGCCTTGAAAACCTGGCGGATTCGGGGGTACAAACGGTCGACGACGTGGCGGCCGGGGTTCAGGGGGCGGACGCTGTTATTTTCCCGTTGCCGGGGGTTAGTGACGACGGCGAAATCGAAACCCCCGGAGAACCCCTGTCCTTAAGGGAAGAAGACCTGACTTCACTGCCGGTCGGCACTCCGGTTTTTACGGGTTTCGCGAGGAAGCGTGTTTCGGATATTGCCGGTCGCCTCGGGCTTAAGCTTGTGGAAGTAGCTAAAAGAGACGACTTCGCCATCTTAAACTCGATACCTTCCGCGGAAGGAGCCATCCAGATGGCGATGGAGCATCTCGCGACGACCATACACAGTTCATCGACTTTTATCCTCGGGTTTGGGCGCGTAGGTTCAACATTAGCGCGAGCGCTTATCGGTATGGGGGCAAAAGTTACCATTGTGGCCCGGGATGCGGCACAGCGGGCCCGGGCGTTAGAAATGGGCTGCCGGGCCTTAGACTTCGGCCAACTGCCGTCAAGTATCGGTGAGGCTGACCTGGTGTTCAACACCGTACCGGCGCTGGTCTTAAACGCAAGAATGTTAAAGTGCACCCGGACCGACGTTGTGATAATCGACGTGGCCTCTAAACCCGGCGGAACCGACTTCGAAACCGCCGCACGTTTACAAAGGCTGGCTTTACTAGCGCCGTCACTGCCCGGAAGAGTGGCGCCGAAAACGGCGGGCCGAATTTTGGGTCGGGTGATCGCAGACCTCCTTGTGCAAGAAAAAGGTCTTAACCTCGCGGTCATGTCTTAGGGGGTGCTGTAGGTGCGACTTAAAAGGTTAAAGGTTGGTTTTGCGTTGACAGGTTCCTTTTGCACGTTGAGCGAGGTAATAGAGCAGATAAAGACGGTTATCAAAGAAGGTGCGGAGGTCGTTCCGATTATCACCAGGGAAGTGGCCACCACCGATACCCGTTTCGGCACGGCCGCCTATTGGAAAGAACTGCTCAAGGAAATAACGGGACATGAAGTTATAGAGAATATTGTGAGTGCCGAGCCGATCGGTCCCAAGCGCATGCTTGACGTCGTGGTGGTTGCCCCCTGTACCGGTAATACGCTGGCCAAGTTGGCAAACGCGATTACCGACGGTCCCGTACTCATGGCTATAAAGGCGCAACTCAGAAACCAGCGTCCGGTTGTACTGGCGATATCCACCAATGACGGCTTGGGGTTGAACGCTCGGAACCTGGGCGTGTTGTTGAATTCCAAGAACGTTTACATGGTCCCGTTCGGCCAGGACAACCCGACGAACAAGCCCAATTCGCTGGTGGCGAAAATGGACTTACTGGTGGAGACCATTCTCCACGCCGTTGAAGGGAAACAGATTCAGCCCGTACTTATTAATTACGCTTAAGCGACTTTCGTGGTATAATTAGTAACCTAAGAGGCCGCTGTTGTTGCCGTTACAATCAACGAGACCGTTCTTGATCCGCGGGGGCGCCGCATCCGCTCGCGCTGAAGACTTGAAATATGTCGGTGCCCGTCCGGGCGGGACAAGTAAGACGTGCTCGGAAAGGAGGGCTTTTTTGAGTCAGCGAAGTGTGGCGGTGGTGGGGGCTACCGGCGCGGTGGGACAGGAGATTCTAAAGGTTCTAGACGAGCGGAACTTTCCTGTCGGGAGGCTGCGCCTTTTCGCCACTGCTCGGTCCGAGGGTAGAGAAGTATACTTTAAGGGTGAGGTATTCACTGTTGAAGAGACACGACGGGAAAGCTTTGAGGCTATAGATATTGCGCTATTCGCGGGAGGAGCGGCGAGCAAGGAATTCGCTTTTGCGGCCCGGGACAGCGGAGCGCTCGTAATTGACAACTCAAGCGCCTTCCGCATGGACCGGGAAGTCCCCCTGGTCGTACCGGAGGTGAATCCGGAGGACGTAAAGCTTCACAAAGGCATCATTGCCAACCCGAACTGTTCGACGATTATCATGTGCGTTCCATTAAAACCGATCTATGACGTTGCGGGTATCAAAAGAGTAGTAGTTTCCACCTATCAGGCGGTATCCGGGGCCGGCGCCGCGGCCATCGGCGAACTACGGTCCCAGACGAAGGCCTTTTTAAATCGGGAAGAATACCGACCGCTTATTTTCCCGCACCAGATAGCCTTTAACCTTATTCCCCACATTGACGTATTCATGGATATGGACTACACAAAGGAAGAATGGAAAATGGTCCGGGAAACACAGAAGATATTTCACGACGATCAAATGGGTATTACGGCCACAACCGTACGGGTACCCGTTTTCAGGTGCCATTCCGAGTCGGTGAACATTGAGACCAGGAAAAAGCTGACCGCAGACCAAGCAAGAGAAATTCTGGCCCGCGCGCCCGGAGTTGTGGTAACGGACGAGCCGGGAGAAAAACGATACCCGATGCCCGTTACGGCCACCAACAGGGACGAGGTTTTTGTCGGACGTATTCGGGACGATAACTCGATGGACAAGGGGTTGAACCTTTGGGTTGTAGCCGACCAACTCCGGAAGGGCGCCGCCACGAATGCAGTCCAGATAGCGGAATTGGCCGTCCAGTACGGGTGTGTCAAATAGAAGTTAGAGGATGCAGTCGGAGGAAATGAATTATTAAGGGTTTATAACACGCTTTCTAACCTCCAACATGTCACCTCTCACTTCTCAATCAGGAGGTGGGTTCAAAGTGGCAGTAGATTTTGGGCGGGTACTTACGGCGATGGTGACGCCTTTCAATCAGGACGGCGCCGTCAACTACGACCAGGCGAAAAAATTGGCGCGCTACCTGGTGGAAAACGGTTCGGACGGGTTGGTGGTAGCCGGGACGACCGGGGAGTCGCCAACGCTCATCAAGGCGGAGAAGGTTGCCCTCTTTAAGGCGGTAGTTGAGGAAATAGGCGGCAAGGCCACAGTTATCGCTGGTACCGGCAGTTATTCTACGGCGGACTCCATCGCGCTCACCAAAGAAGCAGAAAAAGCGGGCGCGGACGGGGTAATGCTGGTTGCGCCATACTATAACAAGCCTTCCCAGGAGGGGCTCTACAGGCACTTCCGGAGCGTGGCCGAAAGCACAAACCTGCCGGTAATGGTCTACAACATTCCGGGGCGCACGGCGGTAAATGTCCTGCCCGTCACTGTGGAACGGCTGGCTAAGGATGTGCCCAATATCAAGGCTATTAAGGAGGCAAGCGGCAGTCTTGACCAGGTGACGGAACTGCGGCGCATTTTGCCGGACGATTTTGTCATTTACAGCGGTGACGACTCGCTGACCTTACCCATTTTATCGGTGGGGGGAAAGGGTATCGTAAGCGTTGTAGGCCATATTGCAGGCCGGCGGGTACAAGAAATGGTCAACGCGTACGCGAGCGGCAATGTCACCCTGGCAGCGAAAATTCACCGGGAGCTTTACCCGCTGGTCAAAGGGATGTTTATCACCACCAATCCGGTACCTGTAAAGGCGGCACTCGGACTTATCGGCATCAATGTGGGGTTGCCGCGGCTGCCGCTGGTGGAAGCGACGCCCGAAGAGAAAGAGAAGCTCACCAGGCTTTTACGGGATGCAGGGATAATGTAGATTTTGCCGCTGTCGTTTCCCGCGGCGGATGTCCGAAGTTGCTTGTGGCGCTAAGCGAGCACGGTGTTCAGTCGAGAGCACCTAAGAATATCTGTTCTTACGGTGCTCTTTTGATGGGCGGGGCTTTGTTATTTAATAAATAGGTAAAATGTATTATTTATCTATTTCACACGGTATTGTATGGAACCTATCAGATAAGCATTAGATTCCGGTTGATTAAGTCCGGTTTTTTAGGTAAAGTGTTTCCGAAGGATAGTGTTGCGTTTAAAACCATTGACAGAATATTTGCAATTTAACTTTTTGGCCTTTATAATAGATATTTAATTAAGAACATATTCGCGTAAGATCATGTTCTAAAAAAGGTAGAAACTTTGAAGTAATTCGGTTAAAATTTACTAAGTAATAAGTTTCACAATATGGAAAAACAGTTATTTATAACATTCCACTTGTTGGGCCTGAAGAGGAGAAGATTTAATGGAGAGTAAAGTGCTGGAACAGGTTGCGGAAGAACTGCGGACTTTAGGACACCCGTTGCGCATTAAGATCATCGAATTTCTTCGCTCCGGAGAAAAGTGCGTATGTGAAATAATTCAGTTTGTTGGCGCCGAGCAGTCAGTGGTTTCCAAGCACATGACGATTTTAAAAAAGGCCGGATTGGTGGATTGTCGTAAGGAAGGGTCACGGGTCATTTACTGGGTTAGAGATCCGGTGGTTTTTGAAGTCTGTTATTTGGCTCAGGAGTTTGTTTCGCGACGGTTGGCGGAGTTAATGGCGATGGCCCAGAAATACCATGCGGCAAGATAAACATCCGGACCTGTTCAGGGTGTCTATGGCGGCCCGATACAGATATAGCGCCATCTAAGCTCAAGAGCAAAAAGTTAATCAGACAGAATTTATACGGTATTGTATAGAAACCCCTTGGGGGTTTTTTTATTTTCTCTCCGCTTTCACTTAACTTTAATCACGCAATACCCCCTTCAAGAACGGAGAGTACTTTTTGAAGGTCTATTTCAACAATAACCTCGTATTCCTTTACACCTGCCTATTTTTCTTTGGTCCATTTGCTAATTTTTAAGCAATTTAGCATTTACATCTTTATTAGTACATGCTACAATCGTATGAACATATATCTATATGGTAATAGGTTCATATGCGAAGGCGGGGTGGGATTCAGCTGAATTTTATAGGTTTGGTTTGTTAAGGGATACCGGCTGCTAGTGATTCCTCTTTTCCCGGACCAGAAATTCCATCAGTAGTTTGTTGCGCGTTTGATTAAAGAATGATGTTTTTTAATCCAGTTAATGCTCAAAGTCCAAGGAGGGTTGATAATGAAGGTAACCAGACGCTCTTTCCTCAAGGTGGGCGGGTTATCTACCGCTGCTTTGTTCCTGGGCGGTTGCCGCTTCCTGACGGAGAAGGGTCGCCTCGAGGTGGAGGAGGCGCCTGTTGAACGCGCCTCGGAAATCTTCCATGCCTGCCACGTCTGCGAC
>JAGUUY010000050.1 GCA_020063185.1 Bacillota bacterium
CCTGCCGGAGGTCGTCAGCGGCGTCAGCCCACCTGCGCTTTTAAACGGTTTTCTCTTGAGTGTGGGCGTGGCGGCAGTCGCCGGCGTTGTCGCGTCCCGCGGCGTATTAGCGGTCCGTCCGGCCGAGTCAATGCGCCCCGAATCGCCGGGGAAAGTCGGCAAGGTCTTCCTGGAGCACTGGGCGGGGCTGTGGCGGCGGCTGGACATCGCCTGGAAAATGAGTCTGAGGACTATTAACCGCAACCGGTTCCGGACTGCGGTCACTTTAGTCGGGGTGGTTTTCGCCGTGGGGATGCTGATAGTGTCCCTGTTCATGAGAGACATGACAAACTACATGCTTGAAAAACAGTTTTACCAGGACCAGCGGTACGACTATTTCATCCACTTCACCGGCCCGCTGCGGCAAGCAGAACTTACGGCCGTCTCCCGTCTGGACGGCGTGGTCAAGACCGAACCGGTTTTCGAGGCGCCGGTAAGAATCCACTTTAAGGGCCGCTCGCAGGAAGAACTGCTGATGGGTATGCCCTCCGACGTCGGTATGAAGGTGTTGTGGAGCGACACCGGCCACCCCCTGGCGCTCCCGGAAGAGGGCCTGCTGCTCAGCCGGAGCACGGCGGTGAAGCTGGGGGCCGGTCCGGGTGACACGGTGCGGTTGGAGAGTCTCCTCGGCCTCGGCCCTACCCGCTGGAGCACGATGCAGGTCGCCGGCGTCGTGGAGGAGTTTGTGGGCGGCACGTCCTATACCAGCTTGGCGCAGGCGAACCGGGTGGTACAGGAAAGCCGGTTGGTCACAGGGGCCATGCTGAAGGTCGACCCCGGCTTCGCGGCCCAGTTGGAAGAAGAACTAAAGGAAATGACCGGCGTTACGTCCATCATGAGCCGCCAGAAACTGCTGGACGGCTTTAAGGAGCAACTCGGCTATATGTATTACTTTGTGGCGATTATGGCCGCGTTCGCGATTGTCCTGGGATTCGCCATTGTTTATAACGCATCGGTGATGAGCTTCGCCGAGCGCAAGCGCGAACTTGCTTCCCTGCGCGTCACGGGATTCACCGTGGGTGAGGTTTCGGGACTGTTGCTGAAAGAAAACCTGCTACAGACCTTGACCGGGGTGGCGCTGGGCCTGCCTTTCGGGCGGCTGCTGGCGGACGCGTACATTTCGGCGGTGATGCAGTCCGAAACGTACGCGGTATACTCCTTCGCGGTGGTCGTCTACCCCATCACCTACGTGCTGTCGGCCCTGGGAGGAGTCCTCTTTATCACGGCGGCCTGCCGGCTGGTGTTGAAAAACGTGGGGAGGCTGGATCTGGTGGAGGTGCTCAAGACGCGGGATTAACGTTCGACGTTCAACGTGCGACGTTCGACGTTCAAGGTTCAACGTGCAACGTTAAGAAATAGACAGAATAGAGGCAGAGGGTTCGTCGCTAAAAAGAAGGTGGAACATAGAAAACAGGACTTAAGAGTTCTGTCATTTCCAGCCTAACGTAGAACGTTGAACGGACCCAAAGGGCCATCAGTATTAGTTTGAACGTTGAACGTGCTAATTTCAGGAGGATAGGGATATGAAGCGGAAGACCTGGGTTTACCTGGCACTAACAGTCCTGGTGGTTGCGGGGATAGCCGCAGCGGCCGGCGCCCGCGGCGGCAAGGAAGTCGAAACGGTACGGGTTAAGAAGGGCGACATCGTCCGGGAGGTCGTGGAAACGGGTTACGTGCAGGCGGGAGAAAGCTACGACCTGCACGCGACGCAGAACGCCAGGGTAGCGGAGGTCCCTGTAAATGTCGGCCAGACTGTCGCTCAAGGCCGGTCGTTGGTGGTTCTTGAGAACCTCGACCTGGCTATGCAGATCGATGACGTGCGTTCCCGTTTGTCCCAGGCAGCCATAGCCGCCGGGGGCGCACGTGCGGGTATAGGGCGCGCCGAGGCCGAGTCCCGGGACGCCGAAGACAATCTTGCCCGCGTCCAGGAATTACTTGAGGCGGACGCCGCCTCCCAACTGGAGTACGATCAAGCCCGCCTCCGGGTGGAAGTCTGTACGGAGAGCTTAAAGGAATTGTCCGCACAGCTGGACGGGATCGTCGCCCAGGAAGCGGGCCTGCGCAAGACGCTGGCTCAGCTTGAGGCCAAAGAGCGCCAGCTTATAATCCGCAGCCCGCTGGACGGGGTGATGCTGGACGTACCGGTAAAGCAAGAGCAGGTGGTCGGTACTGGGACCCTGCTGGCCGTCGTGGCGGCGCCGGATAGACTAGAAATTAAAGCGGACATTCTCAGCGACGACCTGGGTGAGGTGAAGACAGGCCAACGGGCCTTCGTTACCGCCCCTGTTCTGGGTGATAAAACGCTGGCGGGCAACGTTGTCAAAATCTACCCCCGCGCGGAGGAGAAACTATCGGCCCTGGGCGTTATTCAGCGCCGGGTTCCGGTCATTATCGCTCTGGACGATGCAGACGGGCTCAAGCCAGGCTATGAGGTACGAGTGGCGATTGAAACCCTGCGCCGTGAAGGCGTCCTTATTCTACCGCGGGAATCCGTACGGACCGGGGAGGACGGCCTCAGACAAGTGATGGCGGTTGTTGAAGGGCAGGTGTGTTACCGGCTGGTCGAAACCGGTATCAGCGGCCGGAACGACATTGAAATCGCCGGCGGCCTAAAGGCCGGTGATATGGTCGTGCTGGACGGCAACCTGGATCTGGCGGAAAACGCTAAGATACAACCCGTAGAAAAATAGCCTCCGGTCCTCAAGCTCCCGGAGGCTGATGCTTTTAAGCCGGTTCGACAACCGGCTTATTTTATTACCACTACTTCCTGAGTGGCCGCGTTCCACTCGACCTGGCAGCCGAGGTTTTCGGTAATGAACCTGACCGGTAACATGGTGCGGCCCGGAGGCACGATAATGGGCATCACGTTGGCGTTACCGGTGTCGATCATCCTCTCCACCCCGTTGACCAGGGCTTTGTTCCTGCCTATCCAAAGCTCAATGGTGGTCTCGCCCAGGGCCACCGCTACCTTTTTTTCGGCCGCGTCCCAGTTAACCGAGGCGTTGAGCGGCTCGGCCACGTACCTGATGGGCAGCATAGTCCGGCCTTCCCGGATGATCGGCGGCGCGTCCAAGGTCCTTTCCGCGCTGTTAACCGTATAGGTTAACTTGCCGAGGTTAAGGGAGATGACGGTCTTGCCGGGGTCTGGAGGTACAAAGGTTATCCCGGAACCGGGAACCGCACTCACTTCGTTGGAGAAATCGCCCGGATAAAAGGCCGCCCACGCTCTAACCCGGTAGTAATACTTAGTGCCGGGCGACACTGTCATGTCGGTATACTCCGAAAGGTAACTTACGGTGGCAATCTTGACGTAGTTCGTCGTGTCCGTCTTACGCTCTACCTCAAATACAAGATTAGGTATCAAAGAGTTGCTTGTCCAGGTAAGCTTCACCGCATTCGTCGAAGGGATCGCCGTAAACAATGTCGGGGCCTTGGGCCCTGTGACACCGCTGGTTTCCACGGCCTGGCTTACCCCCATGGCGTTGTAGGAGCAGATGATGTAGTAGTACTTGGTTTCCGGCATCAGTTTAAATCCGGTGTCCGGGTTTCCAGTGTCGATCCATTCGGTGATGTTCGGCCCGGTTTTATGGTCGCCCCCGGCGGTATAAGGCGTGTAGGCGCCCCCTTCTGTTTTTCTGCTGATGATGTACCCGTCCTCGTTAGTACACTCGTCCTTCCAGGTGATTTTCATGGAGCTGCCGGAAAGGGCTAGCGCTTTAAAATTCGAAGGTTTCACAGGGTCGTTGGGAATAGTGATGCTGACAGTCTCTGAGTAAACTGTACCGTACCGGTTGGAGGCTTTGATGCGGTACCGGTACTCAACTTGTCTTTGCAGGCCGACGATCGGGTCGGAATACTTGGTCTGGGTAGCGCTCAGCGCGCTTATGGCGCTGAAAGAGGTCTGATAAGGACCCAGCACGCTTGTACCGGAAGCGGCCCGCTGGAGCTCATATTCAGTCATATAACTCGAACGCTTCTCCCAAACGATGTCGACATAATGATGGGGACTCGAAATGGTCGCCGTCAGGTTAACGGGCGGCACGGGGTCGTAGCCGTAGGCGGTCGCGGAGGTCTCGTTGGAGTACGCCGACTCGATATCGTCATTATAGGCCTTGACCCGGTAATAGTACGTTTCACCCGGGTGAATCGGCCAGACTGGGCCCGTGTCGACGTAGCTCGTCGCGTTTGCCGCCGCAACGTCCACCTTGAGGTAGCTTCCTGTCGTCCCTGTCCGGCGTTCGATGATGAACCCTTTCTCGTTACTCGAGTTGTCTTTCCAACTGAGGCTTACCTGGTACGGTGCGTAAGAACCGGCGGCCAAGTCCGATGGAGCGGCTAAAGTCTGAGTGATAATAGGAGAAATAACGAAGGCATCGGCCGGAGACACGGACGCCCCGGTCCCCAAGAAACACCCCAGGGCAAGGATGACGACCAAAACAGCAACCGGCAACCGCGCTTTTCTACTCATTTTTTTGCCACCCTCCGTATTTGTTTGTATCGGTTCTTGATTTCCCTTTGTTACCCGTAATTTTACCATGGACTAGCTAGAAATGTGGCAAAAAAAAGCCAAACCGGGGCGAGTGCCTAGGTTTGGCATGAAAAGGGGAAGATGTGATTCAGAAAGTGTAGTGGCTTACTCGCCCTCTTCTTTGTCTAACTTGACGCCGGTCACGATGCTGCCTAGCGTCCTGTTGCGCTCTTCGATCGCCGCCAGGATGCCCATGTACAGGTGGACGATAAAGAAAGCGGCAAAGACCCACATGGAAAGGTGGTGGATCAGGCGCAGGGTCTGGTTGCCGAAAAGGGGCAAAAGCCACCCGAAAAGCGCCCGCCAGAACCCGTCCTGGAACGCTTCGGCGTATAGGGCGAAACCGCTCAGACCCTGAACCAGGATCAACAGCCCAACGACCAGGTAGCTGAGACCCGCCACCGGGTTGTGCCCGAGGTGGTGGGGGCGGTCCTCGGCAAGCAAAAGATAGTACTTGAGCTGCCCCAGGAAAAAGCGCCGGCGCTCGCGGCTCGTGGGAACCCACTCCCGCCAGCCGGCGTATTCATTGCCGCAAAAGAACCAGTACACCCGCACAAACAGAGCCATCGCCAGGGCAAAGGCGGCCGTAAAATGAACGACGCGCATCCAGCCCATGAAATAAGCCTGTGCGGTGTCAGCGGATACGCCGACACACGGGGCGCCGATGTAGTATCCGGTGAGTCCCAGCAGCAGGATGCTGACCGCGGTAACCCAGTGGAACAGCCGTACGGGTATTTCCCATACCATAACCCGTTTCAACATCGCCACCCCCTTAGCGGAAATCGACCTGGAATGTTTTGCGCCCCTTCGGGTCTACAAGATGCACCGCACAGGCGATGCACGGGTCGAACGAGTGGACCGTGCGCAGGATTTCGAGCGGCTTCTCGGGATTTGCTAGTTCGGTGCCGACCAGGGCGGCCTCGTACGCGCCGGGCTTCCCGCCCGCGTCCCGCGGCGAAGCGTTCCAGGTGGTGGGCACGATGCACTGGTAGTTGGCGATCTGCCCGTTTTTAATCCTGATCCAGTGGCCCAGCGCGCCGCGGGGGGCTTCCGTCCAGCCCCAGCCTTCCGCCTCTTTAGGCCACGTAGAAGGCTCCCAGTGCTTCTGCTCGTGGATACGCAGGTCACCTTTGCCGATGTTGGCCGCCAGCTCGTCGGTCCAGGGTATCAGCTGCTCGGCCATTACGACCGTTTCGATGCAGCGGGCGGCGGTCCGGCCGAGCGTGGAGAACAGCGCCTCCGGCCCGACACCCAGCTTTGTCAGCGCGGCGTCCACCCAGTACTTGACACGCGGATGCCCCGCCGCATAAGCCACAAGCATCCTTGAAAGCGGTCCCACTTCGACGGCTTTGTCGTCGTAGCGCGGGGCTTTAAGCCACGAATACTTCCCGTCGGTGTTCAGCGACTTGTAAGGAGGTTGGGGGCCTGTGTAGTTGGGCTTGGTTTCCCCCTCCCACGGGTGCTTCGGCTCTCCGTCGTCGCCGTAAGAGTACCAGGAGTGGGCCACGTACTCGGTAACCTTCTGCTGGTCTACCGGGTGGACCGTACTCAGATCCCGGTTCAGGATTACCCCGCGGGACAGGAAAAGCTCGCCGGGGCTGTCGCTGTCCTTTGTATCGGTGAGCGGAAAGTCGCCGAAGGAGAGGAAGTTGCCCAACCCCTCGCCGATGCCGGCCCATTCAAGGTAGAACGGCGCTACCGCGAGCACGTCCGGGAGGTATACCTTTTCCACGAAATCCTTCGCCTTAGTAAACAGAGTTTTAAGGAATGCGATGGTATCGGCGTTGATTCCCACCTGGCTGTTCGGGTCCACCGGACAAGCCATGCCGCCGACCAGGTATGTCTGCAGGTGCGGGTTCTTGCCGCCCAGCACGGCGTGGGCCTTGATGACCTCCCGCTGCCACTCCAGCGCCTCCAGGTAGTGTGCCACCGCCATAAGGTTGGCTTCGGGCGGCAGCTTGTACCCGGGGTGTCCCCAGTAAGCGTTGCCGAAGGGGCCTAGTTGGCCGCTTTTTACGAAAGCGGCGACGCGGTCCTTGATGCCTTTAAAGTAGGCGGCGCTGGACTTGGGCCAATCGGAGACGGACTCCGCCAGTTGGGACGTTTTGTCCGGGTCCGCGTCCAGCGCGCTGACGATGTCGACCCAGTCCAGGGCGTGCAGGTGGTAGAAGTGGATGACGTGGTCCTGAACGTACTGGATCGCTTCAATGATGTTGCGGATCATCCGCGCGTTCGGCGGGATCTGAATACCGAGCGCATCCTCTACCGCGCGCACGGAACAGATGGCGTGCACCGTCGTGCAGACGCCGCATATCCGTTGGGTATAAACCCAAGCATCCCGGGGATCACGGCCTTTCAGGATGGTCTCAAGGCCCCGGTACATGGTGCCGCTGCTCCACGCGCCGTCGATTTTGCCGTTTGAAACCTCCGCCTCGATTCTGAGATGGCCTTCAATCCGGGTTACGGGGTCGATGACTATCTTCGCCATTGATTACCCCTCCTTGCCCATCGTCTGTTCTTCGGGCGCTACGGCTTTCTCTTTCTTGCGCCGCATGGCGCTGCCGACGGCGTGCGCGGCGACGCCCGCGGCCGTTACCGCAGCGAGGCCGAGTCCAATTTTGTCCGCGGTCGACTCCACCGAGAAGCCCGGCACCTGCGGCAGCCGCCGGTAGAACGGCGTCATTGAATCCCAAAAGCCAGGCTCAGTGCAGCCTACGCACCCATGCCCGGCGCCGACCGGCCAGTTGACACCCTCGTTCCAGCGGACGGTAGGACAGTTGCTGTAGCATTCGGGGCCTTTACAACCCATCTTGTAAAGACACCAGCCCTTCCGGTGGCCCTCGTCCCCCCATACTTCGACGAACTGACCGGCGTCGAAGTGCGCGCGCCGCTCGCAGTTGTCGTGAATGCGCTTTCCATACGCAAACAGAGGTCTGCCGTGAGCGTCCAGCTTAGGCAGAGAGCTGTAAGTAAGGTAATGGACCACGGTAGCCGTGATGTTGATCACGTTCACCGGACAACCCGGCAAGTTGATCACCGGTAGTCCCTTCACCAGATCACGGACGCCTACGGCGCCGGTGGGGTTAGGCCGGGCCGCGGCCAGCCCGCCGAAAGCGGCGCAACTGCCCACGGCGATAACAGCGGCCGCTCCCTTGGCGGCTTCCGCGAGTAATTCCACCGCCGTGTGCCCGCCTATGCAGCAGTACAGGCCGTTCTCCTTGGTGGGAATAGAGCCCTCCACGATGACCAGGTGGCCGCCGGTCTTGATGGTCTC
>JAGUUY010000033.1 GCA_020063185.1 Bacillota bacterium
CCCACCAGCTTATCGATCGCTACGGAGCGGATGCGGTGCGGTACTACCTTTTGCGGGAACTCCCTTTTGGCGCGGACGGTAGTTACTCCGAGGGAAACCTGATCAGCCGGATCAACAGCGACCTGGCCAACGACCTGGGCAACCTGCTCCACCGGACCCTGACCGTACTGTTAAAATTCGGCGATGGGGTGGTAAGCCCGCCGGGGGCGGCCGAGGAAAACGACCAGGAATTAATGGATCTGGCGCGGGAACTGCCGGGGCGGGTGGCTTTGCTGGTTGACAGCTTCGAATTGTCGGAAGCGCTGGGGGCTATCTGGCAGCTCGTTAAGCGCGCTAACAAATACCTGGACGAGACGGCGCCCTGGAACCTCGGCAAGGACGCTTCAAGGCGCGACCGGTTTAATACAGTGATGTACAACGTCTTGGAGAGCTACCGGTTTGTTACTGTGCTGCTGGCGCCTTTTATGCCCGGTTTTCCTGACCGGGTCTGGCCGCAACTGGGCATTGCCGCAAGCCCGGAACTTCATTCTTTCGCTTCCCTTACCTGGGGGAGGCTGCCACCCGGAATTTCCGTAACGAGGGGGACACCCCTTTTCCCGCGCATCGAAACGGAGACATAAGGTATGTTGCTCACCGATACCCACTGCCACCTTGGCGACCGTCAGTTTGACGCCGACCGGAATACGGTCGTCGAACGGGCTTGTGCAGCAGGGGTCAGATGTTTCCTAACGGTCGGCTATGATATTCCTTCATCATACCGCTGTACGGAGTTAGCGGCTTCCATACCCGGGGTTTTTGCCGTGACGGGGGTGCATCCCCACGACGCTGCCGGCGTACCCCCGGATTACCTTCAAATTTTGCGGAAGTTGGCCGGTGAGTGTAGGGTCGCGGCTATCGGGGAAATCGGGCTGGATTTCTATCGCGATCTGTCACCGCGGGTATTGCAGCGCGCGGTCTTCACCCGGCAGCTTGAATTGGCGCGGGAGCTTAAACTGCCCGTGGTTATCCACTGCCGCGACGCGATGGGGGAGGTTTATAGTATCCTGTCGCGCCACAGTTCCGGGTTGACCGGGGTGATGCACTGTTTTTCAGGCAACTGGGAAGAAGCAGAGAAGTTCCTCGCCATGGGCTTTTATATTTCCATTGCCGGCCCTGTCACGTTCAGTAAGAGCGGATTTTTAACCGAAGTGGCGGAAAAAGTGCCGCTTGACCGTCTGCTTCTGGAAACGGACGCCCCTTACCTTGCCCCTGCTCCGTACCGCGGCAAAAGAAACGAGCCGGCATACCTTGTGCACACCGCCCGGCGGGTGGCGGAGATCCGCCGCCTCAGTCTGACCGAATTAGCCGCTGTCACCAGCGCGAACGCTGCACGTCTTTTTAAATGCAGTCCCTCACGATGATTAATCATTGCCACCGGGGATGAAAATAAAGAACCGTAAGCGTGCTACTTAAACGCAGTAGTGTAACAGCTTCTTGACTGGCTATGTTTATACAGCGAAACGTGGTGAGAAGCGAGTAGTATAAGGAAGGCAATTGGGAAGTGAGACGTGTGAAGTTGGAAGTGGAATTCTCGAAGAAGTTCGCGCAGCGATTTCTTACTTAGTAATCTCACCTCAAACCTCTCACATCTCACCTCGCAAGTGCCGCGTCCATCGAAAGACGTACTATTTTGAATCAATTTTTGGAACTGGAGTGGTAGGGCGTGTCGAAAGGCTTGATAATAGTTTTAACCGGAGAAGGAAAAGGCAAGACCACCGCGGCCCTGGGAATGGCGCTGCGTGCCTGGGGGCACGAAAAGAAGGTCTTGGTAATACAGTTTATCAAAGGCAAAAGGTTTGTTACCGGCGAGAGCCTGGCGGCGGAGCGCCTCGGGGAGCGGTTTACGATCAAAGCCCTGGGGGAAGGGTTTATTTCCGCCGAAGGGGACCTGGACCGCCACCGTACAGCGGCCCAACGCGCCGTGGACTCCGCCCGGGAGGCGCTGAGTAATCCGGCGAACGACGTCGTCGTACTTGACGAAATCACTTTAGCGCTAAAATACGGGTTGATAACCGAAAAACAAGTGTTCGACCTGATAAACCTGAAGCCTCCGGCTACCCACCTGGTGCTTACCGGCCGCGACGCCCCCCCCTCCCTGGTCGAGGCGGGGGATCTGGTAACCGAAATGAAGTGTGTCAAGCACCATTATCAGCAGGGAGTAGAGGCCCAACAAGGAGTGGAGTATTGAGGTTCTGCGAAAGAAAAAGCACGGCATGTTCTGTCGAAATAAACCCGGGAAAAACAGGAATTTAGACGCCAAAACCGTAAAATTTACCATATTTCGAGGCAGGGATTTCTAGATTGTCCGGCGAATAGGTATTGTGGTGGTGAGAGGAAGTGGATTGGTACGTGATTCGCAAACGAGGCCCTGAAGACACCGTTGTCTCCCACAAAACCACTTCAAATCGACTGCGGGTGTGGTTATTGACGGTCATGGTTGTGGTTCTCGGCCTTGTCGTCGCGGGTTACGCGTGGGCCCGGAAAGAAGTCACACTTATGGTTGACGGTAAAACGACTCCGGTGATTACGTTTAAAATGACGGTCCGGGGAGTACTGGAGCAGGAGCGTATCCGCTTAGGCCCGAAGGATTTGGTGCAGCCCTCGGTGGATGCAAAGCTGCGGGAGAAGATGCAGATTAAGATCATCAGGGCCAAGCCCGTGGAATTCGTTGCCGACGGCAATAGCCTTTCACTGCTGACCCAGGCGGCCACGGTAGGGGACCTGTTAAAAGAAGAGAAAGTAATCCTCGGGCAGGAAGACATTGTATCTCCTCCGTTGGACACTGAACTGCTGAAAGGCACCGCAGTTGCGATTACAAGGGTGAGGCGGGAGGTTGAAGAAAAGGAAATTACAATACCCTTTTCCACCACGAAAAAGCCTACCGCCACGCTGGAAAAAGGTCAGACAAAAGTACTCGTGTCCGGACAGGACGGCCTTGCAACGGAGCGCTGGGAAGTGGTATACCACGATGGGGAAGAGCAGGAAAGGCGTTTGCTGGAGCGTAAAGTCGTCAGACAACCAATCAACCGCGTGGTCGCGGAAGGTATTATGCAGAGTGTTTCCCGAGGCGGCGAAGATTTACGATTCACCCGCGTAGTTAATATGAAAGCAACGGGTTATACCCATACCGGACAGAATACGGCCTCCGGCATCCCGCCGCGCCCGGGTGTAGCGGCTGTGGACCCAAGCGTAATCAGTTTCGGCACTCGGCTTTACGTTGACGGGTACGGACACGCGCTTGCTTGCGACCGCGGCAGCAGCATCAAGGGGAACAGGATCGACCTGTTTTTTAACACCAGGGCGGAGGCCTTAGCCTGGGGCGTGAGAAACACTAACGTTTACTTCCTGGAATAATCATAAAGGCTGTTTACAGCAAAACAGGTTGCGGCAAAGGGGGGAAAGCCCCCTTTTCTTTGTTATAATAATCTCAGTTAAGGCCAACTTCGAACTGACCATAAAGTCAGTCCTTTTGAGCCTAACTTCGGACCATTTTCAGGGAGGTTAGTTTGGATAAGCCCATGATACCGCCGGCAGTGCGGGCATACCTGACAGCGCAGGGGTTTAAACCTAAAAAGCGCCTCGGGCAGCATTTTCTTATCAACGCGGGTATCATCAGCAAAATCGCCGACGCGGCGAGTCTTACCGCCGCCGATACCGTACTTGAGATTGGGCCCGGCATTGGTACGCTTACACGTCGCCTTGCCGCAAACGCGCGTATGGTGGTGGCGGTGGAAATAGACCGTATTCTGGCGGCGCTGCTGCAAGGCCTTTTTGCAGACCAGCCGCAGGTAATTGTGGTCCAGGGCGATGCGCTCGGCGCCGACCCTGATGCCCTCGTCTCCGCCGTGGGCGGCGCCTTTCCTTACAAAGTGGTCGCCAACCTTCCCTATTACATCACGACACCCCTTTTAACGAGGTTTCTGGAGGGCGGCTTCAAGATATCGTTAATCGTCGTGATGGTGCAAAAAGAGGTCGCCTTGCGGCTTGTGGCCCGACCGGGAACAAAAGAATACGGTTCGCTTTCCGTATTGACCGCTTATAAAACGGAACCCGAACTGGTGACCCATGTTTCCCGGGGCAGTTTTACCCCGGTGCCTGACGTTGACTCGGCGGTGGTAAGGCTCGCGGTGAGAACCAGACCCCCGGTGGCGGTAGGGAATGAAGCACTTTTTTTCCGGGTTGTCCGTACGGCCTTCGGCCGGCGGCGCAAGACTTTACTCAACGCCTTTACCGGCGCAAGTCTGGGAGGCAGTCGGGAAACGTGGAGATCTGTCCTCAATAAAGCGGGCATCGACCCGGACCGCCGGGGAGAAACACTCGGCCTGGAGGAATTTGCTCTTATCACCGGAGCGCTGGCGGAAAGGGGTTGCGTGTAAAAAGGGTTTGTTTATGTTATAATTCGCAACAGAGACCATTTTGAGAGGTTCGCATGTACTTCACTAGTCCCAGTAAGGGAAAGATGCGCTTCGACGATATGATGGGCGACATAGTATGGTACATCAGAAATTTACCAACGTCGGCCTATAAGGTTATTATCGGTTCCGACTCTCAGGTTGTCCAGGGTGAGACCCATTTCATCACAGCCGTAATCGTCCACCGTTTGGGCAAAGGCGCACGGTATTTTTACAGAAAGCGCGCCCACCGGAAAATAAAGAGCCTGCGTCAAAAAATATTTTTTGAGACCTCCTTAAGCCTGGAAGTAGGGAGCCTTGTGACGCAATCTTTGCATGACAAGGGGCTCGAGGAGTTCAAAATTGAGATTCATATCGATGTAGGTAACCATGGCGATACGCGCGCTCTCATCAGGGAGGTCGTCGGTATGGTCGTGGGGAGCGGTTTTCGAGCGAAAATCAAACCCGATGCCTACGGGGCCTCAAGCGTGGCCGATAAACACACAAAATAGCCCGGTCCGCACCGGGCTTTTTTTTCCGCGCAACGATGGAACGGTTCCGACTTCGCCCAGCGTACTTCCCCCCATAGATAAACCCTGCCTCTTCCCTGATACACCTTACTGCTCAGCAATTCATATTATGTAAAAAATGGCAAAGGAGTTGGTAGCCGTGGCTTCCCTTGAAAAAGGAGACATCGTAGCCCGGCAATCGCACAAGCTGGACGTTATTTTTAAGGTAATCGACTTTTTCGAAAAGGACGGCAAAGAACATGCCGTCCTGAAAGGCATTGATTTCCGACTGGTCTGCGATGCGCCGGTGGAAGACCTCATAAAGGTTACCCGGGAAGAGATATCCAACCATTGGCGGCAGGTTTTTACCAGGAACAATGATTGCGTGCGGCGCAGTCTGAGCCGGCGGCAGAACAACCAGCATTGCCTGCGGAACGGAAAGGAGATTCAGACTTTCGCGGTTCCCGGAACGGTGCTGCACCTCGACGGGGACGAGGATTACCTGGAACTCTGTCTCACCACTTACAAGCAACTGAGAGTGCCGGCAAACGGCTACGTTTTCCCTGAGGAGAAGCACGCCGAAGTGTTACAAGAACTGCTTCCCAAGCATTTGCCCAATATTCTGGTCACCACCGGGCACGACGGCTTTGTACCTGGAAGAAAAGACTTCAAGGACCTGAGAAGTTACCGTAATTCCACTCATTTTGTAGACGCGGTCAAATCCGCCAGGGCCTTCGAGCACAACCGGGATTCTTTGGTGATATTCGCCGGCGCCTGCCAATCCCATTATGAGGCCATTCTTCAAGCCGGCGCTAATTTCGCCAGTTCACCGGAGAGGGTCTTGATACACGCTTTCGACCCGGTGTTCATTGTTGAACGTGTCGCTTACACTCCCGTACATGAGGCGGTCTCGTTAAAAGAGGTCATCGAGCAAACGATTACCGGCTACCCCGGCATCGGCGGCGTGGAGACTCGCGGGTGCTTCCGCCAGGGAGTGCCGAAATCCGCTTACTAGTTGTGAAAGCCCTGGAGGGTGGATCGAGGCGCCTGATTCGATGAACACCGGCCCCTTGTACGCTTTAACGGAACTTCCTTCGGGAGCGGATCATAAATTAGGGCAAGGGAGCGATGGTATGCTCAATGTATGTTTCCGGTTGGTGGGCGGGGTGCCGGTCATCGGCCCCCTTTTTGATGACAGCGAGGCGGCGAGGAGGGCCGCAAAGCGGTGGCTTAACCGTTTTAACAGGTTTTGCTCCGAGCGGCAAAGCGTTCGTGTTTTTATAGAACGGGAGGAGTCTTCGTATTCACTCGTCATCATGGTTAACGGCAGGGTGTTGTACCGACTTTCCGGGCTGGATGAGCTTCTCGTCAGGCGACTGTACCGGTGTGTCGGCCGGAAGAGGATGCTTGTGCTGACCTCGTTTGTAGACGAAGGTCATTTTGAGCCGCAGCCCCTGGCCGTCACCGAAGGCGCGGGACTTGTGGTCTTTCAGCAGGGAGAAGTCATTTGAAACCGGGGCGCAGTTGGTTGGATGGGATAAGCTGGAATGGAAGGGGGTGGGCGGTTGACGGCCGACCGGAAGGAGGGTTTTCAGGCAGGATGGCGAGCGGGGTACAATCAGGGTTACGGGGAAGGTTTCGAGGCGGGTTGTGAGGCCGGGTTCAAAGAGGGCAAGATGTTCGGTTATCATGAAGGCTATGCTGAGGGCCTCTGTCTCGAACAGGACTTCGCTGCGACTATCGGACGGTTGAAAAAATTACTCTTAAATGACCAGAGGAGGCTCGCCGACCTCCCCCCCGAGATTGCCAAACTTCTCACCAAACTTTGTGATGTTGCGTCGAAACAGCATGAAAGCTCTTAATACGTAAAACAGTGCTGCTTTAAGCTAAAACTTGTCCCAAACTGTTTTATCAATAGGAAAAGGCTGACTCCTAAAAGGTCAGCCTTTTCCCATGAATGGAATGGGGTGTCGCCGGAGGCAGGATGTTGTTACTTCTCACGGTAGGTTTGGGCGTCGTGTCTTAGCACCGGGATAACCTGCTGAATTGCTTGCACACCTTGGCGAATGTTCCGCAGCGCCTGGCGTGTGTTATCTACCACATCCGCCACCGTATCCAGGTATCTATCGACCTCCGTACTGCTGCTTGCGAGGAGCAAGGCCAACAGGGCCGGAAGGTTCAATGACCGGAAGTCGTTAGACAATCAAGCCACCTCCTTGCTCAAAACCGCACGTCGAGTAGACGAAGGACGTTTTGAATGCGGTTGCAGAGTGTATATTTGTCGGAACCCGCAAACAGCAAACCAATTGCCCTCCCGTGTTCATCGAGGACGAGAGAACCGCTGTCCCCGCCTTTACTCATTGCGGTTGCCATAAACTGATCTTCGAAAACCGCCCGCCTACCTTCACCGACGTCTACGCTGCTGGTTACGTCTACGTATTTCAAGGTCCCCTTGGTGTAGCCGCTTGTGCGCCCGTATTTATGCAGTCGCAATTCCGGTGTTGCTTCAGTGACACCCTTTATTTTGCCGATCTTGATTATTTCGCCGGAGACCAATTCGGGTTTTACCGGCTTGGCAACGGCACAGTCCACGTTGTTGTTAACGTCAGGTTTCCGGTAAAGCCTTACCGAGTATTCGGGACGGTGCGCACGCAGCATGGTGTTGATATAGTATTCCACCCCGGACGCCACCGGACAGGTAGCGGGAGCCGATTGAACGTGCATGGGGATGAACCGCTCGAGGGTGGCGATTGTGTCGCGCGCCACGACCCCGCCGTCGTAAGGTCCGGGCTGAAGAATGGGGTCGCCGATTTTAGCCCGGCCGTCCTTGCCGTTTGAAACGTTTGCCAGAATGTGGTTATTAGATAAAATTAAAGGGTTTCCGGTCTTGAGATCATAGACCAGTGCCCCGAAGGTACCGGCAGTGATTTTGTAATGCCCGATACTCATACCCGGTTGGGCGGGGCGATGCCGCCTGGTTAGTTCATTCAGCAGCCTAAAACGCCCGGTTTCGACGACATCCGTTTTTGCCTCGCCGACGGTTTCGGGGACGAGAGACCCGTACCGGAGAAAATGCGGTGGCAGTTTCTTTTCGACAAAAACCACAACCACCGGTTCGTCCGTCTCTACTCCCCGTGTAAGCTTTTTACCGACCCCCACACCTACTACGTTCGGGAGTTGAAGTAGATCTTTTCGGTACTGGTGCAGGACTTGCTTGACATCATCCATTCAGACCACCCCTTTATGTCAAAACCGTGTTAGTTGCATTAGAGCCTGCATGTAGCTGCATTCGAATGCGGCGTTCCTTGCTGTCTTACGGGAGGGGTTATACTACCTCGCGGGCTACGAAACGGCTCTGTGAAACAGATTGTTAACTCTTATTGCAGGCAATATATTCCCGCGAACGGTAAAGTGTGAAATAAAGGGACCGGATGAAGTGGCCGTTTGCAGCGCCGTTGAATATATTGTCACAGAACGAGGGGGTGAAATTTTTGTTTCAGTTTGAGGAATTCGGGAAAATTCTCGGCGATCTTACGCGGGTGAAAGAGGCACTTAGAAATTTGAGAATCGAGGTGGCGGAAGGACCGGTTTCTCTGACGCTTGATGGTCTTCAAGAGGTTGTACGGGTAAAAATCAAGCCCGAAGTCGGGCTAAATGTCGCCCAACTTGAAACCAGAATAGCTACCTGCTTCAATAAAGGCGTGGTGGAATCCCGTTTGGCTGCCAAGGCAGAGATTGAGCGGATTACCGGATGGAATATCCCCAGTATCCCGGGGCTGATTTAAGGAGGGCTTCCAAGAGGTGGAAAACAAAAGCGGGGGCGGTGGGTGGCAAGAACTGCGCCAGGTCTTAAGAGACTTGTTTGATTTACAATCACGGGGTGGACTGAACACCGATAATCTTTTACTCGTTCTAAGCCTGGTGAACATTTTCGGCATCGTGGAACTGCTCGGAAGGCGGCAAGGTACAGGAGAAGGACAGGACGGACAATTCCTGGGAAGGCTCTTGGGTTCGCTGGTTTCCGGCCAAAGTCCGGCCCGGACCGGGGACGAAGAAGCCGGCTATACGGGACTGAAAGCGCTTCCAGGCGGTAAGGGCCTTATGAACCTCTTGGGCGGGAAGGAAGGTGTAAAAACGCTGACGGCACTCTTGAGCAATAAAGAGATTGTCGATTCCGTACTGCCGCTTTTACAGGGGTTGGGGACCGGTTTTGCTGCGAGACCGAAAGCGTCACCTGAAAGCGCTAAGGCGGAAACAACACCGGCCAGGAAAGGCCCCGGCCGGGAGGTTATTCGGTGGGACTTCGGCCGCAGCGACATCGGCAGGGACAGGGATGACGCAGGTTAGCGCCGGGTTTTAACCAGCCTATAAGTTTACAGCAAACATAATAGGGCGGAAACCTTGCCGCCCGGTTTTCTTTTATCGGTTCAGAAGACCGCCATAAACCGGTGTCGGGAAAAGACCTAATTAAATGTGCCTAAGCCTGCCTTTTAACAAATTCCTATGCCATTGTGTGCTTTAAAGGCATCCTCCCGGCAGAAATTATAGGAGAAGGGGCTGGAGCTCCTTCTCCCGTGATTCTATGGTCGCGGCTTATAGGCTTCTTACCTCGCAAGAAGGTGGACACGACTAATCTAATCTGTTTATTCCTGCTTAAGGTATGCCCCCCGGCGCCTCTCTTTAACCGATCTAGTTATCTAAATGGAAATACAGGGAAGCACAAACAAATGATAATAATCAGGATCAAGCAGAACCAGATTGTCGACGGAAAGGTTCCCAAAACGTCGTCCATAAAGCCTCCTCCTTTCTTCTCCCGATATTTTTCAAAGCATATATGCTTATCTAAACACGGGGAAGCAGCAAAGAATAATGATAATCAGGATTAAGCAGAACCAAATTGTCGACGGGAAGCGCCCTAGAACTTCATCCATTATAAGCTTCCTCCTTTCTTTACCGGATTAGGAAGTTGTCGTCCTTCCTTTTCTGCCAGCAATATATGCTTTGCCGCTATAAAGTGTGAAAAATGGTGGTGTGCAACGCCTGGCGTGATCTATTGGCGTTGACAACTTGGGGGTTGCTTTGGGGTTTTAAGGGCGTCGTTCAGCCGTCGAATCAGGCTTCCATTTCAGCGGTGTTTACCGAGGTATGCGGTGAATAAGCCGCCGCTCTTGGAAAGTTCCCCGGGAGTTCCGGAGAGGGTAACGCGGCCCCGTTCAAGAACCAGGGCGTAGTCGGCTACACCAAGCGCGGCCCGCGCGTTTTGCTCGACGAGAATGATGGTATGCCCGTGTTCTTTTAACCGGCGGATGGTGTGCATAATCTCTTTAACTACCAGGGGCGCAAGGCCGGTGGAGGGTTCGTCCAGGAGCAGAATTCGCGGCGCGGCGGCTAAACCGCGCCCGATGGCCACCATTTGTTGGAGCCCGCCGCTCAAAGTGTGAGCGGGGGAATTGAGTTTTTCCCGCAAGGCGGGGAACAAGGTTGTGATTTTCCCCAGGTCCCGTTCCAGGCTTTTCCTGTCGCGGCGGTAGCGGTGAAATGCGCCCAGCAGCAAGTTGTCACGCACGCTCAAAAAGGGAAACAACTGCCTGTTCTCGGGAACCAAACAAAGGCCCTTGCGCACAATGGCTTCCGGAGAAAGGCCGTTTAGTAAAGCGCCTTCGAGCAATATTTCGCCGTTTTTCGGCGGGTAGAGGCCGGCAATAGCGCCGAGGAGACTGCTTTTACCTGCGCCGTTGGCGCCCAGAATAACCAATACGTCACCGGCGCTGAGGTCGAGAGAGACATCGGTCAGCGCTTGAATATGGCCGCGAAATACGGTGACGTTCCTGACGGTCAGCACGCCTCTTCCTCCTCTTCACCCAGGTATGCGGCGATAACTTCGGTATTCTGCTGCACTTCACCGGGTTCCCCGGAGGCAATGACCGTTCCGAAATTCATCACCACGACTTCGTCGGCGAGGCTCATCACCGTTTCCATGTCGTGCTCGACCAAAATTAAGGAGTATCCCTGGTTTACCAGCCCTCGGAGAAAAACCGCGAGTTCGCGGGATTCGTTGGGGTTCAGGCCTGCCGCGGGTTCGTCAAGAAGCAGAATTTTCGGCCGGGCGGCCAACGCCCGGGCGATTTCAAGCAGGCGCTGCTGCCCAAAGGGCAGATTACCGGCCGGTTCGTCGGCATAAAGAGTCAGTCCCAGTTGATCGAGAAGACCCAAGGCTTCCTGGTAAAGCAATCGGTCCTCTTTCGTTGCACCCGGGCGGCGAAAAACGCTTTTCCAAAAACCGGCCCGGCTTTTGCGGTAGGCGCCGACCATAACATTTTCCACGACCGTGAGGTTCGTAAACAATTCAAGATTTTGGAAAGTGCGGCTTATGCCCAAAGCGGCGATTTGAAAAGGCAACAGCCTGTTTATCCGCCGCCCCTGAAAAAAAATGGCGCCTTCGTCGGGCTGAGAAACCCCGGTGATGAGGTTGAAAATGGTGGTTTTCCCCGCGCCGTTGGGCCCGATCAGCGCCAATATTCCACCCTCACGGGCTTTGAGGCTTACCCGGTTCACCGCAATCAGCCCGCCGAAACTCTTGGTCAGCTCTTTTATTTCAAGCATCTGTACTCCTTAAGGTTGCAGGATTATTCACCGCCATGCTTGACTTCTCTATGGAAAGTAGTCCCTTAGGGCGGAAGAGCATTATCAGGACGAAGATAATCCCGAAAAATATGATCTCGAACTCACCGCCGGCATGCGGCAAAGCAACCGGCACGGCCCACCGCAGAAATTCGGTCAACCCCACAATTATAGCCGCCCCCAGGACCGGGCCCCACAGTGTGCCCAGCCCCCCGACGACAACCATCAGCGCGAACTCCACCGAAGTGGTGAACCCGAAGGGCGACGGGCTGATAAACGTTACCCAAAATGCGTACAGCGCCCCGGCCAGCCCCGCCAGGAAAGCGCTCAAAACGAACGCCTGTAGTTTTAAGGATGCCGTGTCGATGCCGACCGCTTCCGCAGCCCGCTCACTACTGTGAATCGCCTTGAACACCCTGCCGATAGGTGAACGGGTGAGGTTGGCCATGCAAAAAAGGGTCAGCCCCAGGGCGCACCAGACCAGATAAAAATACTGATGGTCGGTCATGAATATTATTGAGCCGATATTGAGGTAAGGGATCCCCGTTAGCCCCGAAGGGCCGCCGGTAAGTGCGCCGAGGTCTTTGAGCATTACGAAAACAAAAATGCCGAAGCCAAGGGTTGCCAGGACGAGATAATGTTGCCGCAGTTTAAGAATAGGACGGCCGATGATAAACGCAATCACAGAAGGGAGGAGGGGCGCCACAAAGACGCAAAGAAGCGGCGGCCACTGGCACCTTGTGGCGAGGATTGCCGCGGTATATGCTCCAAGACCGTAAAAAGCAGCCTGTCCAAAAGAGACCTGTCCCGCCCAACCCATTAAAAGACCTAAACCCTGGGCCACGATAGCGTACAGGCCGATAACAATAAAAATACTCATATAGTAGCTGCTTTCAACCACAATTGGCAGACAAAAAACGAAGATTACTACGGCGAAAAGCAGCAAGTTTTTTTTGAAACCCAAGAATGCCATCCCCTTGAATGTCTTACGCGGTAATGAATGAATATTTAAAAGACGCCGACCCGTTTAACGCTGTCCCAGAATACCGGTAGGGCGGGTAAGAAGGACTACAATCATGACCACCATGGCGACAGCGTCTTTTAAACCGGACGGCAAAGTGCCTGCGGCAAAGGCCTCGATCACGCCGAGAAGCACTCCCCCGATGATTGCCCCGGTCGCGTTGGTGACGCCGCCGAGAATAGCCGCTACGAAACCTTTCAGACCCAGCATAAACCCCATGTCATATGTGGCGGTGGTGATGGGGGTGATAAAAATACCCGCTAAAGCCGCGATAATACCGCTGAATGCGAAAGCAAAGAGCGATAAACGCGCCGGGTTTATACCTACCAGCCGGGCCGCGGTGCGGTTCATCATGGCGGCCCTCACGGCTTTGCCGGCGAAAGTAAAATCGAAAAAAGTAAAAAGGAGTGCTACCGCAACAACAGCCAAGCCAAGAACGAAAAGACTTTGCGGGATTAAAACCGCCCCTAAGAAACTGAGCGGCGCGGCGTCGACAAATGCGGGTAAGGTGTAGGGGTGCGTGCCCCAGATCAGGAGGGCCGCACCCCTTAAAGCGATGGAAACGCCGATGGTGATGATGATCAGGGTTAGAACGGAAGCTTTACGCGCGGGGTTGATCGTTCCCCTTTCCATTAAAACCCCGACCAAACCGGCAATGATCACGGCTAAGGTATAGGCGAGAGCGTTTGGGCACCCGACCTCACGGAGACTGATGGCGGCTAACGCGCCGATGGTGACAAACTCACCGATCGCCAGGTTAAAAATACCCGTTATGTTAAAAGTGACCACCAACGCTAAGGCTATCAAGGCGTAAATGCTACCAAGTGTCAGACCTGAAAAAAGGTATTGCATGTACTGGCTTTCGGTACCCAACAAGGATGCCTCCTAGTCCGCCAAATAGTGCCACTTTCCATCTCTAATTTCGATCATTACCATGGAATCCTCCCCGAGGCCGTTGTGGTCTTCCACAGAAAGGTTAAACACACCGCTTATCCCCGGGAAATCGGTTATCCCTTCCAGGGCGTCCCTAATCTTGGCACGGTCGGGACCGGCCTGCTCGATGGCTTTTACCGCCAGCTCGAAGGCGTCGTGGCCGTGTCCGCCGAAAGTACTGGGCCGGTTGCCGTATTTCTCCTGGTAATTGCTGATATAGCTAAGCAGGATCTGTTTTTGCGTGTCGGTATCCGCCAGCTGTTCCGCAACTACAAGCTTGCCCATCGGGGCGATAACACCGTTGGCGTCGGCTCCGGCGATGTCGATGAAAGTCTGATTACCAATGCCGTGGGTGTGAATCAGCGGCATGTTAATCCCCAGTGACCTGAAGTTTTTAGTTAAAATAGAAGCCGAAGGCGGGATAGCCCACACGACCGTAGCCTTGGCCTTAGAAGCTTTCACTTTGGTAACTTGCGCCGTCATATCATTGTCGGTCGCTTCAAACTTCTCCTTTAACAAGATGTTAATTCCGTTTGCGGCTGCGGCCTCTTCAAAGTTTTTCAGGCCGGAATCGCCGAAGGCGTTGTTCATGGAAAGAAAGGCGACGTCCTTGATCCCTTGGCCCACAAGGTACTTGGCGATTTTATTGGCCACAACGATGTCGCTCTGCGCCGTCTTGAATACCCAGGGCTGCTGCTTTCCGTCTTCCGCCGTAACGATCTTGGCGGAAGCCGCCATGGAGATCGTAGGTACCCCACTCTTCGTAACCGTGTCCACTATGGCCAGCGAGGTACTGCTCTGGCTGCAGCCGATGACGGCAAGCACCTTATCCTGGTCGATCAACCGTTTAGCGGCCAACACGGCCTCGGTTTCGTTTGATTTATTGTCTAAAATGATGAGATCGACAGGGTGGCCGTCGATGCCCCCCTTGGCGTTTAAGTCGGCAACCAGCATTTGCAGGGTATTTCTTTCCGGTTCCCCGAGTGACGCGGCGGGTCCACTGATATCAACCACGGCGCCAATCTTGTACGCTTCTTTCGACTCTCCTGCCGTAGGTTCAGTCGTAGTTTTGGCTTTTCCACATCCGGTGAGCGCAATTGTCAGTACCAGACAAAGAAGAACAAGCAGGCTTCTCTTCAACACTTTCTCGACTCCTCTCTAAATGCGTAAAATACTTCTCCCGCTAGTTGAATCGCGATCGATCTTCACCGTTCTTCTTTAGCGATTTCCACCCTCCTTTACATAACACCCTACCCGTCTTAAGGACAAATTTAACACGCTCCGGGCAGAAAAACAAGAAAAAACTTGGTTCGGTGAGGCCTGGGTCTGCCGCATAACAAAGCCCCGGCACGGTGATGATAGGTGGAGTAAATAGACCTCACAACGCTATTGTCCGGCAAGGGGGCAAACCCGGTTTGTACTTTTTTTCGCTGGTACTGGCGGCGGCTGCCGGTGCGCTTATGGCCGTTCAGGGCTCGGTAAACGCCCTGTTTGGGAAAATAAGCGGATTATGGGAAGCCACGTTCGTTGTTCACGCGGTAGGGGTAATTTTTGCGGGAACACTGCTTATCTTTTTGGGGTGCGGCGGTTTTGCGCGCTTGGGCAGCGTACCGTGGTACGCATGGACGGGGGGAATACTTGGAGTGCTGATTATCTTTGGTGTGGCCAAAAGCATTCCCAAAGTGGGAGTGGCGCCGGCAACGACCGCGATTGTGTTTGCCCAGGTGCTGACCGCAACGGTAATCGACCACTTCGGCCTTTTCGGCATGGCGCGCCTTCCCTTAACGGGCTGGCGTATTATCGGGGGACTGCTGCTTACGGCGGGGGTATGGTTTCTCCTGAAGCGGTGAACGCCGCAGCCAAAATGCTTACCGGTGCGCGAACAAGAGCATGCCGGCCATGAGCAGAGCGCCGCAAACGAACCCCACGGCGCCTTTTTTCCTCATCATGCGCGGCGTAAGCTCCTTAAGGACGATGTAAAGCATTGCCCCTGCGGCAACGGACAGCAATGCCGGGACCGCCAACGGCATAAAGCGGGCCAGGGCCAGCCCGGCGAGGGTACCCGCCGGTGTGACCAGGGACAGAAGCGTGTTAAGCCGGAGCACCTCTTTTTTACTGAGCCCGCCGAGGCTAAGGGGCGCCGCGTTGATGAGGCCCTCGGGTATGTTATGTATTCCCACCGCCGCGGCGATGAATATACCCAGTTCGGTGGTAACAGTGCCGCCGGCGCCGATCGCTATCCCTTCCGGGAAATCGTGCAGCGCAATACCCGTCAGCAAAAACCAGCCCAGGCGTTGATACGACGCCCCGAGGTTGACCGGGGGGGGGCCGAGCCGTCTGTCTGCCGCCGCACAGAGGAAGATGCCGGCTGCGTTCCCCGTTACCATTTGGACCAGTCCTCCAAGGCGCACGGATGTCGGGATAAGCTCGAGCAAGACCACCATACTCATCACGCCCGCTGCCGCGCCGATCAGGTACGGGATCGTCTTACGCAGGGGAAGGTGCAGTGCGAGTAAGGCCCCAAGCAGGGTCCCGGCTCCCGACAGGAGGCTGAGGCACATAAGAAAACCAAACGGCGGCGCCACCGGATCGTAAGACGGCAGCATTTCTCACCTCAATCACAGTGAGAAACAAGCGCCGAAAGCATGGTAGAGTGTCGTGTTAGATTCTCCTTGCGGAAGCGCTGTTTCCCGGATTGCCCTTTGAAAATCTTTTGTGTAAAGTTATGAAAGAATATCAGATTGTATGTGGTGAGGTGTGGTTTGAGGCTCAACCTTCTGTCCCGGGCCAAAATCAACCTGTCTCTCGATGTCGCGGGCGTTCGGGCGGACGGCTATCATGAGATATCGTCGGTGATGCAGAGCCTCGCATTAAGCGACCTTATCACCTTGGAAACCAGCCCCACGGATATCACCCTGCGGGTCACCGGTGAGAGGGTGGTAACCGGCGGGGACAACCTGGCGATGCGCGCCGCCCGCTTGCTGGCGGCGGAAACCGGTTGCCGCCGCGGCGTCGACATTATCCTCCACAAAAAAATTCCTGTGGCGGCAGGGCTCGGCGGCGGTTCCGCAAATGCGGCCGCCGTCCTTTGGGGGTTGAACTTACTTTGGGAGTCGGGTCTGGATACTCAATGTTTAAGCCGGTTGGGCGCAAGCCTCGGCACAGATGTGCCCTTTTGCCTCGTTGGCGGAACGAGCCTTGCCACCGGCAGGGGTGACGAGCTTACCCAGCTGCCGCCGTTGCCGGAGTTGGGGGTTTTGCTCCTGAAACAGCCCTACGCTGTTTCCACGCAGGCGGTATACAGCGCTTTTGATAGTCTCAGGGACGCAAGACGGCCGTCGGCCCGGGAAATGGCGGCGGCTCTCGCGCGGCGGGATCGGCAGGGAGCGTTGCGCCACTGCGGTAACGCTCTGGAGAGCGTTACCTTTGGAAAGCATCCTGAGCTTGCGGTATTAAAAGACGAATTAACCGAAGCGGGCGCCTTGTGCGCGTCGATGTCCGGAAGCGGCCCCACATTATTCGGCTTGTTCGAGACCGCGGCGGAAGCCGCTGCCGCCGCCCAGTTTTTCAAAAATCGCCGTTTTTCTTGTATCTTAACCACCACGGCAGCAACGGGCGTCTCCATTCAACAAGATTATTTGACTTAAGGAAGAAGGGCTACCTCGATGCCTGCTCGAATAAGTATCGAGTAAGGTGACGGGGATGGTGAATAGATGACCAGAGAGCGTCTTTTACCGGTTAAACTGGACTCCTACAAGCCCCTCAGGGAAGTGGTTTTCGAGTCGCTCCGCGAGGCCATCATAAAGGGACTGCTCGGGCCGGGCGAACGAATTATGGAGGTTCAGCTGGCGGAAGAACTGGGGGTGAGCCGCACACCGGTACGGGAGGCGATCCGCAAGCTTGAACTTGAGGGGCTGGTCATTATGCTCCCCCGCCGGGGCGCCTACGTGGCCGGCATCAGTGTGAAAGACATCGCGGATGTTTTCGAGGTGCGGGCCGCTCTCGAAGCACTTGCCGCAAGTCTTGCGGCGGCCCGGATCCAAGACGACGAGCTCGAGGAACTTGAGCGTTCCCTGGTCGAAATCGCCGAGGTCAGCGACTCCCAGGACGTTCATGCGGTGGTAGCCCGGGATACCGGTTTTCACGACATAATCTACCGGGCGAGTAAGAACCCCTGGCTGATGCAGATCATTTCCAACCTTCAAGATCAGGTGCAGCGGTTCCGCCTGGCCACCCTTTCCCGCCCCGGCAGAACAAAGGAAGCGGTCGAAGAACACAAGAAGATCGTTGAGGCGATTTCGGAGCGCAACAGCGAACTCGCGGCGCAACTCGCCCGGGAGCATATCGAGAACGCCGAAACCAGCTTCCTGAACACGCTCAAGGAGCAGAAAAGGTGATACCCGCCCTCGTTTTGGCCGGGGCTCCCAACACCGGCCGGCTCCAGGGCACTTCGCCCGCGGCCCACGAAGCTCTTATCGACTTGCACGGACGGCCGCTTACCGCATACGTAATAGACGCCCTGTTGGCTGCGCCCCCGGTGGACAGGGTTGTGGTTGTGGGGCCGGAAGCCCTCAAAGAAGAATACGGCTCGGACCGGGTCCTCGTTCTGGAACCCGCCGGCGGAATGCTTGAAAATCTGGCCGCCGGTCTTGAGGCGCTGTCCGGCTTTTCCCGGGTGCTGGTGGTGACAGGGGACATTCCCCTGTTAACGGCCGAAATCGTCGAAGAGTTCATCAGGCTGTGCGGTGACGCGGAAGCCGAGGTATACTATCCAATAATCCCGCGCGAGGCGGTGGAAACGCGCTATCCCGGTGTGCAGCGCACGTACGTCCGGTTGCGCGAGGGGTCCTTCACGGGCGGCAACGTGGGGCTTGTAGATCCCCGGGCGCTAAAAAGGAGTCTGGAGCGTGCCGGTGACTTCGTCCGCCTGCGGAAAAAACCCTTCCGCCTGGCGCTGGTTGTCGGCCCGGGTTTTTTCTGCCGCTTTCTCCTGGGCCGCCTTTCGGTTAAGAACGTGGAAAGAAGAATGTGCCGCCTGCTCGGTTTTTCCGGCCGCGCCGTTATCGCCGACCTTCCCGAGATCGGGGTGGACGTGGACAAACCCGCTGATCTTGCGGCGGTCAAGGCGATTCTGGGAAAATAAATAAGCGATTTTGATTTTAGTCCTTGCTTTTTGTGAAATAAATAATTAAACTACAAAAAAAACCTTATCCTGGAGGGGTTGCCAAATGAGCGAAGAGAAGAAACAGAAAATCATCGACTTCTTAACCAATTTCAAGGGGAGTGAAAAGGGAGTAGCCACCGCAAGCGAAATCCAGAAAGGTGCGGGGCTGAGCCGGCAGGAAGCCGGGCAATTGATCAAAGAGCTTGAGGCCGAAGGTAAAATCATGGGGGCCGGAAGGGCCGCCGGCGTTTGGGGATACAAGCTGAAAGCTTAGATCACGAACCGTCTAAGATTTAAATATCGGCTTCCCGCGGGTGTAGGAGCCGGGCTTACGCTTTGGTACCGCCGGGGCGGGTTTAGCCGTTCCGGACGCGAGTTAAAGGCATGCCGGAGATTCGAGCGTTCGGGATTTTCTGAGTTATGGGTCAAACGCGTCCCAGCCTTACTTAACATTGATTAAATCGTAAGATTATTCGGTTGCCGGATGCCTTTTTATACCTGCAATCGGATTATTAACATTTAAACGTTAAATATGTGCAGTAGCCGTAAAATTCCGAGTCTCAACGATACTGCCGCATGCATGGCGGGTGGCTTGCGACAGCCTTTCCACGTGGTTACCCGGCGCACCGAAGCGGCCGAACGTCGTGTGGATTTCCGTCGAAAACCGCATGGTATTCATTGCCGTAAAACAATCTGGAGAAGCATCGCGAGACCGAGGCGACGCGACATATCATTCATTAGTTATTGACAAGCTTCCCTTGGTTGTATTATTATTTTCTTAACTTTTCTGAAATATTTGTGCAGTCGGGAACAAGCAGGCGTAAATCCGCGTTATTCCTGAATTCTTCTTACAGCTTTGCTTGACGGTCTGGTATTGTCCGGTTAAGACCTCAATTAATATCCGGAGGGAGGTGCTTGCCGACCCTTATCATGTCTGATTCCTTGGGGACCAAACTCAACAAAAGGAGGAGTCAATAATATGGCTTTTGAGCCAAGGTATCCACAGCAGAAGCTGAACTATCAAGAGCTCCGTATTTTCAGCGACGCCGAACTCAAAAACTACACGGAGGAAGAGTTAAAGAATTTTAAGATAAAACATCCTATTCCCATGTGCGAAGAGCTGGAAACCGGCCCGTGGCCCAGCTTTGTGAGCGATGCGAAACGTGAAGCGCTTCACAGAAAGAAACTCGGTCAGGACCGTCTCCTGATGCATGTCGATGCGGTTGAGGACCTGCTCGGCCAGCTGGAGGTCTCATTTGAACACGGCGAGACCCACTGGAAGCACGGCGGCATCGTCGGTGTCAGCGGTTATGGCGGCGGCGTCATCGGCAGATACTCCGACCTGCCGGAGCAGTTCCCCGGGGTTGCCCACTTCCACACCATGCGTATCAATCAAACAACGACCAAATTTTACGATACCCATTTCCTCCGCGCCCTGGCCGACATCTGGGAGTACCGGGGCAGCGGCATTTTTAACTTCCACGGTTCCACCGGCGACATCATTTTCCTGGGCACCATTACCGAACAGCTCGAGCCGATCTTCCAGGAATTGGCCCACCATATGGACCAGGACATCGGCGGTTCGGGTTCGAACCTGAGAACGCCGTCCGCCTGTATCGGGAGGGCGCGTTGCGAGTTTGCCTGCTTCGACACCCAGGCGATGTGTTACGAGATTACCATGGCCTACCAGGACGAGCTGCACCGTCCGGCGTTCCCCTACAAGTTCAAGATTAAGTTCGACGGCTGCCCGAACGGCTGCGTGGCGGCGATTGCCCGTTCCGACATTTCCATTATCGGCACGTGGTGCGACGACATCCGGATCAATCAGGACGCCGTCAAGGGTTATATCGCCGGCGATTACGCGCCGAATGCCGGCGCGCACAAAGGCCGGGACTGGGGCAAGTTCGACATCCGGAAGGAAGTCATCGGCCGCTGCCCGACTAAATGCATGTCGATAGACGGCGATACACTCGTGATTGACAATAAGGAGTGCGTCCGGTGCATGCACTGCATCAATACCATGCCGCGCGCCCTTAAACCGGGAGTCGATACGGGGGTTATGATGCTCTTCGGGGCAAAGGCGCCCATCCTGGAAGGCGCTCAGATGTCCACGCTGATCGTTCCTTTCATGAGGACCGAATTTCCCTACGACAACGTAAAAGCGGTCATCGAAAAGACCTGGGACTACTGGATGGAAGAGGGAAAGAACCGCGAGCGTTTAGGCGAGCTCATCCAGCGCGAGGGTCTGCCGAAGTTCCTCGATATGATCGGCGTGCCGGCCGCGCCGCACATGGTCAAGGAGCCTCGGAGCAACCCGTACGTCTTCTGGAAAGCCGAGGATGTTCCCGGCGGCTTCGAGAGGGACATCAACGATTACAGATCAAGACACGCGAGATAGGAGGGCGTTAAGATGGCATTATCCCAAGATAAATTTGGTGTATATAACCCAGAGAAACCACGGGAAAACCGGTTGACTGACTTAGGTCCGCGGCACTTCTGGCAGTATTTCCCGCCGGTTATCCAGAAGAACTACGGAAAATGGGCGTACCACGACATTCTGGAGCCCGGTGTTCTGGTCCATGTGGCCGATTCGGGCGATAAGGTATACACGGTGCGCGTCGGCGGGATGCGTTTAATGAGCGCGGAACTCTTACGGGAAGCGTGTGATGTAGCCGACAAGCACTGCGACGGTTATGTCCGCTTCACCACCCGTAACAACCTTGAGTTCATGGTCACCGACGAAGCCAAGCTCGGAGCGCTCAAGGCCGACCTTTTGAGCAGGAAGATGCAGGGCGGGAGTTACAAGTTCCCCATCGGCGGAACCGGCGCGGGCGTGACCAACATCGTTCATACCCAGGGCTACATCCACTGCCACACCCCGGCCACCGACGCGTCGTCCATGGTCAAGGCGGTCATGGACGAACTTTTTGATTACTTTACCGGAATGACCCTTCCCGCCAAGGTAAGGGTTTCGATGGCTTGCTGTTTGAACATGTGCGGCGCCGTTCACTGTTCGGACGTCGCCCTCCTGGGCTACCACCGCAAACCGCCCGCCATCGACCACGATTTCCTGGCCAAAATGTGCGAGATTCCGCTGGTGATCACGGCGTGTCCGCTGGCGGCGATTTCACCGGCAACCACCGAGGACGGGAAAAAGACGATTAAACTCAAAGTGGAACGGTGTATGTTCTGCGGTAACTGTTACACCATGTGCCCGGCGCTGCCGCTCTCGGACAAAGAGGGTGACGGCGTGGTCATCCTTGCCGGCGGGAAGCTTTCCAACCGGATCAGCGGGCCCAAGTTCTCCAAGGTGGTTGTTCCTTTCGTTCCCAACAACTTCCCACGGTATCCCGAGCTCTGCAGAGACGTAAAACAGATCATCGAGGCCTACGCCAAGGACGCGATGAAATACGAGCGGCTCGGCGACTGGGCGGAACGGATCGGCTGGGAGCGCTTCTTCGAAAAAACC
>JAGUUY010000184.1 GCA_020063185.1 Bacillota bacterium
CTCGACCTCCGGTACTTTATTAAGGATTTTTGGCAATTCCTTTGTACCAGGAGGTCTTTTTACTGGTCAATCCCTCTCTACTTCATTACAGGAATGCTTGACAATGCTTCGAAGTTAGGCTTAAAAGGACTGATTTAAGGTCCGTTCGAAGTTCGAATTGACAGTTCACAGTTGAGGGATCCAGGCTTTTTTCTCTTTACTCAAAGGAGCCGTAAATCGAAAACAAAGGAACAAGTATCGAAAAAATAATTGCGCCCACCAAGCCGCCGATTACCACGGTTAAAACAGGTTCAACCGTCGCGGCGAGCCGTTTTATCGCCGTCTCGACATCGCGGTCGAAGAACGCGGCCACCTTTTCGAGCATCTCCTCCAGCGACCCCGTTTCCTCCCCTACCGCTACGATCCTGGTGACCATCGGGGGAAAAACGCTTTTGTCAAGGGCTTCCGCCATGCTTCTCCCTTCAGCCACACTGTTTATCGTGTCTTCGATTGCCCGGGCAAAGACCACGTTTCCGGTAATTCTTTTTATCACCTCCAAAGCGCTTAATATGGGTACCCCACTCCGGACCATGGTTCCCAGCGTCCGGGCAAACCGCGCCACAATCACCTTCCGCGCCAGCCGCCCGATTACCGGTAACCGCAACACCAGCCGGTCCAAAGCCTCTTTGCCGGCTACCGTCTCGCGTAAAAAGTACCTGACGCCGGCCGCGCCCAGCACCAGGGCAAACGCCGCCAAGTGACCGTAGTGTCTAAAAGACTCACTGGCGCCGAAAACCGCCCTTGTAAACAGAGGTACGGCAACGTTCATGTCGTTCATAATGCGCATAAAATTAGGGATTACGAAGGTCATTATTATCCCGACGGCGAGCGCCGCGATAATCAGGACCACCGCCGGATAAGTCAGCGCAACCCGAATCTGCTCTCGTATTTCGTGCTCTTTCTCAAAATGAACCGCCAGGCGCTCCAGGACCAGGTCCAGAGCGCCGCTCGCCTCGCCGGCTTCCACCATGCTCGTAAACATTTCTGGAAAGACCCCCGGTGAGAGCCGGAAGGCGCCGGCAAGTGTTTGTCCGCTTTCGACCCGTTCGATTACCTCGGTAAGGGCGCGCTTCAACGCCGGGTTCTCCGTCTGAGCCGCGGTGATGCCGAGGGTCTGAAATACCGGCAGCCCGGACTGCAACAGTACCGCAAACTGCCGGCACAGAACCGCCAGGTCACGCTGGGACGTCCTTTTATACAACAATTTGCTTAGGGAAATATGTTGATAGTTAACGAGGGTAGGGTGGAGGTCTACGATAAATAAGTTCTTTTCCCGTAAAATATTTACCGCTGCGGATTCGTTTTCGGCTGCCAACAAACCTTTGGCTTGCCGGCCCTGTAACGTTCTTGCCCTGTAAGCGTAAAGTATAGCCACTGATTAGCTTCCCCCGCCGATTATTCGCACTTTACTTTAATTATTCGGCGTGAAGAAAATATTTCCTTCCTGTGTCCGAAAAAATATGTAATTTTATGCTACTTTTCCGCCCCCCGTTCCAGCGTTTCGAGGTCGCCCGCACGGGAAGCCATTTGTTCGCGGGTAATAAAGCTCCTGTTGTACAGGCTTCTGAGGCTCTGGTCCATCGATATCATCCCGTATCGGCCGCCCGTTTGGATCACTGACGGTATCTGACCGGTCTTTCCTTCACGGATTAAACTCCGTACCGCCGGAGTGGCCATCAGTACCTCGACCGCGACAATCCGGCCCTTTTTGTCGGCTCGGGGTAAAAGCTGCTGCGCGATGATCCCCTGGAGTACGCCGGCAAGCTGAATCCTCACCTGGCCGGACTGATGCACAGGAAAAACGTCCACAATCCTGTCGATAGCCAGGGCGGCGTTCGGCGTGTGCATCGTCGCCAGCACAAGGTGGCCTGTCTCGCTCGCGGAAAGCGTGAGGGCGGTGGTCTCCGCGTCCCTCATTTCTCCGACCATGACAACGTCCGGGTCTTCCCGTAGCGCGCCGCGCAGCGCAGAAGCAAAATTTCGTGTATCATCGCCGATTTCACGCTGGTTGACGATGGAACGGTTGTGACGGTGCAGGTATTCGATCGGGTCTTCCAGGGTGATGATATGGCAGCGCCGTTCCTGATTAATCAGGTTGATCATCGCCGCCAGGGTACTTGACTTGCCGCTTCCGGCAGGGCCGGTAACCAGAACCAGACCGTTAAGACGGCGCGACAAATGAGCAAGGACTTCAGGCAAACCGAGCCCGGCAAGCGTCGGGATCCGGGTGTTTAAAACACGTATTGCGATCGCCGGACTGCCCCGTTGTTTGAAACAGTTGATCCTGAATCTGCCTAGGCCTGGTATGCCGTAGGCAAAATCAGCTTCACCGGCCTCGTTGAATTGGTGCAAATGTTTTTCGCTCATCAGTTGCCTGAGAGCGTCTTCGATATCCTCCCTGGAAAGCCGCTCGGTTTCCTCCTCAGATTTAAACCCGCGGCTGGCCGCACAGGGAGTCAATCTCCCCCCGACTGTCAGGCATAGGGGCACAAGCTCGCCGTTGAGGCGAAAGACAGGGGGCACACCGACCGTAAAATGGATATCCGACGCCTTGTGATCGACCGCCAGGGTAAGCAGGTTATCAATATCAGGCAATACCACTTTATCACCCCAACCTTTTCCAAGACCAGCCCCGTTGGAGCACGACACTCCCTCACGAACAACACTCAAAAGGCATCCGACACTGACAGTTACAACGCCATGGCTTTAGGTTGTTAATGTAAGCGAATAACAATTATAAACGTTGTCTTGAACGCTGGTCGCCACCGGGGATGAAAACGGTTCAAGCGCTTATGTCTCAGTTTCTTTATCAACGTTGAACGCCGAACGGACCCCAAAGGTCCTTAAATATAAACCCGAACCGTGAACTTCGAACTGACCTTAAAGTCGGTTCTCTTCAGCCCAACGTCTACCACCTTTCTTCCGCACTCGCCACCCGCACAAGCTCCTCTACGGTGGTAAGTCCGGCGACCGCCTTTCTAAGCCCGTCCTTACGCAAGGTTTGCATACCTTCGGCCGAAGCCTGTCTCATAATCTCGGCCGCCGGCGCCTTCGCCGCAATCATTTCCCTTACCGGCGGCGAAATCAGCAGGACCTCGGCAATGCTGGTTCGCCCCCGGTAGCCGACATTATCGCAATAGCGGCAGCCCTTTGCGCGGTAAAGAACAGCCGAACCGCACCCCTGAGCGCCCGCAAGAAAATGTTCTACCTCCCGCTCCGGTCTGTAAGGTTCCCGACAGCGCGGGCACAACAGCCTTACCAATCGTTGTGCGGTTACGCCTAGAACGGTCGAAGCGACGAGAAAGGGTTCAATGCCCATATCTATCAGTCGAGTAATAGCTCCCGCGGCATCGTTGGTATGCAGCGTGGACATAACCAGGTGACCGGTCATCGCCGCCCGCGTCGCGATCTCGGCCGTCTCCCCGTCGCGTATCTCGCCGACCATCATGACGTCTGGGTCCTGGCGCAGGATCGCACGCAGGCCGCGCGCAAAAGTAAGATTCGCCTTCGGGTTGATCTGAATTTGCGTCACTCCAGGAAGAAGATATTCCACGGGGTCTTCGATAGTAACCAGATGGCGCTCGGATACGTTGATTTCGGCTATTATCGCGTACAGGGTGGTCGACTTCCCGCTGCCGGTCGGACCGGTAATCAGGATCATGCCGTGCGGTTGCCGGATTATGTAGCGAAACTTTCTTAGATTATCATCCTCGAAACCCAACTGGTCAACGCTCAGTAACGCCTTGCCTTTATCCAGGACCCTGACGACCACCTTTTCGCCGAAAACCGTTGGTACACTGGAAATCCGTAAATCAACGTCACGGCCCTGGTAGCGGGTCAGCATGCGCCCGTCTTGCGGCACCCGCCTCTCCGCAATGTCCATGCCCGCCAGGATCTTAACCCGTGATACCAGAGGAGACTGAAACTTTTTAGGGAACGTCGTCACGTCCCTCAGCGTTCCGTCCACTCTGAACCTCACCCGTACGATGTCCTTTTGCGGTTCAATGTGTATGTCGCTGGCACGCTCGTCAATCGCCTGAATAACCAGGGAATTAACCAGGCGAACGACCGCGCCCGTGTTATCGCGACTATCCCCGGTCCGGTCCAGGTCTACCGCTTCGATTTTCCCGGCGGTTTCCTTTGTTTCCGATCCGTCCATGGTCTCGTCAAGCACCGATAATTCATAAAACCGGCGAATCACGCCGTCAATGTCCTTTTCCGTGGTCAGAACCGGTTCCACTATAAAGCCGGTCGCCAGGCGCAGGTCGTCGAACGCCACCACGTTCAAAGGATCCGAAGTGGCCACAACAAGCTTGTTTGCTTCTTTCTTTATCGGGATCAACTTGTATTGCCGGATAAGATTCTCGGGCACGGCGGCGATCAGTGCCGGATCAAGCCTTGTAGTACGCAGGTTGACTTGCCGTATGCCGAGTTGGGACCCAATGGTGTCGAAAAGTTCCTCTTCCGATAGGTGTCCCAGTTTGACGAGTATCCTCCCAAGGCGTCTGCCGGTTTGCCGCTGTACCTTCAGCGCTTCTTCAAGTTGCAACGGGGATATCAGGTCGTTTTCAAGCAGTAAATCCCCTATAAGCCGCCGTGTTGTATCGGCAACAATCATCGTTACGCCCCCGTTACATAACCCGCAAAGTCAGCTCGCGCCGGTTAAAACGGCGTTAATGCTTTCCACCGGTACCCCATGTGCAATGCGAACCCGCCCTATGGCCTCGGGAAGCACGAACGTGAGCCGGTTTTCAACCACCTTTTTATCGTGGAACATAGCACTGATAATTTCTTCCGCGTCCATACCGGCGGGGATCTCCACGGGCAACCCGGCCCGGGCGACCAATGCGGCTATCCGTTCCGCTTCCGGTACGCTCAACATACCCAGTCGAACCGCCAGCCGCGCGGCCGCCACCATGCCGACGCCGACCGCCTCGCCATGCACGAAATGGTGGTAACAGCCGACGGCCTCCAAGGCATGTGCTACCGTATGTCCATAGTTGAGAATAGCGCGAATCCCTTCTTCTCTTTCATCGGCCGAAACCACATCCGCCTTAATACGACAAGAAAGCGAAACGGCGTGTTCAAGCGCCGTTTGCTCAAGGTTCAAAAGATTTTGTAGCCTATTCTCCAGCCATTCGAAAAAGCGAACATCCCTGATAATGCCGTATTTAATTATCTCAGCCAGTCCGGCCCGGATTTCCCTAACGGGAAGCGTGTTCAAGGTTGTGACATCAGCGACTACAAAGCGTGGTTGATGAAAGGCGCCGATGAGGTTCTTCCCCCGGGGATGATTCACACCCACCTTGCCGCCTACGCTTGAGTCAACCTGAGCCAAAAGCGTGGTCGGCACCTGTACCAGGGCCACACCGCGCTTATAGGTGGCGGCGAAAAACCCCGCCGTGTCTCCGACCACCCCGCCCCCGAGCGCTACTACCGCATCCCCACGTTCGAGCCCGATGTCAAGGGCCTTCCCGTACAGTTCCTTCACCGTATCCAGCGTCTTAAATTCTTCACCGTCGGGAATCTCTATCTCGCAAACTACAAAGCCTGCCGCCGCCAAACTCTTTTGCACCGTACCGCCATACAGCGCCCGTACAGTAGGATTAGTGATCACCAGGATCCGGTTACCCGTCAAGTGACGCCTGGCCGTAACTCCTAACCTTTCTACTTCCCCCGCCGCGACATAAACCTTGTAACTCCGCTCCCCAAGCCTGACCGCAACTTCCGTCACGGCAAATCCTTCCCCTTGAGATATTCGTATATTATGCGCGCCGACTCGTCGGGCCCTTGCTTGCCGGTATCGACGGCAAATTCGGCGACATTGTAAGAAGACTCCCTTTGATTAAGAAGTTCCTGCACCGAATGCCCCACATCCCCCTTGATCATCGGCCTTCTTTTCCTCTTGGACTTAACCCGGCTTACTATAACCTCCGGGTCTGCGTAAAGTTTGACGATAATCCCGTTTTGCTTCAGCAAGGCAACGTTCTCCGTGTTGGTGACCATTCCCCCTCCGGTTGCGATCACCAGGCCCGTCTTGGCAGCAAGCCGGCGGCACAAAAGGTTTTCCTCCGATCTGAAACGCACCTCGCCGTCCTCCGCAAAAATTCGTGTGACACTCTTCCCTGTCAGTTGTTCGATCTCCGTATCAGTATCGACAAACCGCAAGCCCAGCAAACGCGCTAACCGCTTCCCCACCGCGGTTTTACCCGTACCCATAAATCCGACGAGAACTACATTTTTCACCGCTACACCTGCCTTATTCTGGTCCGGTAATCAGCAAGGCTGTTTTTTATTTCGTCCATACTGTCCCCACCAAATTTATCGATGCAGGCCTGCGCTATCTCCAAGGCAACGACCGCCTCCGCGATAACGCAGGCGGCAGGAACGGCACAGATGTCCGAACGTTCATAGGCCGCCGCGACGCTTTCCTTTGAAACGTAGTCTACACTTTTAAGCGCTTTCCGCAGCGTGGGGATGGGCTTCATCGCCGCACGCAAGACGACCGGCTCACCGTTGGTCATCCCACCTTCCACGCCGCCGGCCCGGTTGGTTTGCCTGTAAAAACCGCGTTCCGGAGCGTAATAAATCTCGTCCTGGACCATCGACCCCGGCAAAGATGAGCCGGCGAAGCCAAGCCCGATCTCCACCCCTTTTATCGCCTGGATGCTCATTACTGCACGGGCTAACCGCCCATCAATGCGGCGGTCCCAGTGGGCGAAACTACCCAGGCCGGGAGGCGCGCCGACAACCCTGACTTCAAACACACCGCCCAGCGAGTCACCCGCTTCCCGGGCCGCGTCAATCGCCGCCGTCATTGCCAGATTCACTGCCGGGTCCGCGCAGTAAACCGGAGAGTCGTCAACCAGCTTTCGGATTTCATCGGGCGGGCCCTCAGCCGCCTCAATACGGACTTGTCCGATACCCACAACCTGGCCGTACACCTCTATTTGAAGTTCTTCAAGCAAACGACGGGCTACCGTGCCCGCCGCCACGCGCGCCGCTGTTTCCCGGGCGCTTGACCTTTCCAAAACATTCCTGATATCGGTATGACCGTATTTCTGAGCCCCTGCCAGGTCCGCGTGGCCTGGACGCGGACGGGTTACCGCGCGCGAGTGAAGGTCGGCCTCCATGCCCGCGGTCATCATCTCCCGCCAGTGGGCCCAGTCCCTGTTTTCAACCTTGAGACCGATGGGCGACCCAAGCGTGTATCCGCCCCGGACACCGCTTAAGATCTCCACCTCATCCTTTTCAATTTTCTGCCGGCCCCCCCGCCCGTAACCTCCCTGGCGCCGCGCCAGTTGCGCGTTGATATATTCAACCGTGAGCTTGAGGCCCGAAGGCATCCCTTCGATAACGGTAATCAGCGCTGATCCGTGCGACTCCCCAGCCGTTAGATAACGCAGCGCCATTTAAACGCCACTCCTCTTTACGGTAATTTCCCAAGAATTCGCGGCGCCCGGTCGAAATCCTGCCTTTAACGGCGCAGCGGAAAAAGCACCCTGGTATATCGTTGTCGTTATCAAGGGACCGCTTCGCAGGTCAAATGGTATGTGCCCCGTTTACGGTATATCCGAGACGCGGCCCGCAACCGGCGCCGTTCTCAAGGCGCTTTCCATCATACTTAGCGGCGCCGGTCGGCCTGTCCAGAGTTCGAACGCCGCCGCACCCTGATGCAGGAGCATACGGACGCCGTCTTGCGTCCGGGCGCCCGCGGCAACGGCCGTCTTCAAGAAAAGTGTGGGAGCAGGGTTGTAAACCAGGTCCACCACCAGTTGACCTTGCCTAAAGGCATCCGCCGGTACCGGCGGGCATTCACTCGCGCGCGGATGCATGCCTATGCTGGTGGTTTGGACCACTATGTCCGCCGACCGGATAACACTCACCGCGGATTTTTCCATCTCTTCCCACGGGACGGCGGTCGACGACACACCCGTTGCCCCTCCAACCTTTGCCGCAAGTTCTTTCGCCCTTCCCAAAGTCCGGTTAATAAAAGTAATCCGCCGTATACTGCTCATCCCCAGCGCCGCACCGACAGCCTTTGCCGCCCCCCCGGCGCCGAGAATCACGGCTTCCTTCCCCGCGGGGTCAAAAGCAGCGTCTTCAAGCGCCTTTAAAAAACCCGCGGCGTCGGTATTGTACCCGGTCAGGCGGCCGTCGCGGTTGACTATCGTGTTTACCGCGCCGATCAATCCCGCCGCTTCCGTTACGGTGTCAAGGCAGCTCAGCACTGTTTCTTTGTGCGGGACGGTCACGTTAACGCCGACAAGGGAGAGTGCCGCGATCCCCGCCACCGCGTCTGCCAGTGCTTCCGGACGTACGTCAAACGGCAGGTACACGAAGTCGAGGCCGAGCGCGGCAAAAGCCGCATTGTGCATCGCGGGCGACAGCGTATGGGTGATCGGGTGACCGAATATGCCCACCAGCCTGGTCCTGCCGGTGATGTCCGGCTTAACCACGGTGTTCCCTTCCGTTTGGGTCACGAGTTCGAGCCCCGCCCGATTATCCACGGCAAGACCAGCCTCTCTATCCTGCGAACAATCAACCTGGTAAGGATAAAGTCCGGACCGCCGCGGGAAGAAACCAGAATAGTGAACAGTCCCATCCGGTTTCCGCCGAGCACGTCCGTGAAGACCTGATCGCCAACCACCGCCGTTTTACCGGCTTGGGTCCCCAAAAGCGCAAGGGCTTTTCGAAAAGCCCAGCGCCTCGGTTTTGTGGCGGCAAATACACCGGGCAGGTCAAGGATCCGGGCCATCTTCCCGCCCTTGCCGCGCGAGTTGTTGGAGACAATACAAAGCTTGAACCCTTGCCGGCGGAGATCCCGGAGCCATTCCAGCACTTCGGGCTCCGCCTTGTTGTCACCACGCACTATCAGCGTATTGTCAAGGTCGAAAATAAGGGCGGAAATGCCTTTTTTTTTCAGCAACTCAGGGTCGATATCGAATAGAGTCTCAAGGTATAAGTTCGGTTTTAAAAGCTTCAGCAGTTCCTTCCCCCCTCGCCGAGGAAGCGGTCTATAAGAAACGCCGAAATTTGCGGCACTTCATCACGGGTAAAGCACCGGACGTATTCAGGAAGGATATGTTCGAGAACGGAAGTTGGGGCGGCTGAGACTATCGCGACGGTCCAATCATCGATTTCAGCTTCCCTTCCCTGCTCCCCGCCGTGCATCAGACGTAGTTTCGGCAGCGATGCATACTTGTATCCCTCCACCAGGATCAGGTCCACATCCTCCTCTAAAATTCCCAAGAGAAGCCCCAACCGCGGTTCCTCCCGTTGAAATTGATAAAACCCGCCCGGCCCGACGAGCGCGGTCTTTACGGCGCCCGCCCGGGCGAAGCGCTCGGTGTCTTTACCGGGGACGTCTTTGACCTCGTGTCCGGTGTGCTTCAGCGTTGCAACCCGGTATCCCGCTGCAGACAATTCCTTTAGCAAGCCTTCGATCAAAGTCGTCTTTCCGGCTCGCGACGGCCCGACCACTCCTACCGCGGGGACCGCGGCGGAAATCCCCTGGTGGAGCCGCTCAACGTCGCGCGGCGTGTTTACGTTCACGAAAACCCTGCGGTACTGCGGCAGTGCAGCCAAATCCAGCTCCGTCAAGTAGCGGACCCGTACCTCGCCCAGGAAACTTACCACCCGACGGCCACCGGATTCTAAGTAACGGTTTACGGGACCGAGGCAGGTCTTGCGGTAGGCCGCAAACAGCGGTTGAAGCCTGCCCCCGATACAGGGTACCGCCGCATCAAAACCCCTGGTCTTTTCCGCGATAAAAACCGCCATTTCCCCGTCGACATAGGGGAGGTCGCAGGCGGCCACAAAAACAACATCGTTCGCCGCACAGGTGAGACCCGCTTGAATTCCTCCCAGCGGGCCGGCGCCGGGGATGATGTCCTGCACCACCCTGTCGGCAAGGCCCTTATAAAGCTCCGGGTCGCCCGCGATGATCACCTCGGGGAACACTCTCTTCAAAGTTTTTATCTCCCGCTCTATCAGGGTATGCCCGTCAAAGCGCAGAAAAGCTTTGTTTTCACCCATACGGGTGCTTTTTCCCCCGGCCAGTATTACTGCCGAGGCCATCGTCTCTTGTTTCATTTTTTTAGCTTAACCCAAATCAGTCGATGACGCCAGTGGTTGCGCGCAAAAAATTCACTTAGACAGGCACGACACCTCTCCTCACGGCGTAAACATATAGTTGCATTCTACTGAGGAGGGGTCTAATGGTTTCCCTTTTCGCCGCCGCATTGTCCCTTGGAAGCTTCCCGTTGCTGGTAGGCTATGTTACGAATAACTCCTTCCCCCGCCCGCTTTCCGAAGAAGAAGAAAGAAAACACATCCGCCGGATGCTTCGCGGTGAAGAGTGCGCCCGGAACATTCTCATTGAGCACAACCTCCGCTTGGTGGCGCACATCGTTAAGAAGTACGAAGGCTCGGGTTACGATACCGAGGACTTGATTTCCATCGGTTCGGTGGGTTTGGTGAAAGCCATAAAAACATACAACCCGGACAAAGGCACCCGTCTTGCGACGTATGCCGCCCGGTGTATTGAGAACGAAATACTGATGTATTTTCGTTCAGCTAAAAAAAGCCGTTCTGAGATTTCGCTTCACGAGCCCGTCGGTGTCGACAAGGAGGGAAACGAGGTTGTCCTGATCGACATCCTCGGCAGCGAACCGGACGCCGTTGTGGAACAGGTTTCTCGCCTCATTGACCAGGGAGCGATCCGGGAAAAACTCTCCCATCTCACAAGCCGGGAGCGGAAGATCATTACCGCGCGCTATGGGCTATTGAACGGGAAGTGCCTGACGCAGCACCAGATCGCTGACATTCTCGGTATATCCCGCAGCTACGTTTCCCGCATTGAGAAGCGCGCGCTGGAAAAACTGGGGGTGGCCTGTAGGAACCAAGGCGTGGGCTGTTAGCAGGGTTCCACATCTTACAAATTCACTATAATACCGGATTTATAACCTCCGCCTCTAACCTTTCAAACGGCAGCCGGCCTTAGGAGTGAGTTATCACTTGTGATGGCGTTCCTTTACATTAAGACTGAGCTCGTAACGCTCCTCGGTTAACAGCTTGCCCCAAAGCAAGTGGGTAACCTCTTCCGTCTTTTTAAAGCCGGCCGTCTCGTACAGGTGGCGGGCCGGGTGCAGGTGGCTGAGCGTCCATAAAAAAACTGTCCCGTACCCGCATTGCCTGCTGAACTTTAAAGCTTCCGTCAGTAAGCGGCGTCCTAAACCACATCCCCTATAATTTGGATGGACAATAAACCAGCGCAACTGCGCATCATGCTCGGACCGGCCGAAAACAGCTATCGAGGCAACCACGTTTCCATCAGCCTCGGCTACCCACAAGCGGTCCCGGTCCTCCTTATAGGAACCGGCAAATTCGGCCAACCCCGCCGCCACGTATCCTTCAAACGAGAGGTCGAACTGGTGTTCCTCCGCGTAAACTGTGCCGTGGAGGTACAACACCTGCCCGAGATCGCCCGGCCGGCTGGTTATGATGTTACATTTCTGTAATGAAGGCACTGTTGAATTCATTCTGTCTTCCATAATTCCTTCCAAGGTGTAACTAAGCTTTTAGAAAAGGGGGTGGTATTTCCTTCGCTAGAATTATACAACAACCGAAGCAGTAAAGGTAACAACGATTCGGTACGAATAGCCGCCTGTAAGAGGAGGATCTACCCATTCGACCGTCTGTATAAAGGTCGTGGTTACAGACTCGTCCCCGGCGCCGTCGGCGATTTTTCCACCTGCAGGCAGAGTCACCTCATAGTCGGCCGTCACCTTCATAGCGCTTTGAAGCTTGGTCCCCGTATCGTACGATCCGTTCCAGGCCGTCATCTTCCCGTTGGTATTGGCCGTGTCCTGGTCGTTCACCGTGACCTCCCAGGACGTGGACTCAGGATCCACGGTCACCGACAAGGCGCCGGAGTGCGTCTGCGGCTGTGCGGCGGACGGGTCTAAGCTCCAACCCGCGATGGCGGCGGGTGGACTAAGGGTGATAGTGGTAGCGTCCGCTTCCGTCGTGAAGGTGAAAACGTAATCGCTCGCCAAGGCGTTGTTGGTCATGTCCTTCACCGAACCTGCGGGGACGTATACTGTGTACGTGACGCTTCCGCTCAGGTTGCTGTCCGGGTCGACGGTCAGCACCGCGCCGATGGTGCTCTTGCTGAAAGATACGTCGCTTCCGTTCTGGTGTTTGAGGTTTATCAGGTTGTAGTTGTCGCCCGCCTGAACGTCCTCGTCAAAGGTAACGGTAATGGTCTTGGCAACGGGAACGCCGCTCGCCCCGTTCGCCGGGTCGGTGCCGCTCACCGCCGGCGGAAAGGTGTCCGCCTCCGTGGTGAAGGTGAAGTTGAAGTCGTCCGCCAGGGCGTTGCCCCCCGAGTCCCTCACCGCACCGGCGGGAACGTACACCGTGTAGGTAACGCTGTAATTCAGGCTGCTGCTCGGGTCGATGGTGAGCGTCCTGCCGCTGAGCGTCTTGGTAAAAGTCACGTCCGCGCCGGTCTGGTCCTTTAAGGCCACGCCCGCGTAGTTATCGCCCGCAACCACGCTTTCCGTGAAGGAAAGGATAATGGTCTTGCTTACCGGCACGCCCGCGGCGCCGCGCAGCGGGGTGACTCCCGCAACCATCGGTTTGGCGGGCAGCCAGTAAGCATACCGCAAGTCGTAATTGGTCTCGTCGTAGTAGCTGATGTGCGGGTTGCCGGAAACGTCGAGGTCTATTGACGTCCATTTACCGACACTGCCGCTGTTATCCACCGTTTCCGCGTGCCAGCCCGCGCCGTCCTTGTACGCGTACTTCAGCGCGGTGTTGGTGATGTCGAAGTAGCTGATCCGCGGGTAGCCGTCTTTTACTTTAATCGAGGTGTATGTTCCTACCTGGTCGGCGGTGTCCACATTCTCGGTCTCCCGGTGCCAGCCGCCGGTATCTTTATAAACGTACCTCAAATCCCAGTTGGTCCGGTCCGAACAGCTGAAATGAGGGTAGCCCGATTCGTCCAGGGCTATGGACGAGTACTCACCGGTTATTGATGCGTTAGGGTCTGCGTCGGCAATGCTCCACGCGCCGCCCGAAGGTTTATAAGCATACAGGAGCGTGGCGTTACCGCCGATGAGGTAGTAACTGATGTGGATGCCGTCGGCAGGGTCTATAGCCAGCGAAGACCACTGTCCCGGCCTGCCGGCTTGCGTGTCGACGGCTTCCGCGTGCCAGCCCCCGGCGTCCCTCCAGGCGTGTTTCAGATTATAAGTGGCGCTGTCAATGTAGTTCAGGTAACTGATGTGCGGATATCCCAAAGAATCGAAGTCCAGGCCCGTTTGGTTGGCGCCGAGGTGGGTAGGTTGCTGATCCGCAAACTGGGTGTGCCAGCCGCCGGTGTCTTTGTAGGCGTACTTTAAGTCCGTATTGGTGTCGTCGCGGTAACTTATGCAGGGATAGCCGTCAGGGTTGATTTTGATCGACGTGTTGGTGCCGACGCTCCCTCCGGAATCGAGAGTCGTGGTGTGCCAGCCGGAGGCGTCCTTGTAGGTGTACTTCAAGTCGTCGGCGGTGTCGTAAAAGTAGCTGATGTGCGGATAACCGTAAACATCCAAAGCTACCGACGTATTAAGGCCCACAATCCCTGCTACGTCCGGAATCTCGATCTGCCAGCTCCCCCCCGCCTCCGTAGAAAAACTGAAACTGTGGTCCGACGGCAACCCGCTGCCGGCGAGGGTGGCCACAGAGTCGGCGGGTATGTAAACCGTATAAGCCACGCCGTAGCTCAGGTCGGCATCCGGGTCCAAAGTAAGCGCCGTACCGGCGATACTCTTCGCGAACGCCACGTCGCCGCCGTCTTGTTTTTTTATGTTTATCGTTCCGTAGCTTGTTCCTTCCTGGATGTCCTGACTGAAGCTAACCGTGACGGTTTTACCAACCGGGACATTGGTGACGCCACTGGCGGGGTCGGTCGCGTGCACCGCCAGTTCCTCCTCGGTGGTGAAATTAAAATCGTTGTCACTCGCCAGGGCCGTGCCGGAAGCGTCTTGAACGCAGCCGGCCGGGATGTAGACCGTGTAGGTCACGCTGTAGTTCAGGTCGGACGTCGGGTCAATGGTGAGAACGCTGCCGCCCAGGCTTTTGCTGAAGGCGACGTCGCTGCCGTTCTGGTGTTTTAGGTTTATCTGGGCATAGTTAGAACCAGCCTGGACACTTTTATTGAAATTAACGCTAATGGTTTTGTCAACCCGGACGCCGGTGGCGCCGCCGGCCGGGTCGGTGCTGTTCACCACCACGGGCGACTCGGTGGTGAAACTGTAGCTGAAGTCGGCCGCCAGAGGTTTATTCACCGCATCCTTTACCGCGCCGGCGGGAATAGTCACCGTGTAGGTTGTACTGGTGGTTAGGGAAGCGTCGGGGTCGATGGTCAACGTCTTCCCGCTCAGCGTCTTGGTGAACGGGACGCCCCCTCCCCCGTCCGTTAAGGTGATCGAAGCGTAGTTGTCGCCCTCCTGAACATCTTCCGTAAAAGTAAGAACGATTGTCTTGCCGATAGCAACGTTTGCGGCGCCATGGCGCGGGTAGGTCCCGGTGACCGTAGGCGCGTCGGTAAGCCACCAGGCGTATTTTAAATCGTCGCCTATACTGATATAGTAGGTCATCCGCGGGTTGTCCGACACGTCAAGGGCGATAGACATAAACTCTCCGGAATAATAGCCGTCGGGTACGGTCTCTTTGTGCCAGCCGGAGCCGTCTTTGTAGGCGTAACGCGGGTACTTGTTGCTCCCGTCCCAGTAACCCACGTGCGGATAGCCTGACCGGTCCAGCGCGATAGACGGCCAGTAAGCGAAACCGTAATCGTCCACCAGCTCGATATGCCACCCCCCTGCGTCCTTGTATGCGTACTTTATATCCCGTGTGGGTCCGCCGACAGCTTCGTTCCCCTTCTGGTAGGCAATGTGAGGGTGCCCTGACGCGTCAAGGGCCAGCGACGAGTAGTAACCCGGAGCGCCTGAACTCTCCACGGTCTCGATGTACCACCCGGAGCCGTCTTTGTAAGCATACCTGAGGTCCCAACTGTCGGCGTAAAAGTAGCTTACGTGGGGGTGCCCCGATGAATCGAGGATGAGGGAGGTCCAGGCGTCACCGCCGCCGATTCTTTCGATGCTTTCGGAATGCCAGCCGGAACCGTCTTTGTAAGCGTATTTCAGACAGCCGTTGGTACCGTCGAAGTATGTTATATGCGGATACCCTGACACGTCCAGCTTTATGGAAGTATACGACCCGACGTCGCCGTCGCTGTCCACAGTTTCGAGGCGCCAACCGGAACCGTCTTTGTAAGCGTACTTCAGGTCGTCGTTGGTATCTTCGTAGTAACTGACATGCGGGTAATTGTTGTCGTCCAGCGCTATTGACGTGTACTGCCCGACCGTATCCGCGCTGTCCACTGTTTCCTGATGCCAGGCCGTGTCTTTGTACGCGTACATCAGATCGCCGTTGGTAACGTAGTAGTAACTAACGTGCGGCTGACCGTACGTGTCCAGCGCCAACGAGGTCCAGTGGCCGATGTCGTTCGGCGTATGCGCCAGTTCGCAATACCATTTCCCCGGAGAGGTGGAAAAGCTGAAGTTGCAGTCGCCCGCCGTCGCATTGCCCGACAAGTCAGCTATGGCGCCGGCGGGAACGTAGGCCCGGTAGGTGACACTGCAACTGAGGTCACTGGTCGGGTCGATTGTCAGCACGTTATTGGCGATACTTTTGTTGAACGCCACATCAACGCCGCTCTGGTCTTTAAGAGCGATAGTGTCGTAATCAGTACCTGCCTGGATATTTTTACTGAAGTTTACCGTAATGGTTTTATTTACCCGGACATCGGCGGCGCCGTCGGCGGGATCGGTGCTGCTGACCACTGGCGCCGCCTCGGTAGTAAAGCTGAAATTGTAGTCGCCGGCCAACGGGTCGCTCGCGAGGTCCTCCACCGCCCCAGCAGGAACATAAACCCAATAGGTAACGCCGCAGTCAAGACGTTCCGGCGTGGGGTCAATGGTCAGCACGTTCGCGGCGATGCTTGTGGTGAAGGCGACATCCACGCCGCCCTGGTCCTTAAGGGCGATCGTGTCGTAGCCGGCGCCGGCCTGGACGTCCACATCGAAGGTCACGGTGACTGTTTTAGTGGTTATTACACCCGTAGACCCGTCCGTAGGGTCGGTGGTCGTCACTACGGGCGCCGCGAAAGCGATGGCCCCCGGGTTGTGCAGGGTTTCGAAGAACAGACAACAAACCAGCGCTACCGGCAGGACCAGTACAAGCCAAAGGAACCGCCGGCGATTTTTTTGCTTTGGATAGTCACGGTAGATTTCGCGGGCCAACCCGTTTACCTCCCAGCCTGTCAGGAAAATGAACATCCAGGCCGCCGTGTTTTTTTCCGGAAGTATAAAGCCTTACACCGGCTGTTTACCCAGACTCAGAAGCATCCGCTTAAGTATCACCACCGCTTCGGCCCTGGTAGCGTGCTCGTGCGGCGCAAACTTACCACCGTCCCGGCCCGCCACCAGACCATATTGCACAGCCGTCGCGACAGCACTTTTGGCCCAGGGGCATATCTCGCCGGCATCGATAAACTGTTCCAGAGTTACGGAGTTTTTCAATCCTATTACCTCTTTGTTTTGCGTAATGACCCTGGACACAATCGCGACGATTTCTTGGCGGCTGATCGTATCCTCAGGCCGGCAGGTACCGTCGGGGTATCCCCTCAGCAGACCTGCTTTGAAAGCCGTCTCGACAGCACCGTAGTGCCACGCTTTTGGGGACACATCTCTAAAGTGAGGAATGGGGGGCGAAACTTCCTTTATGCCCAGGCTGCGGATAAGGAACGCCGCGAACTGCGCTCTGGTCGCCTTTTTTTCCGGGTAAAACCGGCCGTCGCTAAAACCCCGGACTATGCCCAGGCCGGTCATGACGCCGATATCTTCCTGCGCCCAGTGCCCGGCAGTGTCTTGAAAACCGGTGTGCGGCGTTCCAGGGTCGGCGGTGTCGGTTGAGGAGGTCTGAACATATGGAGTGTACCCGCCGCCCGGCGACGGCGCCGCGGCTGAGGTAACAGTAAAACCGGCCGTCGCTTCGTCCAGCACTGTTCCGTCTTCCAACATCACCTTCGCAACTACGTAATAGTCACCCGGGGAAAGCCCTCCCGCAGGGGCATAACTCGCGGACAACTGCCTCGACATCGTTGGTATTACGGAGGAAGCAGTAAGGGGTATGGCGAGTGAAGCTAGTTTTATGCCCCCCGAGGCGCAGACGTCGACTTCTCCTTGGATTTTGAAGTGATAATTACCGGTGTTGTTAAAGGTTGTGGTTACGCTAACGGCTTCACCCGCTTGTGCCCCGCCGACGGCAAGGCCGGTTATCTCCCCGTTCTTAAGCAACGCGGGAGCAGGTTCGCCGTTATGGACGGTGAGCAGGACGGGCACCGCTATGCCGGACGTGGTCTTTACCCCTTCTCCGCCCGGCGGAACCGTGGCAATTCGGATCGCGGCGTACTTTCCGCCGGTCGCGGTTCCGGCTGGGACGTTGATACTGACATTTATGCTCTGGGCCTCACCGGGGTCTAAATGAAAAGCATTCCGGTCGATACTTAAAAAATTGCGCGCCGTGTGTGGGCTCACGTCGATCTCCGCCGGCAAAGCCTGACAGACGCCGTCGCTCTTTTGCCCCAGTCCCTCGACGGTTGCCTCGACATCGGCCGCCGTACCGGACTGACTCAGGCTGACCTTAATCACGTGGCAATAGCCGCCGCCGGCGGCAATCTCTTTTGCGAGCGTCGCCCCGCCGATGATTAGGCCTGGGGAGGCAAGCGCGTCGATTCCGACCGCAAGAGACATAAGCAGTATGGCAATAAAACTGTGGAATGCCTTTTTAAGCATTGTTTTCTTAAGCCGCCCTCGTGTTAAACCAACGAAGTCCGAGCTATGCGGTATGAAGACCATCCCGCGGGGGTCCGTCAAGCCAAACCGTTGGTTTAAGCGTTGTGGTGATCCAAGAGGCCATAATACCGCAGCCGCCACGGCCGGAAGAGCTGCGCCGTTCGTCAGTGTTGTGGCTGCTGACTGTCTGTGCGCTGCACCCGTCCATCGTTGAAGCTAACAGTATAATCGGCCGCCGGTCCGTTATTCTTTATGTCTGTGTTTGATCGTTAAGTAATTCAAAAACCGCATATTCGAAACTGTTTAACACGCTGCCGGTCAAGTTAATAGCAGGGGGAAAATAAGCACTACGGCGCCGTGGCAAACAACAATCTTGCCGTCATTGAATTTTAGTAGGTAGGACTGATATACAACTGAAGAGGTGGAATACTTGTGGACTTTAAAAGCATGATTAAACGGTCAGGGAGGCGGTGAAGGTGACTACTATCCGATAGGAATATCCGCCGGAAAGCGGCGCGTCGCTCCAGACGACCGTCTGCTTGAAGGTGACATCCACTGACCGGTCGCCGGTATTGTCCGCGATCTTGCCGCCGGCGGGCAGCGTCACCTCGTATTTTGCCGCTACCTTCATCGCGTTCCGCAATTTGGTCCCGGTGTCGTACGAGCCGCTGTAAGCGGTCATTTTGCCGTTGGTGTTGGCCGTGTCCTCGTCTGTTGCCGTGACCTCCCAGGACTCGCTGTCCGGGTCCACACCGACGATAAGGGCGCCGGCCTGCGTCTGGGGCTGACCGGCAGATGGGTTCAGGTTCCAGCCGCTGATGTCTGAGGGCGCGGTAATTGATATGGTCGGCGACCCGCTGGCGGTGGTAAAGCTGAAGTTATAGTCGCTCGCCAAAGCGTTGTTCTCAAGGTCTTTTATCGAACCCGCGGGAACGTACACGGTGTAAGTGACGCTGTTGACAAGGTCGCTGTCCGGGTCAACGGTGAGCGCCGTCCCGGCGATGCTCTTGGTAAACGCGACGTCGC
>JAGUUY010000241.1 GCA_020063185.1 Bacillota bacterium
ATCGCCAAGACCACCGGGGGACTGGCATTGACCCGGTTCGGCGGTATCGTTGCGGACGAAGCCACCGGGCGGACGAGCCGGCCGGGGGTCTTCGCCGGCGGAGATATCGTCACCGGATCCGCTACCGTTATTCTCGCTATGGGGGCCGGGAAGAAAGCGGCCGGGGCGATAGACGAATATGTTAAACAGAAAAAACGACCGTGACCCCTTCTTTAAAGGGTGTCCGGTTTCAGGCTAAATAAAGTAATAACGCTTTCACGTGAGGGGAGGACGTCATCCGGTGACTACAGCGGCGGTTACACTTCTGGTGCTGCTGTTGGGGGCGGTATTTCTCTACAACAGCCTCGTGGTGTTGCGACAGCGTGTTAAAAATTCGTGGTCGCAAGTCGACGTCCAGTTAAGGCGGCGATACGACCTGATCCCGAACCTGGTGGAAAGCGTAAAGGGATACGCCGCTCACGAGAAAGAGGTTTTCAAAAAGGTAACCGAGGCGCGGGCGAGAGCCACCTCGGCGCAGGGAGTCGCGGCGAAGGCCGAAGCGGATAACATGATTACCGGCGCGCTGCGAACCCTTTTTGCCGTCGCGGAAAACTACCCCCAACTGCGGGCCAACGAAAACTTTCTGGCGCTGCAACAGGAGCTTTCGCAGACCGAGAGTAAGATTGCTTTCAGCCGCCAATTTTACAACGACACGGTGATGAAATACAACACGCGGATTCAATTGTTTCCGGTAAACCTTATGGCGGGAGCCCTGGGTTTTGGTGCCGAACCTTACTTTGAAGCGGGTGGCGAGGACGCCCGCCAACCGGTTAAGGTCCGTTTTTAAGAAGGGGATAGGGTGTTGAGGCGCTACGTTTTATGCGTGCTCTGCACTATCCTCTTTTTTTTATCGGGGGCGTCTTCAGCATCGGCGAGATCGTACACGTTCCCGTCCGTGGATATTGAGGCCCAGATACTGGGGGACGGGTCGCTGCAGGTTGTTGAACACCGGACGGTGCGCTTCAGAGGGGCTTACAGCGCCTTCGACCAGTGGATTCCGACGGAGGGGACGGGCGGCATTACGGACGTTCTGGTCTCGGAAGCTGGTGTGCCGTACCGGATGGATCAGAGCGAGAACCCCGGGACCTTTTCGGTGCAGCGGGAAACGGCGCGCGCAAAAATAACTTGGAATTACCAAGCCAGAGACGAGGAGCGGACCTTTGACCTCAGTTACCGGGTCCTGGACGCGGTACGTGTGCACCGGGACGTGGCGGAGCTATACTGGAAAGCTGTCGGTGACCAGTGGGACGTGGGGGCCGACAGGGTAAGAATCACCGTCTTTCTTCCCGAAGAAACGGCGCCGGGGGATGTCAGGGCGTGGGGACACGGTCCCCTCCAGGGTACGGTAAATATCCGCAGCGACGGTTCGGCGGTCTGGGAAGTTGCCGAAGTGCCGCCGCGGCGTTTCGTGGAGGTGCGTCTCGTTTTTCCTCCCGCTCTTTGCCCTCAGGCCGGATCCCGGACAGAGACGACAGCCCTGCCGCAAATACTGCGTGAAGAAGAGCGTTGGGCGGCGCAAGCGAACCGGCGGCGCACCGCAGACCTCCTCCAGCTCATTGCCGGGGTGGCGGTCTTACTCGGGGCGGGTATCACGGCGGTGCGGTTCCAGTTAAAGTACGGCAAGGAGTACCAGCCCGACTTTGAAAGCGACTACTACCGTGAACTACCGGGGAACTACGGTCCGGCGGTGGTCAGCTATCTGCTGAACTTCGGCAAGGCGGATACCCGTGGGTTTACGGCGACCATTCTCGACCTGGCGCGAAGGGGATACCTTATCGTTGAGGAGAGACCGGCCGGGAAAAAGAGACTCCTCGGTATGGTCGGCTCACCGGACAACGATTACGTTATTAAGGTTACGGACAAGGGCCACAACGGTCTCGAACCCTACGAGCAGGACCTGCTGGCCTTTATTGTCGGGCGTATCCATGCCGATGGCGAATTGACCTTTAAGGGAATTGAGAAATACGCCAAAGGGGCGACAACAAATTTATTCCGCCGTTTTTTTCAGGACTGGCAGGGAGCGGTTGCGGCAAGCGCCCAAAAAGAAGAATTCATAGACAAAACAATTAACCCAAAAATAATGGAAATAGGTATCGGAGCGGTCTTGACGCTGGCGGGGGCGGGCGCTTGGCTTGCCGGGGCCCAGGTGTTTGCCGTCTGTTGCTTTATCGCGGGTCTTATTTTGGTTATCGCCGGTATTTGTCTCAGGCGGCGGACCCGGAAGGGGAGCACCCACCTAAAGATGTGGCGCGCCTTCAAGCGTTTCCTGCTTCATTTCTCCAACCTTGACCGGGCGCAAATACCTTCGCTTATAATCTGGGAGCATTATCTGGTATATGCCGTGGTTCTCGGTGTGGCCAAGGAGGTCCTTGACCAGTTGAAGGTGGTTTTCCCCGCCGCGGCGGCAGGCGATTACCACCTCGGGCGCGGGTGGTTTAGTTCAAGTCTCCCGGCCGGCGCACGCGGGGACCCTTTCACCGGACTGGCGGCGGCGGCTTCGGCGCTCCAGCAGAGTATACACACGGCGGCGACCTATACCCCTTCCTCAGGGACCGGCAGAGGTGGCGGGTTTTCCGGGGGCGGCGGCGGTGGTTTCGGCGGCGGCGGCGGCCGCGCGAGATAGACGGCGTAATAAGAGGTCAGAGGCAAGAAGTCAGAGGTAGGAAAAAAGATAAACCGGAGTTTCTCAATGGGGAATTTCATCTTATTATAATTTCGGTTAACACCCTGGGGAATACAAGTTTGTGGTTTCCGGATCCCGTCTATGGACTGAGGACTGAGGACTGAGGACTGAGGACTGAGGACTTAATTAATTCCCGAGGCTTTGAATCGGGGCCGGTACGCGCCCGCCGCGCCTGATAAACCCGGCGGGAGAAAAGCGGTTTATCGGCAGTACCGGCGCTCCGCCGAGAAGGCCCCCGAACTCTACCCGGTCCCCGGGCTCCTTGCCGGGCGCGGGAATAATACGCACGGCCGTCGTCTTATTATTAACCACGCCGATGGCTGCTTCGTCGGCAATGATC
>JAGUUY010000101.1 GCA_020063185.1 Bacillota bacterium
CGAAAGGTCAAAGCGCATTCGTCGAGCTGCCCGTCATGCAGTTTATCCTTTATCACCCTTCTTACCAACCCCTCCACCTGTCCGGGCATAGCCTGGTTCATGGAGCGGACCGCCGCTTCTACCGAGTCCGCCAGCATAACGACGGCCGCTTCGCGCGTCTGCGGTTTCGGGCCGGGATACCGAAAATCTTTTTCGTTTACCACGTCTTTCTGGTCCGACTCTAAAGCCTTCTGGTAGAAGTAGTTCAACAGACTTGTGCCGTGGTGCTGCTCGATGATTTCCATGATCTTGTCCGGGAGTTTATAGTCCCTGGCAAACTCCGCCCCGTCCTTTACGTGGGAAGTGATGATCAGCGTGGACAGGTTGGGCGCCAGCTTTTCGTGGGGGTTTTCATGGCCCATCTGGTTTTCCATGAAAAAGTGGGGGCGGCGCAGCTTGCCGATATCGTGGTAATAGGCCCCTGCCCGCACCGCCAGGAGGTCCGCGCCGATAGCCTCCGCGGCCGCTTCTCCCAGGTTGCCGACGATAATACTGTGGTGGTACGTGCCGGGCGCCTCCATTAACAGTCGCTTAAGCAGGGGTTCGCCGGGGTTGGACAACTCCAGGAGCTTCACCGGCGAAGTTGTGCCGAAGAAATACTCGATTACGGGCAGAGCCCCGTTGGTCAGAACCGATGAAAGGAGGCCGTTAACCAGGCCGAGCCCGATACCCAGCGGCAGGATCACCCGCAGCGGCGTCCCTGTACTCAGTCCGACAGCCAGCGCGGCCAAAACGGCAGCAACAGTAACGTACAGGCTTGCCTTCACAAGGTCCCCCCGCCGGCTCAACCGGGAAACGCTGTACACCCCGGTTATACCGGTTAAAAAACCAACCAACGTAAACCGGAGTTGGTTGTCCGTCATTAGACCGGTCAGAATGGCGGTCACAATTACCGCCATCAAGGCAATTTGGGAGTCGAAAAGAATGGCGATCAGCATGCCCGCCGCCGCCACCGGTACGGCGTAACCCAGTTGAGTTGTGGCCCCCGCCCACTGCCGGACGTCGATGGCAAAAATGAACTTGGCCACGAGCAGCACACTCACGATCACCACGGAAATGAGAAGGAGGTGTGACGGTTCAAGGTAAACAGCCCGGTGCTGAAGGTAAAGGTAGTAAAATATGCTGTAAATCAGGAGCATCACAACGAAGAAGATGCCCAGGACCGTTCCCAGGGGAAGCCTGGAGTGGTACAGACCTACCGCCTGGAGCTTGGCGATGTGCTCTTGGGTCACAACTTCCCCTTCACCGATGATTTTTTCCCCGGTCCTGACCGTTATTTTAACCGGTTCGATGGCCTCCACGGCTTCCCGTTGCAATAATTCAGTACGCGCGGCGTTATAGAAACTGTTAGGTCTGAGAGTATGCTTAATAAGCATCCGGGCGAAAAGTTCTTCGGCTGCTTCCAGTTGCAGCAGACCGAGCCTGTCGCCGAGAACTTTTTCAGCGTTTGCCACATCCTCCTGACGCACGCCGGGAGGACCCATGATTTGCGTCACAAGCTCGTTAAGATCCCGATTCAGCTGTTTGAACCGGCTTTCAGGCAATTGCAGAAGGGTCCCCACCGTCTCCGGCGGCAGCGTAAAGGGAAGGACTTCCTTGACAGCCGTCTCTTTGGCCGCCTGATCCCGATGCTGGTCTTTCGCAACCAAGGAAAAGGCATTAATCACATCGCCGATATCTTTCTTAATTGATTCAAGGACCTTCGCGTCAACGTCGTACATCTTGGGTACCCGGTTGGCGGCCTCGCGCCGTAGTTCGTCCGTCCGGGCCCGGTCCTCGAAGGTCGCCGAGCGCGGCGCCTTAATCGTCCGCTGGGCAACCTGGCCGACCTCAAGGCTCACCCTTTCGGGATAAAACTGAACCGCAACAAGGAACGTAAGGGCAAAAAATAAAAACAGGGCTGCTCCCGCCCGTCTCACCCTCGGCTCTTTGACAGCTTTCCTTAGGGCGGCCGACAGGCTGCCTGCCGAGTCGGCCAAGCGACTGATCACTCACTTCACCCCTTATCCGCCTTACCCTCCGCCGTTTCGTACGCACCGATGATCTCCATCACCAGGGGATGTCTAATGGTATCCGCCCCGGTAAGGTACTGAAAGGATATTCCATCGATCCCGTTCAAAATGCGGTGGGCCGAGATTAGCCCTGATTCCTGACCCCGGGGGAGGTCTACCTGGGTGACGTCACCGGTAATCACGGCTTTGGAATCAAACCCGAGGCGCGTCAGGAACATCTTCATTTGTTCGGGAGTGGTGTTTTGCGCCTCGTCAAGAATAATGAAAGCGTCCTCCAGCGTCCGGCCCCGCATGAAAGCCAGCGGTGCGATTTCAATCACTCTTCGTTCCAGGTAGCGTTCCGTGCTTTCCAGACCCAGTACATCATAAAGGCTATCATACAACGGCCTCAGGTAGGGGTCAACCTTTTCTTCCAGGCCGCCGGGTAGAAAACCAAGTTTCTCGCCCGCTTCAACCGCAGGTCGGGTAAGAATTATACGGCTGATTTTCTTCTGGCGCAAAAATACAACAGCCATAACCACGGCAAGGTAAGTTTTGCCGGTTCCCGCAGGACCAATGGCAAAAGTAATATCGAACCGGCGCATTGCGTCCACGTACCGTCGTTGCCCTGCGGTCTTGGGACGCACCTGCTTTCCCCGCGGCGTCGTCAGCAGTACGTCCCGGCCGGTTCCGTCCTCGGCGGCCTCGCCGCTTTTAACCGCCCTTATGACCCGGTTCACCTCTTGCGGCGTGATCTGTCCCTCCACGCGGTAAGATCCCATCAGGCGCGTCAGCACCTCTTGTCCCTCTTTGACCTGGCGCGGGTTTCCCATGAAAACGAACTCACCGTCACGTAAAACCAGCTTCACGCCTGTTGCTTTCTCGATGGCCTTAACGTGCTCGTCGAATTGTCCCAGAATTTCCATTGCGGCAGCCTCATCCTCGATTGGCACCCTGGTTTCTGTACGCTCCAAGCGGTACTCAAATCCCCCTTTACGGTTTGAATTCCTTTACCACACCGATATCTTCGATAAGCTCGACCCTAAGCCGTACGCGAACCAGACCTTCCGGACGGCCCGTTTGGACCTCCTCAATCTCCTCCGCTACCGACAAACCCTGCTCCGGCCGCATCGACCTTACTAAAGCATACGCCTGTTCCTCCGCGAGCCGCTTTGCTTCGCTTTTACTGCGTCGAATTTCGTAAGTTACAAGCTCAGTGTATTCCGTAGTGATAATTTCAACAGGAGCACCGAAACTCCTCCATTGTACAGGCTTTTTTGCCGTTGTTGTGGTACGAAAGAGCGGGTAAGGGGAGCGGGCCGGCCCGGACAATCGCAAACGGTGGTTTCCGGCCGCAACCGTCAGGCTCCGGGTCGTTCTGCCCGTTCGTTCGTCCCGCTCCCAAAGCGGCGCCTCGCCGTAACCCTGATACCATACGCGGGCGCGGATGATCCCCCTGGCCCTAGTATACCTTGGTAATCCGGGGACGACCCCGGACTCGGCGCTCGCACCCGGAACGATTACCCCCGAGATCAATATTTGTCCTGGTGAAACCGTATCTCCTTCACGGACCACGGGTTGCCCTGACAGTACCAGAAGTTCCTTCACAAGGCCTGCCTTTCCGGCCACCACATGCGCCGGGCTGTCCGAAACCGTAACGGGCAGCTTCTTTTCCACAACCCTGATCTGCGCTTTGCTGCCCTTCACGTCCACACCTACCCAGGCCAAACCGGGATACTGTTCCCGGATGGCCTGCTCAATATCTTTTTCCCTTATCCGCCACCGCGGGGTACCGGTCCTCAACCCCGCGCCGGAAGCCGTTTCTCGAATTGCCGCGGGATCGGTACTTTTGACGCCGTTTACTTCTACCGTCCAGACGAAGGATGATAGCAAACATACGATAACAAAAAACAGCAACGCGCCGCCATGCAACGCCTTTCGCCGACGGACGCGCCATATTAAAAAGGGGAGACCGGTTTTCTCCCTCACCCTGAAACGGCTGGCAGTCCGCCGGGCTATATGCCGCAGAGACCCGACCGCACTCAGACGGACCCTGAGGATCATTCGGTCTTTACTAAGGTAAGTAACATCCCAGAATTTGACCCCCCGGCTGACCGCCATGTTAATAAACCGTTCGAGCGCCCTTCCCTCGACAATCAAGGAAACGTATCCGCTTAAGTAGGAAAGGAGACGCAACAGTCCACCTCCTGTAAGTCGAAGTTATACGGTTCTATGTTCAGCTAATACGGATGGACCTTCGAGATCTGTTCACAGTTCACGGTTCCCTAACTTCGAACCGACCCTTAATCCACACCGTATTAGCTTGAACTGTGAACTTCGAACTGACCTGTAATTCGCGCCGCATTAGCTTGAACTTCGAACTTCGAACCGACCCGTACTTCATGCAACATTAGCTTGAACTGTGAACTTCGAACTGTCCCGTAATTGGCGCCGCATTAGCTTGAACTTCGAACCGACCCGTACTTCATGCAACATTAGCTTGAACTTCGAACTTCGAACCGACCCTTAACCCACACCGCATTAGCTTGAACTGTGAACTTCGAACTGTCCCGTAATTGGCGCCGCATTAGCCTGAACATCCTTAAACAAACGTCACTCCCTGAATTTCTCCTTCAATGACCAACTCCTCCGGGGCAATGCTGCGAATTACCAGGTTGCGGCCTGCTACCGCTACTTCGCCGGCCCGCACCATAATCCGAACCCCATCGGGGCTGAACGTCGCGATCCCGCGGTGATTCTCAACCGAAACGAAAAGGTTTCCCGTCAGAGTTATCTTTGGAAGGTCCAGGGCAACCTCCCCGGGGAGTTCGAGGGCCGCCACGGCTTTTTTCTTAATTTGATTTCGCATTTCACGAAAGCGCACAAAAAAACCCCTCCGTTAGTATCTCTATGCCTAAAAGAGGAGTGAAATTAAAAAGTTGCCTCTCGAGAGGCAACTTTTAATAGCGCTTCCGTATTTTTGGCTATGAACTAACCGTGCGCCGCCTGCGGCGTGCCGCTTCGGACTTTTTCTTCCGCCGCACACTGGGTTTTTCATAATGTTCATGCCGCCGCGCTTCGGCCAGGATGCCGGCCCGTTGACACGACCGCTTAAACCGCTTGAGGGCACTGTCCAAGGTTTCGTTCTTGCCAACCTTAACTTCTGCCATACCATCCCTCCCCCCGCAAATGACTATATAAAGCGGAGGTTTTACCCCATCGCCTGCAAAAGTCTCTTTTAAAAGTTTTTCCGGCGTAACCACAGCACTCATAAATATTAAGATTTTAGCCTAAATTTGCAAAAGTGTCAACTATCCCGGAGGCCATCCGAAAGGACGGCCCGCAATAAGATGATAGTGAATATGAAAAACCAGTTGTCCCCCGCCACGTTGGCAGTTTGATACCAGACGGAACCCTTTCTCGTTCAGACCGAGCTTCTGGGCTACCTGCACGGCAGCCTTGTGAACTTTACCGATTAACAGTTCATCCCCCGGCTCCATCGCGAAAAAAGTGCTGATGTGTTTCTTCGGGATTACCAGCACATGCACCGGCGCGACTGGATTAATATCGTTAAAAGCCAGCACGTCTTCATCCTCGTAAACATTAGTGGAGGGTATTTCCTTGTTTATGATACGGCAAAAGAGGCATTCTTCCACGCCATCACCTCCAACGGCTTATAATTCCACCTGTAAATTCAAAATCCTGCCGAACCGACGCTAATACGAAGCTTTTTTGAAAACCTTCCCTAAAAGAGTATCGTTTTTAACACTCTCAACTTTAACTAAAAATATAGAACCGGCGCAATCTTCATCGGCATAGAAAACCACCGGAAAATAATGCTCGCTTAAGCCCTCACATGCCCCGTCGGGATTTTTGGCTTCCACAAGCACCTTTACCATACGGCCCAAATAACGATTGGCGAAAGCGTTCCTCAACTCCCTACCCACCGCAAGGAGCAGTTTCAGGCGGCGTTCTTTCTCCCCATCCGGCACCTGCCCTTTAAAACAGGCGGCCCTGGTACCTGGACGCGGGGAGTACTTGAACAAGTGCAACCCGGAGAAACCAATCTCACGAACAAAACGGGAAGTGGCCTCGAACGCCGCTTCCGATTCCCCCGGAAAGCCGACCATCACGTCGCTGGAAATCGCCACCTCCGGGACTGCCTCGCGCAACCGGCCTACAAGCGCTCTGTATTCCGCGGCGGAGTAACTCCGCCCCATCAGTTGCAGTATCTCGTCATCACCGCTTTGAAGAGGTATATGCAGGTGCCGGCAAAACCGCGACTCGGTCGCCAACAACCTTATTATGTCCGCGGTGATATGTTCCGGTTCCACGGAACTCAGCCTGAGACGCAAAAGGCCCGGCAGTTCAAGTATTTGGAGAATAACTTGTTCAAGCCGGACCGGCGGGCTTAAATCCACCCCGTAGCACCCGATATTGATACCCGTAAGCACGATTTCTTTGAATCCAGAGGCCAGCAATCTGCGTGCTTCCTCGAGGACCGCCCCGGGCCGGCGGCTCCTGACAGGCCCCCGGGCATACGGAACTAGGCAATAAGTACAAAAAGCACGGCAACCTTCCTGTATTTTTAAAAACGCCCTGGCGCGGGTATAGAAGAGGGCAGGCATTTCCTCGAAGTCGCATTGTGCCGCGAAACTGCTTACCCGTACGACCTGCCGCCCGGTCGCCCGCGCTTCCTCCGCCAGGCCAACCAGCCCTTCCCGCCCCGTGGTGCCGACGATTACATCCACTCCCGGAATGTCCGCCACCACCGACGGATGTAACTGGGCGTAACAACCGGTTACCACAATTACGGCGTCGGGATTGCGTCGGGTAGCGCGGCGAATCATCTGGCGTGATTTCCGGTCCGCGGTTTCCGTTACAGTGCAGGTATTAACAACGTAGACGTCCGCCACGTTAGAGAAATCGACTGCCCGGTAGCCGCGGCGGGAAAAGAGTGACGCCAGAGCGGCGGTTTCGTACTGGTTCACTTTACAACCCAATGTTAAAAAGGCCACTGTTTTCAAAAGTCCTCAGTCCTCGTTCTAAGTTAAGCTAGACGAATAGACCTTTATGGTCCGTTCAACGTGCTGGCTGATACTGCGCGAATCAGGTTTGAAGTTCAAAGTTCACGGTTCAAGGTTCAACGTGTAAGACGTTGGCTTAAACGGATAGACCTTAGTGGTCATACAGAATATAGAATGTAGAATATAAGAATTCAGAATATCCACGAATACTAAAGGGAGCAAAATATTTAACGCCCCAACGGCCTTCCGTCTCCTGCTTCTCTACCTTCTGTGCTCGCCTTTTTTATTCTGACTTCTGTATTCTGGACTACTGTATTCTACATTCCACCTTCTACCTTCTACCTTCCGACTACTGAATTCTGATTATCCCAGCTCTCCCAGTGAGTATAATATCAGCGCTATGGTTATAATTCCTGCCGTTTCGGTGCGGAGGATCCGCCGGCCCAAACTGACCGTCGCGATGCCGCTTGCGCGCGCAGCTTCAACTTCAGGAAGGCTGAAACCCCCTTCGGGGCCGATAAATACCGCGATCTCCTTGGGAAGAATCTCGCCCGACATTGTCTCCAAAAAGTCACGCAGCCTCGTTTCTTGTTCCCCTTCCCACGGCAAGATACCTGGAAATCCGCTGAAATAATCATTTTGGAGAGCGGCTTGAAAGGTTATAACCGGCTCGACTACCGGAACCATTGTGCGGCCGCACTGCCTTGAAGCTTCACGCGCGATCCTCCGCCACCGTTCGCGCCGCTTAGCGGCTTGTACCGTGTTAAAACGTACGATGACCCGCTCCGTGATTACGGGCACTATTCGTGCAACACCAAGTTCTGTCGCCTTCTGAATCACAAAATCCATCTTGTCCCCTTTGGGTACAGCTTGAAACAGCGCCACCTTGGTTATCGGCTCTGCATCATAAACAATCTCATCTTCGAGCGCCAGATGGACCTCTTTCTCATTTACGGCGCTGATCGCGGCGCGGAACACCCGGCCCTGGCCGTCCAAAACCGTTACGGCGTCGCCGGGGCCCAACCGCAGCACCCGCGTGAGATAACGCGCGTCTTCGCCGGCCGCTTTAACCTTACCCTCTCGCCACTGTTCCCGGGGTACGAAAACCCTCGGCGCGCGGGCCGATTCCCTTACTTCTCTTTTCATGGGCCTGTCCTCCGGTAGGGTCCACCATCTATCGCTTACTAAAATCCGCCACCGTTTCTACGGAGTATATTATTTAAAATACCTCAAAATCCTTGAGTAAAACATGTATACCTTAGAAAAAAGCTGATATCCGCCGTGCAACAATACATTTGGAAACAATTCTTCATAATTGTGAAAGGATTTTCACCAGAGGTCCTGCGCTTTGCCGCATGGCAGTGACTCGTGCCGGTGGTACGTTTTCCTGAGCGGCGACTGCCGGCTGCGGTTCTTCAGCCCCTTGATTCTTATGCGGTTGACCGTTATTACAGGGCGGAGGCAGCGCTTTCCCCATTAAGGTCAGGTCTTCAACAGCCCGCTCTGCTTCTCGTAGTACGTGGTCGGCCAGCAGTGGCGGAATAATGCTTAAGACTTTGCAATTGTCGATCAGGTCACGCGCGGCACGCTTGAACTGCTCGAGTTCGGTTGTCGCAGCTATAGCCTCGCCGGTAAAGCGTTCCAGTGCCCCGATAGAATAGGGCGGAGGCAGTCCTCTACCTAAAAACCCCGGTCTTTCTTGGGGGGTGGCGTCGTTCAACTTATCGTTTTCAAACGCTTGAGGCACGAGCATGCTTTCAAAGTCAACGGTTTGAAAACGCAGTTCGTCAAACCGCCGGCTGAAGTCTCTCGCCGCAATCACAAAACGGCGCTCAGACGGGTCGAGAAGATGGGCGATGAATTTGCTGTGGTCCGCCATGATTCGCAGCCAGAAGCGCTCTTGCTGCAAAAGCATTTCCACCGGATCGAGCACGATTCCTTCCTGAAGTCTCAACAGCGCAGCGCGGAAGTTGATCGCTTCACGGCGGATGTGGTCCATCAAAAGTGGTAAGTTGAAACCGGTCGTTATTCTACAACAGATTATTTTTTTCAGTACACGGCTCTTGAAATCGATGATTGCCGTAGTCAGGGAGACGGATTCGCGGTTTAAACCGTCGACCGCGGACTTACTCGGGCTTTGCTGAACGCGCTGGGCTTCTTTAAGCAGGGCGGTGAATTCCGTTTCGAGTTGCTGCGCCTCGGTGCGAAGCGTTTCGTCCTCGCACGGCAAGCCCAGTCTGATAAATAAAGCGTGCTCCTGCATAATCCGCAACCAGAACAGGTTTTGTCGCAGCGATTCTGAGATATAATCCATATGGTATCACTCCCCTCTCGTGGTAATTACACCCATAATACGTTCCCGGCGGCGTAGTTGTTCCAGACAAAAAAGTATTTCCGGCGAGCTTTAAGACCATCAGGTACGGGTCCGCCGGTCCGATCAAACCGCCGGCTCTTTTCTAGGCAAGACCTCATCCGGGGCCGGATTTCACGCGGCGCGTCATTTCACGTGGAATTTTTTACGGCTTGAGCCCCGGGGCGCGGATAAAATTCTACTCGTGAGTAAAGATAGAAGTGGAGGTGAAAAGAATGAGCAAAACGGCAACTGCCCTTCTGGTCAAATTCGTGATGACTTTCATTTTTGCGGCGGCGGCGCTGGCTTTTCTGAGGGGAAACACTTTGGGCTGGGTCTTTTTAGTCGCCATACTGGCAACCGGTCTGAACTACCTGGTGGGCGACCTGTTGGTCCTGCCGTCGTTCGGTAATATCGTAGCCTCGGTAGGTGACGGCATTATGGCCGCGCTCGTGGCCTATATCGTAGACCTCCTGGTACCCGCTTTCAGAACGACGGCCCCCTCCCTGCTTATTTTCGCCGTGTTGGTCGCGCTTGGCGAATACTTCTTTCACCAGTACCTTCTGCGTGCGGAAAAAGTCGAACCGTGAAGCGATGCCGGTTACAAGGATCGGTGTCTCAACATCGAATCTCAATCTATTCAATCCCGGAAGCCCGGGATTGAAGCTTTTAATGAGGGTTATTCTTCATTGCGGATGAGTTCAATGAACTTCTTGACCAGTTCACCGTCGAACTGCGTACCGGCGCATTTTTCAAGCTCAGACAGCGCTTCGTCGCGGCTTATCGCCTTGCGGTAGGGGCGGTCGTTGGTCATCGCGTCGTAGGCGTCGGCAATGGCTAGAATACGGCATTCCAGAGGAATTTCTTCGCCCTCAATCCCTAGAGGATAACCTTTGCCGTTCCACCATTCGTGGTGCTTAAGAATCCAGTTGGCGATGGGGGGCAGGTCCGGTATCGACTGAGCGATACGGTGCCCGATTTCGCAGTGGCGCTGCATCTCCGCGCGTTCTTCGGGCGACAGGGGCCCCGGTTTTAAAAGGATACGGTCGGAAATGCCGACCTTGCCTATGTCGTGGAACAGGGCCAACAAACGCAGGTCGCTTATACGGTTTTCAGGCAGACCGACGGCGCCGGCGAGACGCACGACCAGGTTCTGCAAACGTTCTACATGACCCTCGGTAATAAAATCCCTTGCTTCCAGGGTGTGCATGAGCGTTTGGACGATAACGCTGCGCGCGCTCTGGCTGCTATGCAGTTTTTCGCGGTACATATTGTTGTCTGCTTCCTTGAAAAGCTCGTCCATATCTTTACACGTCTCACCGCTGACCGCGTATCCTACCGAAATACTCAAGGGGATGTCGGCATGCTCTTTGTTGTAGTTATCAACCGCCTTCCGGATCCTTTTACAGGCGTTTTCCACGGCATTACGGTCGCTCTTGGGCAGCAGAACGGCGAATTCATCGCCCCCGATACGGGCTACCATGTCTTCCGGCCTGAAGGTTTTGCGGACAACGTTGGCGGCCGCTTCCAACAACCGGTCACCGGCGTCGTGGCCCAGGGTGTCGTTGATCAGTTTCAACCCGTCCACATCGCCCACAATTACGCCGACCGGGGCATAACGGCCTCCTTCCAACCGTTGCATTTCCTCTTCAAAGTACATCCGGTTATAAAGTCCGGTCAGGCTGTCATGCAGGGTGAGGTGCCGGAGTTGCTCCTCCATGCGCCTCCGCTCGGTAACATCATAGAACTGCTCCACCACCATCTGAATCTCACCTTGTTCGTTCAAAACCGGATTGCTCCTGCAGTCCAGGTAAAGGCCCAGCTCCGGGACATACTTTTCCACCCGCTCGAGGTGTTTCGTGCGCCAGGCCCTTTCCGTCGCGCAGGGGCGGCACCTGGTCGTCCGGCCGATTAACTCGTAACACCGTTTACCCTTTATCTGCTCGGGTGTCAGGTTAAGCAGCCGGTAACCCGCCTGGTTCAACCGGATTATCCGGTGCTCCGGGTCCTGGATGCCCACCGCGTCGGGAATGGCGTCAAGGACCCCCTCCAACAGCGCTTTGGCCTCGACAAGTTCCTCCTCCACCCGCCTCCGCTCGGTTACATCGTAAAACTGCTCCACCACCATCCGGATATCGCCCTTTTCGTCGAGAATCGGATTACTACGGCAATCGAGATACAACCCGAGTTCGGGAACATACTTCTCTACCCGCTCCAATTTCTTCGACCGCCAGGCCCTCTCCGTCGCGCAGGGGCGGCACCGGCTGTCCCGGCCGATCAACTCGTAACACCGCTTGCCTTTCGCCTCCTCAGCCGTCATTTTCAGCAACCGGCAACCGGCTTCGTTCAACCTTATGATCCGGTGCTCCGGGTCCTGGATGCCCACCGCGTCGGGAATGGCGTCAAGCACTCCCTCAAGGAGGGCTTTGGCGTTTCTCAGTTGCTGGTCCATCTCCTTGCGCTCGGTGTTATCGCGGGCGCAGTAGATGGAGCCCTTGATGTCGCCGTTGTCGTCACGCACAACGTTCCCGACGGTTTCCAGCAACACATAATGGCCGTCTTTATGCCGCACGCGCAGTTCGAACAACGCCGGTGCAGCATCGCTGTACATCTTCCGAGAAATTTCCGTCACCGAAGGCACATCTTCTGGGTGGACTAACTCATGGTTGGGCGTGCCGATTATTTCTTCGGCCTGGTACCCCAAGACTTTGGTATGCGACGGGCTCACGTACCGGAGGATGCCGTTGGTATCTGTCTGGCTGATAATATCCATCATGTTGTCCGTAATCTGGCGCAGACGTGCTTCGTTAGTCCTAAGCGCTTCCTCGGCCAGTTCTCTTTCCGTCGTATCGATTAGGGAAGCCACGCTTTTTCTGGTACCGGGAATCATAGCAATGGTCAATTCCACTTTTTTAACCTTACCCTGCTTGTCAACAAGCCGGCATTCGTAGTTACTCGGTGCGGCGTCAGGAATCGTCCGCCGCAAGTTGTGGTACGCTTTCATTTTTTCCAAATCCTCAGCGGCCACGAACTCGGTCCAACTCCGCTTACCTTCTATCTCTTCTTTGGCATACCCAAGTAGCTTCTCGCTCTCGGTGTTAATCAGAGACAGGGTAGTGTCCTCTTCAATAATTGTCAAAGCGGTCCCGGTATTTTCAAAAATTGTGCGGTAAAGGGCCTCCGACGCCCGCAGCGCTTCTTCCACCCGCTTGTATTCAGTGATGTCTATGCAGTTGCCTAAAGCCGCGCGTTTTCCGCTGTACTGGATTGAACTGAGCGTGCCCATTACCCATTTCGTCTCGCCGCTCTTGGTGGTAATCCGAAACTCATAAGGGGTAGCGCGATTCCCCTTCAACATGGCAATAGCGTTATCCCTGACGAGGCCCTGATCTTCTGCGACCACGAGTTCAAGTGAATCAACACCGACAAGTTCGTCCTGAGTATAACCGGATAGCTGTTCGAATAAGAGGTTTACGAATCGCAGCTTGCCTTCCTGGACAATGTAAATCCCGGTAGGCGAACCGGTGCACAGAGTCTTGAACAGCGCTTCGCTTTCCCGCAATTTGTTTTGCGAGTCTTCCAGAACATTCAGGGTGTTGTTGATGGCGCCGGCAAGATCGGTAATTTCGTCGTTCCCCGTATCGGCAACGCGGAACGACAGGTCGCCGGTGCTGCCGATTTTACCTACGTCCATGCGAAGGCGGGCCAGACGGGACAAAACCACTTTTTCCGACAGGAAAATAAATATTAAACAGCCTACGAGCATTACGCCCATTACAATCAGGACAAAATACCGCAAGCCGGCCTTTCCTTGCAAGTAGACCTCCCTGGGTGTATCAACCCGGAGCAGCAAGGCCGGTCTGCCGTAAATATCGTTTATCAGGGAGTAGCCGGCAATAAGCTCCTCACTAAGAGGTCTGGTTAATACCGTTCGGCCCCCAGTCAGGGAGGACATAGCGCTTCGAACGTCGGGCGGTATCTCGGGGTCGTCGCAACGGTGGAGCGCTACTGAAACTTGGGTGTAACCGGCAAGTTTACCGACCAGCGCGTCATCGAGGTAACGCCCCATGATCAGCGACCCGCGGACCGGCCCCTGGTAATGGCTGGTCAGGATCGGTCTTGAGGCGATAAGCATCGGTCCTTGGGGGAGGAGAAGAATCCCTGTGACGCTGCTTTCCGGGTCAGGGCGATGTTTGAAGAGGGGGCTCTCAGGAAGGAGGTGTTCGTATATGGTCGGAGGCACCGGTGCTTCACTTTCAAGGGTAAGGTCGAAACTCCTGGCGAAAACCACTCTACCCGAGGCGTGGATCAACATAATTAGATTTAGTTCCTGGTTGGTGAACGTCGAGTCGACGAGGTTTGATTTCCGGTACGCCTCATTTTCGTCCTCAACAAAGGCGTAAGTGTCGTCCCAGGCCGCCCAGTCGACCGCGCCCCGGTTCAAATCCGCCAGTTCGACCGAGACTGATTTCAGGACCTGGCCGACATTACGTTCGGTGCTCGTTTCTTCCAAATTTTTAAGGCCGCCCAATAAAAAAACGTTCGAAACCACACAGAGGACTATAATCGAGCAGGCAAGCAAAACAGCTATTAACAGTAAGGTTTTTTTGCGAAGTTTCACGCTAAACCTTCCAAATGGGTTCAGCACACCTTATCGTTGCGCCGGGAGCTTGACCGGCCAACCGGCGCGCTCCGAATGCCGGCTTTAATGCCTGTCAAAATGTAGTGCGCTTATCCCTCAATCCTGACATTGATATTCGTGCTGTTAGAGGTATTTCCTGCATAAAGTACCATATAGTGTCCCTTTTCACTTGTTTTAAACATTGTCGGCATCCTGCGCCGCCTTAAATCCAACAATTCCACACCGCATCGCACCGGTTACGGACCAGACTATATTACTATCTTCGGTTAAAGAACAAAAGTCTGCAGAATACCCGAGTTTTTTAATTCACACAAATCGGGTAACTGACATTTTTCCCCAAATAACACCCGTTGTAATTTTTACCAAAGAATTTATCATAATAGTGACAATGATTTTAATAGGGTAAGAATTATGAAATGTACGGCAGCCGCCCGTATATTTAACGGCAGCGGCGTACCAACAGTTACAGTTATGCCAAATTTTTTTAAATACGCATTTGTACTAGCCCTGATATGCTCGGCAAACTACGTTTTGACCCGAATTTTAGGCACGGTATTATTTCCTCAAACTGAGTTTAACTGCCATTTAATTATTGAAGGTCTCTGTATCACCGTGGCCGTCACCGCTTTTTACATCTCCTGGATCACTTACGATATCAAAACTCCGTTTACCAACATTTTGGGGTTCGGGTTCCTCGGGGTGGCCATCCTGGATCTATTTCACGCGCTACTGTATCCCGGCAGGAGTCTTATCGGCGCCAACCCTTACCTGGGCCAGTGGTTGGCGGCAATGACCCATACCATTGAAGCGATAACATTTATGGTTTTAGCGACAAATTTGCGTTCCGGCATCCCCAAGAAAAAGGTGCTGGCCGTAACTGTTTTTATGGTCGTGGCCCTAATCGCCGCCGTCTTTCTTACCCCCGGTCTTGGCGCGCTTTTTGTTGAAGGTCGGGGCGCCACCCCCTTTAAAACAGGCTGGGACGGCATTGTTTGCGTTGTATATCTAATGGCGCTTGTTTTGTCGAAGAAGAACGCCGTATCCAGGGGTGGCGCGTTGGACCCCGTGTATCTGGCGCTGTGGTGCGCAATCGGAACCGTGGTCTGTTCTACTTTGAGCACCAGCGATGCGGGTTTACTCAACATGGCCGGGCACCACTTTAAATTGGCGAGCTACTTCTTCGTTCTCCAGGTGATCCTGACCCGTTCGGTACTCTACCCGTATGCGCAATTACAATTGTCGGAAGAGCGGTTCGCCAAGGCTTTTCACGCCAACCCCGGCATAACGGTGATCAGCACTTTCAATGACCGGCGTTACGTGGACGTTAATGAAAGTTATTGCTGCGCTCTGGGTGTTCGTCCCCACGAGGTGATCGGACGTTACGTAGACGAACTCGATTTTCCCGGTGACCCGGAGGACCCCGCCCGGCTGCGTAAAATGCTCGACGAGCAAGGTACTGTCCGTAACTGGGAAATCTCCCTACATTCTAAGTCGGGAGAGACGCTCACGGGTTTGCTGTCCGCTGAAGTTATAGAAATCGGGGGAGAAAGATGTATCCTTAGTGTCATAACCGACATTACCGAGCGCCGGCGGGCGGAGCAAGCGCTCGAAGCCAGCGAGAAGCGGTACCGCGCTATCGTCGAAACGGCCAACGAGGGGATATTGATGGCCGACAGGGACTACAAGACAACCTTCGTTAACAAAAAAATGGCACAAATGCTGGGCTACTCGGTGGAAGAAATGGTGGGCCGGCCGGTGCTGGATTTTACCGATTACGAGTGGAAGACACTTGCTGAAACGTACATAAAGTTTTTTGAACAGGGTGTCCTAAGTAAGGGGGACTTCAAGTTCAGGCGCAAAGACGGTAGCGACCTGTGGACAATTGTATCGGCCAACCCGATTGTAGACGAAAACGGTTCTTATGCGGGCGGAATGGCCATGATTACCGACATCACCGAACGCAAACGTTTGGAGCGCGAAATGGCCCGCCTGGAACGGCTAAACGTCGCGGGGGAAATGGCGGCCGGCATTGCCCACGAAATCAGAAACCCGCTCTCAAGCGCCAGGGGTCTTCTACAATTGGCCGGCCTTAGGGAGAAAGGCGAGTGTACCTGGTACAGAAAATACGCGGACCTGATCATTAAAGAGCTCGACCGGACCAACGAACTCGTTACGCAATTTCTTTTTCTGGCCCGGGAAAAATCTGTCAACCGGACAAGTCAGAACCTGAACACCATAATAAAAGAGCTGATTCCCTTAATCGCAGCGGACGCAGCCGGTCTCGGTCAAGAGGTAAACTCAAACCTCAAGAATGTTCCGGACTTATCGCTTGATGAAAACGAAATCCGTCAATTGATCGTGAACCTTAGCCGCAACGGGCTCCAGGCGATGAAGTCGGGGGGGGTCCTGACGATAAAAACTTACCCGGAAGCGGACACTGTGGTTCTGGCGGTACAGGACCAGGGACCGGGGATACCGGACGATGCTCTCGACAAACTCGGTACCCCGTTTTTCACGACCAAGAAACAAGGCACGGGGCTGGGACTAGCCATATGTTACAGGATCGCCGACAGGCATAACGCCGTAATTACTGTTCAGACCGGACCCGGAGGGAGCACTTTCTACGTCAAGTTCAGCCGCCTGACCGCCCGCCGGCATTCACCACATAAGTCGCCTTAAAGCGGCGCCCAGCCGCCGGTATTACTGATAAATCCGGTGAACCCGACCGGGTAAAACTCTTCGTGGTTTTATCTCTTCCAATGTCATCCAGCCTCTTTTACATGGAGACGCACTGCTGATAAAACCGCCGGCAAAGACACAAACTACAAAAAAACAAGGCAGGCAGCGTTGATGCTCACGGAAATAATCAAGGAAATTGAGAAAATCACGTCCCTGGGCAAGTCACGTACCGACAAGCAGAAATTGCTGAACAGCATTGAAGTCGGTATGATCTGGGATGTGCTGGCGGCCAGGTACGACACCATCGAAACCACACGCGTTTTATTAAGCTTTGCCAAGGATAAAGACCTCAAGTTTATTCTACAACAGGGAGAAAAATTCTTATCAAGAGAAGCGCGGATCATGGAGGAGCTAACGATTGAGTTCGGCATCGCCTCCCCGATGAGACCTTCAGCAAACCCGCTCAGTATACACGATACAGAAGTGGTTACGGACAGGTATATCTTCAGGCAGGTACTCAATGGTATCCAATCATTCCTACCTGTACTCACATACGCCTTCACACGGTCCATTTCAGCCAGGATCAGGGATATCTTTGCAAGTTTTATTGCCGAAGAATTAAAGCTGTACAGTGAATTCATGGAGTACGGGACGTTCAAGGGCTGGGTAAACTCCCCCCCGGCATTCAGGCTGTAAATCTGTCTGAATTTCATAAGGAAAAATTAAGAGGGCGCCATACTTTGACACCCTCTACACCGGTTAAGGCATGCGCCGTGCCTTTTCCCGGACCCACTATCTATTTTTCTAATTGATTACAATACCTGTTTTGACCAAGTCTGTCAACATGCGACAAAAAAATTTTTAGTTTTTTTGTCCAAATTTTTCTTACCGGTGTCGCTTGTATCTTAAAATAAATATTATTGTACTACTTACTACGGAGGGACTAAATTTTTTTTGGGGGTGTTACAAACATTTTTGGGTCGTACGGACCGCCGCCCGTGCGGCATACTCGTAATCAACGGAAAAAGGCTTACGGGTATTTTGCCGGCAAGCCTTCCAATCCCTACTGGTAGCGCTAACGGGATTCGAACCCGTGTCTCCGCCTTGAGAGGGCGGTGTCCTGGGCCCCTAGACGATAGCGCCTTATAATCAGACGTCAGAAGTCGGGCGTCGGACGTCGGAATTTAGACGGAGTTTCTATTCCGACTTCTGTATTCCGAGTCTGACCTCCAACTTCCGGCCTCTAACTTCCAAAATGGCTGCGGGACCAGGATTCGAACCTAGACTACATGGTCCAGAGCCATGCGTGCTACCGTTACACCATCCCGCAAAATCCGTAGTATATTATACTACAGCCAACCCCGCCTGGCAACATGGAGTGTCGTCAACCGCGTGGGACATGATCTATGATCCAGGCGGCGGCACGCTCCAAACGTTCGAGAGTCCGTCTCTTTCCCAGAAGGGCGATCACATCGAACAAGCCCGGACCCACCGTACGCCCCGTCAAAGCCAGCCGCGTCGGGTGGATAAGCGCCCCCCCCGAAACCCCGAGTTTCTCTATCAGCCGGCGGTAAGCCGCCTCGGTGTTAGCCGGGTCAAAAGGTTCTTCCACCCGGGCAAGGGCTTCTTTGCCTTCCCGTAGCAACGCCGGTACGCCGGAAGCGTGAAAGACCTTTCGAACGCCCTTCGGGTCGTAGTTGAAGTCGTCCCTGAAAAAGTAGGACGACATGTCGGCCAATTCACCCAGGGTACGGGCACGCGACCGCACCGTCTCTATCACTTCCCGTATGTATTCGGAGTCCTGGGGGTTGATCGTTTCGCTGATCAACCCGGCCGCCCGGAAAAACGGCAGCGCAAGTTCATACACCCGAGCGGCGGTCACGCTGCTAAGGTACTGGCTGTTTAGCCAGGTCAGTTTCTGCACGTCATAGATTGCCGCGTGCCTGGACACCGCCGCAAGGGAAAATTCGCCGACAATTTCTTCACGGCTTAAAAGCTCTCGTTCATCTCCGGGCGACCAGCCCAGGAGCGCCAGGTAATTAAACAACGCTTCGGGAAGGTAGCCTTGCGCACGGAACTCCTCCACCCCGGTCGCGCCGTGGCGTTTCGACAGTTTGGCCCGGTCCGGCGCCAGGATCATCGGCACGTGCGCAAAAACCGGCGGTTCGTATCCCAGCGCCCGGTACACCAGTACTTGTTTGGGGGTGTTGGACAGGTGCTCTTCCGCCCGGATAACGTGGGTAATCCGCATCGCCGCGTCATCCACCACGCAGGCGAAATTATAAGTCGGCACGCCGTTGGACTTCATGACGATGAAGTCGTCTAAAGTGGCATTCTCGAAGACAACCTCCCCCCGGATGGCGTCGTCCACCACGGTCTTACCGTCCCCAGGCATTTTCAACCGCAATGTGGCCTTAACGCCGGCCGCAACCTTGGCGGACCGCTCGCCTGCCGTGAGCGCGCAACAGCGCCCGCTGTAACGGGGCGCCCGGCCTGACTGCCTGGCCTCCTCCCGCTCCGCGGCAAGTTCCTCCGGCGTGCAAAAGCAATGATAGGCAAGACCCGCCGACAGCAGGCGTTCGGCCTCCTGCCGGTACAGGTCAAGACGTTCGGACTGTCGATAAGGGCCGTACGGCCCACCGATGCCGGGCCCTTCATCCCAGTCCAACCCGAGCCATGTCAAGCTCTGATTGATCCCTTCCTCCGCATGGGCAAGGCGCCGTTCAAAGTCGGTATCTTCCAACCGGAGTATGAAACTCCCGCCGCTTGCGCGGGCAAACAGGTAGTTGAAAAGCGCTGTTCGTGCGCCGCCGATGTGTAGACTTCCCGTGGGGCTCGGAGCAAACCGTACACGCACGCCCGAATACAAGCCTAAAACACCTCCAATGAAAACAAGTCCCGAGTCGAAAGTCCCGAGTCCTGAGTCCGCGGAACCGGGAATGTCTATTTTCTTGTCCTGAAGTTGACACCGCAGGTGTCATGTACGTCCGCCCCCTGAATTCCGCCTCCCGACCCGCGATTCGCGACCCGTGACCCGTGACTCGTGACTCGTGACTCGCGGCTCGCGGCCCGCGGCTCGTGACTGTTTAATCATCGTTATCCGGGTGTAGTGAGTTTCCGTCGCTGTCAAGCGGGACACGTCCGGTTCCTTCACACTGCGGGCAGGGCTTTAAAAGCATTTCCGCAAGGCTGGGGTGAGTTTTCTTTCGCGTCATTTCCACCAGGCCCAGCCTGGTAATACCCAGAATATGCGAACGCACCCGGTCCCTTCTTAACGCCCCTTCCAAGACGGTCAAGACTTCCAGACGGTGTTTTTCCTCTACCATATCGATGAAATCAATAATAATAATCCCGCCGAGATTCCTCAGCCTCAGTTGCCGCGCAATTTCCCGGGCCGCGTCCAAATTGGTTTTGAGCACTGTTTCCTCAAGGCTCTGGGAACCGACATATTTACCGGTGTTAACGTCAATAGACGTCAGCGCCTCCGTTTGGTCGAATACGATGTAGCCGCCGCATTTAAGCCAGACCCGGCGTTTCAGGGCCCGCTCGACTTCTCTGTTGACGCCGTATGCTTCCATCAGGTCGCGGCCGGTCTCAATGTGCACTCTGTCCTTAAGGCCGGGCCCGAGTTCATCCATAATGGCCAGGACGTGTTCCTCAAGCGGCGCCGCGTCGACAATCAGTTTTTTAACGTCGGCGGTGAAATAATCCCTCAGGATGCGCGGTAAAAGCTCCATATCTTTAAACAACAGTTTTGGTCCCGGCTCACGGTACCGCCGCCGAATTTTTTCCCACTCCTGCAATAAATATTCAAGGTCGTGCCGTAAATCCGTATCGCTGACCCCTTCCGCCGCCGTCCTGACGATTAGCCCCATACCGGGCGGGCAGAGTTCGGTGGCAAGCTGCCGCAGGCGCTCCCGCTCGGCGGGCAGGCCGATACGCCGTGATACACCCGTATGCTGGATGGTCGGCGCCAAAACCAGGTACCTTCCGGGAATCGTGACCTGCGTGGTTACCCGCGGGCCTTTGGCCCCGAAAGGCCCTTTAATAACCTGCACGATTACTTCCTGTCCCGGCCGGAGAATTTCCTTAATTCTAAACTTTCGTTCCTGATTTTGGGCGACCGCCCTGGCGTCATGAACGTAAAGGAAAGAATTTTTCTCCAGGCCGATGTTCACAAAAGCCGCTTCGATACCGGGCAAAACGTTCTCTACTCTTCCTTTGAAAATGCTCCCCACGAGTTCCGCCCCGGGCGGTTCAAAGTAAACCTCAACGGGTGTATGGTCTTCGATAACCGCCACCCGAGCGCCTCCGTTCGCCGTTGAGATGATTATTTCTTTTAACACTTTTATCGCTCCTGTTTATGGGTTTAACCGAGACGGACCATACGATCCGACAAGACAGTAAAAAGTCCTGTTCGGTAGTACGTAAAATCGAGCGGGTCCCCGGATAAACCGCCAATTCTTAATAAAGCTTCGACAACCTCTTCAGGACGTACATTTCCCTGCTGTCCGGCCCGAAGTGTCATGGCCATGTTCAGCCTGCCGTTAATACACCGGGCGTCGAGGCTTATAATCCCTGATCTGATGTCGCATTCCTTCGCTCCGTCCTTAATCTTGCGGGCGATCTTAATCTCTCCGGCCCCGAGTACCGCCTGCAACCCGGACCGGACAGCCTCCGGGGTCACTTCGGGGCCCGTTGTTCCCTCGACACGGTACGTTGCCCTGTCCACGGCAGCCATTAACGCCGGGGCCTCCCGCTGCACCCTCCTGACCGATTCAAGGGCGAGCCCCTCGGGCAGGGCGGGCGCCAACCGTGCCTTTAAAGCTTCGTTTGTAACCGGTACACGCAGGTAAACTTCCACCAGTTCCCGGAGACCGATCACCCCTACGCGCAGCGGTAAGGCAAAAACTATACGCGGGCGGGGGTTAAACCCTTCGGAGTAAAAAAGAGGCAACCCGGCTCTGCGGCAAGCCCGTTCAAACGCCCGGGCGAGGTCCAAATGGCCGATCCAGCGTAACGGCCCATCCTTCCGAAAAGTCAACCTATAACGATACACATGTTTCTCCCTCCGCCAAGTGCGGTTCGAGGTCGAGCGACGTACAGACCCCGCACGCCTCACAATTCCCGCGGCGACAATCGTACGTAGGTTCGGCCCTGTAGGCCCGCTGGTGTTCCTCAACCAGGAACTCTCGGTTTACTCCGGTGTCGATGTGGTCCCATGGAAGCGCGTTCCGGTAATCGAAACGCCGGTAAGCGTACTCCGCCGGGTCAAGGCCTGCCCTACCGAAGGCTTTTAACCATTGACTAAAGGAAAAATATTCCCGCCACCCGTCGAACCGGCAACCGTTTTTCCGCGCCTCTAAGAGCACCTGCCCCAACCGGCGGTCACCGCGGGCGAAAACTGCTTCGAGGAAGCTCATATGCGGGTCATGCCAGTCAAATTCCACCCGCCTGTCCTTAAACTGTTTCCGCAGCCGCGTGATTTTACCCTTCAGTTCTTCTATGTGAGCCAGTGGTTCCCACTGGAAAGGGGTGTGGGCCTTAGGTATAAAACACGACGTACTAACGGTCAAACGCAGGCGGTTCCGGGGAATGCCGGAACGTTCGCCGACTTGGAGAACTTCGTGCGCCAGCAGGGCGATGCCGTCAATATCCCCCTCCGTTTCCGTGGGTAAACCGATCATGAAATAAAGCTTAACTCTGAACCAACCGGCGGCAAAAGCCGCCGCGGCCGCATCCAACATCGCGTCCCGGGTAACCTCCTTGTTGACGACGTCGCGTAACCGCTGCGTACCTGCTTCGGGCGCAAAAGTCAAGGTGCTTTTACGCACTTGCCGGAGATGCCGTGCGACCTCCACCGAAAAGGCATCCGCGCGGAGAGAAGGCAGGGACACGCCTACCCTTTCCGGTCTGAAAGTCGACAACAACCGGTCGATCAAGGGTAACAACTGGGAATAGTCCACAGAACTAAGTGAACTCAATGATATTTCGTCGTAACCGGTATTTTTCGCCAGAGCCCGCCCTTGCGCCAGCAATCTTTCGAGCTCTTGCTCCCGTACGGGACGATAGATGATTCCTGCCTGGCAAAACCGACAACCGCGGGTACAACCGCGAAAAATTTCCAGCACACCCCGGTCGTGAACGGTTTCTATTGTCGGTATAACCGGGTCCACAGGTATTGGTATGCGGTCCGCGTCTTTGACTATTCTTTTGGAAACCCTTGCCGGTATTCCGGGGTGCGGCTCCACCGCGGCAAACTTTCCGTCGGGACGATAGACAACACTGTAAAGTGACGGTACATACACGCCGGGGATCGCCGCCGCCGCAGACAACAAGTCGCCGCGTTTTACCCCGTCACGGCGGCCGCGGTGATACGCGTCGAGAAGTTCATGGATAACCTCCTCGCCCTCACCGATGACAAACAGGTCAAAGAAACACGCCAGCGGTTCCGGATTGAAGGCGCAGGGACCGCCGCCGATTACCAGCGGCGCGTCGCCCGTTCTTTCGCTCGCCAGAGGGTTGACACCGGAGAGTTCGAGCATGTTGATGACGTTGGTATATGTAAGCTCGTACTGAAGGGTAAAGGCCAGGATATCGAAATCCTTTACCGGCCGGTGCGATTCCAGCGAAAAAAGAGGAATTTGTCTCTCTCGCAGCAGTGCCTCCATGTCCGGCCACGGAGCGAAAACCCGTTCCATTAAGGTATCCGCCCTTGCGTTAACAACAGCATACAGAATCTGAAGACCAAGGTGGGACATGCCTACTTCATAAACGTCGGGAAAGGCGAACGCCAATTTAACCGGGGTATCCTCCCAGTTCTTTTTGACAGCATTTAATTCGCCGCCCGTATACCGGCCCGGTTTCTCGACCCACCGCAGCAAGCTCTCTACGTCAAGCACGACTGTCCCCCGAAAAACGCAACGGATTATAACACTCTTGTATTAACAAGTCAACCTGCCTTCTCTATTCTTCCCTGTTTACAAAAACCCTGCCATAAAAATGGTGACGCAGGAAGCGGCTTAATAACAATCTTGACCCTCCCTGGACAGCATACCCGCCGTCAACCCGGATCCGCGCTTCGTTAAAGCCTCTGTCACCTCTATTTCGGTGAAAATTCCTTTCCGGTCCCCTTTGCCGTCTATGACCACAACCAAGTAGAAATTGCCGGGGACGAAACGCCGTGCTACCTCAATCAGCGGCACATTATCCAATACGGCCAGCAAAGCTCCGTTTAAAATGCGGTGCTCCGGGAGGGAACGCTTTCGGCCCGCTAGTTGGCGCGCTAAAAGATAAGGCGCTTTAAGTTTTTCCCGCGTCGCGGCGCAGAAGATAAAGAGGCCCAGGACCGAAATGTCCAAACCTGCTTGGCGGTAAAGAAAACCCACCGCCCCAAGGACCACAATCAGCAACCCGAACATTTGCCCCAGCCCGGCGGCATAAAAGGTCGCTCCTACCAACCCCTTTCGCCCGTACAAACATGCCCTGAGTATCCTTCCCCCGTCAAGAGGGAGCCCCGGAAGCAGGTTGAATGCGGTGAGCGCCAGATTTACCGTGAGGAAGAACCGGCCCCCGGGGCCGCTTAAACAGCCCGAGTGAAACATCATCCAACCAAAGCAAAAAAGGGCCGCGCTTACTATGGGCCCCGCCAGAGCGATCTTTATTTCCTTTACGGTACTAAAGACGCCCGTTTCTTCGAATCGCGCAACCCCTCCGAAGGGAAACAGTTCCACGGCTGCTGCTTTGATACCCAAATACCGCGCCGCAAATACGTGGGCCGCTTCGTGCGCCGCAACAGCGCTGAAAGCAATAACCGCACGGTCGAGCATTCCCGCCGCAAAGTACACTGCCAACAGTGCAAGAAAAAGGGGGTGGACCCGGAGGGAAGTACCCCCAAGGGTCAAACTCACTACCGATCATCCCCGGTCTTAAAAACGGGGACTTCTTGCAGCGGGTCGACCGGCCGCCCGTTTTTGCGGTATTCAAAGTGGAGGCCGCCCCCGGGAATATCTCCTTGCGTACCGATGGAACCGATGACCTGTCCGGCCGCAATCTGCTGGCCGAGAACCACATCGATCTCCTGTAGTTGCCCGTAAAGAGTCGAACCGCCCCCACCATGGTCAACGACTACGAAACAGCCTATTGCAGGGTCTGTACCGATTTTGGCCACCTTGCCGGCTGTTACGGCCTGAACCGGTGTGTCGCTGGAAGCCTCAATATCGATCCCTGTATGAAATTTTTCCAGCCCGTCGACCGGGTCCTTAGTCCACCCGAACTCCCTTACCACCCTGCCGGAAACCGGCAAATGGTACTCCTTTCTTGAAGCCGGTGCGCCAACCGGCTTTACCTGTTCTTCCAAAAGAGGCATGCTGACGTCCACCGCCTCGAGTCCATGTCGGACCACGCGTTCGAAGAAAGGCTGATAGTTCCACTCCGTGGTGAGGACCGCCCGCAAGTCCCTTTGTATTCTACTGCCGAAAGACCCCCCGCCTTCTTTCAGCGCCAGGATGATCAAGAAGAGCGCCAGCGCCACTGCCGCCTGATATATTAAACGCCTTCCTTTCCCCAATCGCGGAGGCCGTACCTGGGGCCAATCACCTAGTCCCGGCATATGAATTTTCCTCCCCTGAAAATAAACGTTCAACCTTATACTGACAGACCGTTAGGGTCCGTTCGACGTTCGGCTGATACTGCATGGAATTCGGGTCCGTTCAAGGTTCAACGTTCAAGGTTCTATGTTAAGCTTAGACTGATGGACCTTTAGGGTCCGTTCGATGTTCTACGTTCGACGTTCAACATTACTAAAGCTGAAAGCTGACGGCTGATAGCCGGCTATCTTCTGACTTCTGACTTCTGACCGCTATCTTCTGACTTCTGACTTCTGAAATTAAGGCTTGTCTTTAGAGAAAGCCTACGAGGCGGGGAGCCAAATTATGCTAATTATAAAAAGAAAAAAACCCTTGTGGGTTACAAAGCTTAACCGGGGGATAAAGGCTTTTTTAACCGGCAGGTTTTTCGATGCGCAGAAACAGGACCGCGGCCAAGGGCCCGGCGATAACCGAGCCGACCGATTCAAACAGCCAGGCCGCTTTAAGTAACGCTTGGTGGGACGTGGGAGGGAAAAAGACAGCCCCTTTCCACCGCACGGACAGGGGGCCCAACCCTTCTGCCAGGCGCAAAAGCTCGCGCAGTTTGTAAAATCTGGCCGCGGCGTACACACCGCGGCCGCGCCGTATCAGGGCCCATAGGCTTGAAGCGTTCAGCACGCCGATAACCAGGCGGCCGCCCGGTTTGAGTACCCGCCAAATCTCGCCGAGAACACTTTCGGGCGCACCCGCGAACTCAAGTGCCGTAAAACACACCGCAGCGTCAAAGAACGAGCGGGAAAATGGAAGGGCGTTAATGTCCGCCTGCAACAGTGTAACCCCCGTACCTTCCGTATTTCGCCGGGCCGCTGCAAGCATGGCCGCGGAAAGGTCTACACCCACCACTGCGGTCCCCCGGCCTGACAGTTCCCTGGCGAGAATACCGGTGCCGCAGCCTGCGTCCAGAATAAGTTCCCCCGGGCGGGGCTTCAGCAGGTCCAGCAGGGCTTTAAGTTCATACCGCCAGACGGTCCGACCCAGAGCGGTTGAGAACCAGGCGTCATATCTTCCGGCGTAGTCATCGAAAAGAGCCATATATTTAACCCCGCAAAATTAACTGCCGGCGGAAAGCGCGGCCGCGATGCCTTCCACTTATGCCTCTATGCGGGCCCGTTCTAAACAGCCGCTGCGATTCTCCAATTCCGGACACCCATGCGCCTCAGGGTCTTCGGAAACCAAAAACAAGGCCCGATCTTTAACGGTTTTCGAGGGTCAGAAAATAATCTTCTGTCGCCGCATGTAAATGTTTTGCAGCAGTCCGATAGCCATAAGGTTCATAAGCATGGCGCTGCCCCCGTAACTAAAAAGCGGCAGCGGTATGCCTGTAACGGGCATAATGCCCGCTGTCATGCCGACGTTGATCAGCAAATGGAAAACGAGCATAGTGACGATACCGGTAGCTACGAGACGTCCGAAAGCATCTTTGGCGGCAGCGGCAATTTTTAAGCCCCTGTAGACGAGCACAAAATACAACAGTAGAAGAAGCAAAGCCCCGATAAAACCGAGTTCTTCCCCGACGACGGAGAAAATAAAGTCCGTATGCTGTTCCGGAAGAAAGTTATACTGGTTCTGAGTACCGTTGAAGAGTCCCCGGCCGGTCAATCCTCCCGAGCCGAGGGCGATCTGGGACTGGATCATGTGGTAACCGGCTCCCTGCCAGTCCTTCCAGGGATTAAGAAAAATTGTCAACCTGGTGATTTGGTAAGCTTTCAGCGGGAGCCACACGCCGTAGCTCAGGTGCGCCCATATCCACGCGCAGACCGCGGACAATCCGGCGCCGCCGAAGGCCAAAAGACAGGCCGTCCGGGCGCCGGCCATATAAAGCATGCCGAAAGTCACGGCAATAAAGACCAGGGAAGTGCCAAGATCGGGTTGCTTCATAATCAGTACCAACGGCGCGGCCACGTAAAGGAATACTGGGGCGATGTCCCGGAAACGGCTTAATTTCCCTTCCCGTCGGGCAAGAAAAGCGGCCAAAGAAACAATGATTATTAACTTGGCGAATTCCGACGGCTGGATCACCTGCGGCCCGATCTTAATCCAGCGCTGGGCGCCGAGCGCACTGTGCCCCACAAACATTACCGCAATCAATAACAGGAGGTTCACTACATACAACACCGTGGCATAGCGCGACAACTCTTCATACCGCCAGCCCATTAATAAGACGGCCGCAGCCACCCCAAGCATTATTGAGATGATTTGTTTATTAACCAGCGCAAAAGCGTCCTCGCCGGAAGGATTAATGGCGTGCGTGGCGCTGGAAATGGCCACCAAGCCGTAAAGAATGATCATCAGGGCGGTAACGAGCAGAGTGTAATCAAGCGTTTTTAAAAGCTTCTTCACGCGAAGCAAAACCATCACCTTGCCCATTATAAATTTTATTACGTCTCGCTAACAAGAGGGGGAAAACCTTATGCGCAATTTTATCCGCTGAAAATATTTTCGGGGTGAGAGCGAGGGCTTCTCGGTCCTACAAAGAATAAGTAAAGATGTCTAAATTTTTATATTTTTTTAGAAGGAATAATTTAGAGACATCGCGAAAATATTCACTAAGTGTCACTAGGTCATTGACTTTAGTTAATAAAATACGTTCCAGCTATTAAGGACACTGAAAAGGAGGTGGCCCCCACTCAGAAAAGCCCATGGTCTCCTTGATTGAACTCTAAGCCGAAGGCAGCTGTTTTTTTTCGCGCTGAGAGAAATAACAAAGAATTTAGGAGGTATTGACGTGAGCGATGTAATTGTCATCGGGCACAAGGCCCCCGACACGGACACCGTTTGTTCCGCTATCGTGTATGCAGCGATTAAAGGATACAAGGCCGCGACGCCCGGCGAACTGAACGAAGAAACCGCGTGGGTTCTCAACTATTTTAAAGTCCCGGCCCCCCCTCTCTTACAGAACGCCGCGGGCAAAAAGCTCGTCCTCGTCGACCATAACGAGCCCGCCCAGGTGGTTGACGGCGCAGACCAGGCGGAAATCATTGAGATAGTCGACCACCACAAAATGAACTTCGTCTGCAACACGCCGATTTATGTTCACGTAGAGCCGGTGGGAAGCACCGCTACTGTCCTTGCCAAAAAATATGCCGACTGGGTTAAGAATAACCCGACGTACGCCGGTTTGTTGTTGTCGGCGGTTTTGTCGGATACCGTGATCTTTAAGTCCCCGACCACGACCGACGAGGATAAAAAGGTCGCGGCCGACCTGGCGAAAATAGCCGGGATATCCGATATCCAGGCTTTCGGGATCGACATCAAGAAGGCAAAAGCGAGCATTAAGGGAAAACCGATTGCCGATGTAATCCATGTAGACTTCAAGGACTTCGACTTCGGCGGTAAGAAAGTAGGCATCGGCCAGACCGAGCTTATCGACATTAACGAATGTTATGATAGGGCCGGAGAAATATCCTCATACCTTAACGAGCTAAAGGCGGGTAAAGGATACGCGATGGTGGTGTTCATCGGCACCGACATCATTAAGGAAGGCTCCGAACTGTATTTCGCCGGCGATGCCGCGGTGATGGAAAAGGCCTTCGGCAAGAAGCCGGAAGGTGCTTCAATGTGGCTGGACGGGGTTATGTCCCGGAAAAAGCAGGTAGCGCCGCCGCTTGAAAAAGCCTTCACTTCGTAGGTATAAACAGAATTAAAGCCCGCTTTTGGCGGGCTTTTTTTTTAAGGCTCCCGGTTTCTTACTTTTGCCAAACAACCAGCAATAGGGAAACACCGGCAAAACATGCGGCGACCCACACGGTTACCTTTGCCAGCCACTCATCAAGTCCCTTTTTCTTGCCGAAAAGACTTTCGGCGCCACCGCCGATAGCTCCGGAGAGGCCTGCACTCTTGCCGGACTGCAAAATCACCACGGCGATCAGCAACAGGCTGATTAATACGTACACCACGGTTGCTATTACTTTCAACATCTACTTCCCCCCAAACCGTGGGTATTATAACATACTCCCGAGGGTCGCGCAACCTTGTCCGGGGTGCAA
>JAGUUY010000025.1 GCA_020063185.1 Bacillota bacterium
ACCCGGCGCCGTTTTTCCGATAACGGCATAATTGGTGCCGGGTCCCTCCCGCAAATTAACCACTTCCTGCGCGACGATGTATGTTTCAACCGGAGGAGTTGCCACGGTCTGTGTGTTTTCTTCAACCGTTTTCACCAGCCAGCCGGCGATCCAACCGACCTTGCCCCCGGAAAGGCTCACCTTGTACCAATCGCCCTGCTTACCAATGCTCGTCAACTTCTGACCCGGCGCCGTTTTTCCGATAACGGCATAATTGGTGCCGGGGCCCTCCCGGAGGTTCACCACGCTCGGCGAAACCACATATGTCGATATCTGGGTGGGCGTCTGAGGGTCATTCGACTGCATAACCGGCTTCACCAGCCAGCCGGCGATCCAACCGACCTTGCCCCCGGAAAGACTTACCTTGTACCAATCGCCCTGTTTACCAATGCTCGTCAACTTCTGACCCGACGCCGTTTTTCCGATAACGGCATAATTGGTGCCGGGACCCTCCCGTAGATTTATCACACCTTGAGCGATTATGGATGTCGTTGCCGTTCCGGCTTCGATGACCGGGACAACCAGCCACCCGGCAATCCAGCCGGCCTGGCCGGAACTAAGCGTCACCTTGTACCATCCGGACTCTTGCGTCAGATACGGCAACGTGGTTCCCCGGGGCACTGTACCCGCCAACAGGTACCCGGTCCCCGGACCGACACGTACGTTGACGGCGCCGCCGGAACCGCTCACTTTTACGTCACCCGCGGCCGACGCTGCCGGACTGGGAACAATAAGCGGCAACACAAAGATTGCCAGTAGGAAAATGGTCAGTCTGGAAGCGGTTTTAACGGTTTTCATAAACCCCCCAAAAGAGGCATTCAAACGGCCATAAAGTCAAAATTCGACAATAAGGTTAAAATTCCTCCCATGTCCTGAACAATTTTTATGATTTTTTCCAAAGCTTCAAGAATTTTTTGTGATTAACGGCGTATAAAGAGGTTCAGCAAAATGCTGATAATGATACTGATAAGTATGCAGGTAGCTAGCGGGAAGAAGAAGGAAAAGTTGCCACGGTGGTAATAGAAATCTCCCGGAAGGCGGCCGACACCAGGAATTTTGCCGATGAACAGCATCACCCCCCCGATGATGATCAGGAACAAACCGGTGATCAACAACCACCTGCCGAAAACCTGCCAAGCATCCACAAATCCACCTCCCTCAGAAAATAGTTCGAAGTTAGGCTCAAAAGGACTGAATTTTGGGTCCGTTCTAAGTTCAGTCTAATTCTTTTTACGGGCATAGCGTTCTTTTTCGCTATAAACGCAACCGCAGTATTGCTGTCTGTACATCCCCAACTCCTTTGAGCGTTTAACGCCCTCTTTGAAGCCGGTCCTGAAGTCCCGGTACATAAAGCTGATCCCGTACTTCCCGGCCAAAATTTCACCCACCTCGCGTATCGTATCGTGTTTCTGAAACGGGCTTACCAGCAGCGTGGTGGTAAAAGCGTCGTACCCACCCCGCTTTGCCACGCCGGCTGCCCGCTCGAGGCGCAACAGGTGGCAAAAGCTACAGCGTTCCGTTTCCCTGTAGGCAACTCGCCGGAAATATTCCTCTACGGGATATTCCCGGGCATAAATCACAGGCCAGGCCTCGGTATCCGCGTATGCTTTCAGCGCGTCGCGCCGGCGGTTGTATTCGGAAAAAGGATGAATGTTCGGGTTAAAAAAGTAACCATGGACCTCGTGCCCCTCATCCCGCAAGACTTGAAGGGGGTAAAGCGCGCACGGCCCGCAACAAACGTGCATCAGCAGCTTCAAAGCTCCACCTCGGAAAAAATTCTAGGTTCAACGTTCAAGCTAATGCGGCTTGAATTACAGGTCAGTTCACAGTTCACGGTTAGGGTTTATACTGATGGACCTTTGGGGTCAGTTCGAAGTTAAACAATAAGTCAGAATTCGGAATCCAAGGCTGATCGCTGACGGCTGAAAGCTGACAGCTATCAAGGCTTTTGACTCGTGACTGACTCGCGACTCGTAACTCGTGACTCGTAACTACCAAAGAGCGCCCTGTCCGCTCTCCCGGGCGGGAGGTGTCAACCTCAGGTGCTGGTATGCCGGAAGGGTCGCCACCCTTCCGCGCGGCGTACGGGCCAAAAGCCCGACCTGCATGAGGTAGGGCTCGACGACGTCTTCCAGCGTCACCACTTCTTCTCCGGTGGACGCTGCCAGGGTTTCGACCCCCGTAGGCCCTCCCCCGAATTTTTCAATCAGCACGGTAAGCAGCTTGCGGTCGGAAGTGTCGAGTCCGAGTTCGTCCACCCCAAGAAAATCAAGCGCTTTCCGGGCTGACTTTACGGTGATCACGCCGTTTTCTTTTACCTCTACAAAGTCCCTGACTCTGCGGAGCAGCCGGTTGGCAACCCTCGGTGTACCGCGTGAACGCCTGGCGATTTCCATGCCCCCGTCGGGGGTGAGATCGATCCCAAAAAGCCTGGCAGCACGCGTAACAACCAAAACAAGTTCTTCCGTGTCGTAGTAATCAAGCCTTACAATTAGTCCAAATCGGTCTCGGAGCGGCGATGAAAGAAGCCCGGCACGCGTTGTGGCGCCTACGAGCGAGAACATCGGGAGGCTAAGCCGTATTGAGCGTGCGGCCGGTCCTTTGCCGATGATAATGTCCAGCGCGCGTTCCTCCATGGCGGGATAGAGGATCTCTTCGACCGGCCGGCTGAGGCGGTGTACTTCGTCGATGAAAAGGACATCCCCGGGCGCCAGGTTGGTTAGGATCGCAGCCAAGTCCCCCGGGCGCTCAACAGCCGGCCCGGAAGTGATGCGGATGCCGACGCCCATTTCCGCGGCGATTATTCGTGCCAGTGTCGTCTTACCCAGCCCCGGCGGGCCGTAGAGCAACACATGATCCAGCACCTCACTGCGGTTTTTGGCCGCTTCAATTGATATCCTCAGTGTTTCCTTGACATTCTCCTGCCCGATAAACTCGTTTAAGGTGGATGGTCTTAAAGACGCTTCCACCGCCATGTCTTCCGGTTGCACGTCCATAGACACAACACGTACGTCGCTCATTTTTTCCTATCCTCCCGCTTCAAAAGCATCCCGAGGGCGGACCGCAGAATTGCCTCCAGGTCGCCCGCATCCTTATCCGCCGCTACCCGCCTGACCGCCTCCAGGGCTTCATCACGCCGGTATCCCAGGCCGACTAACGCTTCGACCGCGTCTGACAGAGGGCCGCGGTCGCGCGGCTGCCTGTGTTCGAGTTTGTCCTTCAGTTCCAGTAACAGTCTTTGCGCCGTCTTTTTCCCGATTCCCGGCACCATTTGCAGCACTACAGCGTTTTCCTCAAAAACCGCCTGTTCAATTTCCCCGGGTGATAAACAGGTAAGCAGCGCAAGGGCCGCTTTGGGCCCGATTCCGGTTACGCCCAATAGCAAAACGAACAGGTCGCGCTCCTTTTCACTCTTAAACCCGAAGAGTTCGGCCCGATCGTCCCGTACCATAAAATGCGTATGCAACCGGCATTCCTGCCCCGGTTGGGGGAGAAGCGGCGCCAGGGACACCGGAATACCAATCCGGTAACCGATCCCACCCACTTCAATTACGGCGGCGCCTGTGTTTACCTGAACCAACACGCCGCGGATGAAAGTGATCATCTTCCGAGACCCCGATCTAAAGGCGCAGCGTTGTACGCCGTTATGGTCAATGAGGTATTTAAGTGGCAAATCGCACATGCCAGAGCGTCAGCGGCATCGTCCGGTGAAGGGAGTGTTTGCAGCCGCAACAGGTGCTGCACCATGTACCGGACCTGTTCTTTGGTGGCCCTTCCGTTACCCGTTACCGCACGTTTTACCGCCAGAGGAGGGTATTCGAAAACCGGGCAGCCGGCCTCCGCCGCCGCGAGTAACGTAACCCCCCTGCCCTGGGCGACGGCGATCGCCGTCCGGGCGTTTTGGTTGAAAAAAAGTTCCTCGACCGCTACCGCATCGGGCCGCGACTCGGTAATGATACGAGAAACTTCTTGGTACACAGCCTGCAGTTTGCGGGCCAGCGGCCAATCTGATTCAGTCCGGATACAACCGTGGCATACCGGCGTCAAGATTGACCCCCTGGCCCCCCGTACCACGCCGTAACCGGTAAGCGCCGTCCCCGGGTCGATTCCCAATACGAGCATCCGCCTTCTCCCCTAAACCGACTTAGTGCGACAACCGGGGTACAGTCCACTTCGCTTCACAAGAGTGTATGCCACCAAGCGCAACCCACGGCGATTATTCACCCTAAGAAACTTCCACGTTTTGGCCTCTATTCCTGCAACTCGTCGAGGTTCTCCAATGCCGCGTTCAGTTGCGTTTCATCCGCAAACTCAAGCTCCCGCCTCAGTTGTGCCTGAGTTTCCGGCCGCTGCGCCCCAAAATTCATCCCGAGCGCAAGTTTTTCCCGTAAACCGGGAGTCAGTGAGTCTTCGGGCAGCCGCCGTTCGCAGCGCAAGAGCTTATGGTTAAATCCCAGCGGCCCTTGAAAAACAACCACGAAGCCCCCGCTTAATCCCAAATGACGGTACAGCTTATGCCGCGGGCAAAACTCATCCGACTTGGAAGTTATACGCACCGCGGTCGGCAGACGTAGATCAACTTGCCACCCCGCGTTTTCCGGAAAGCGGCTTGCAACCGCCCGGGCATCGGCTTTGACCAGGTTCTGCGGCGCCGGTCCTTCCGAAAGAATATACCGGTCGCCGCAGATGAACACCTTTTCCATTGTAACGACCGTGGAGGGCCGAACGGCTTCTTGCTTCCAGAAGACCAATTTATCGACGGGTTTGGCCAGCAAAAGGAAAATGATGACCAGAACACTGATAATAAAAAGCGGTGCAAGAACCCACCAGAGTCTTCTGTTCATGATTTTTCCTCCTCTGGCAGAATTATGTCCTTGGGACACCGCCCGTATACAAATAATAGGGGAGGCTACCGCGCGGTATTCTCCCCTATAACCTCCGGTGGAATGTCGGCGTTGGTGTAAACCGTATCTACATCTTCAAGTTCCTCCAGGCTCGCGATTAAGCCTAAGATCCGCCTGGCCTCATCATCTTTGAGTGAAACTGTAGTCTGAGGTACGAAAGTCAGTTCAGCTTCCTCAACCGGTATGCCCTGTTCCTCAAGGTCGGCTTTCACGCGCCCCAACTCATCGGGAACGGTGGTGATTTCAAAACCGTCACTTGTCTCCCGCATGTCCTCGGCGCCGCTCTCCAGCACAGATATTATCAGGTTTTCCTCATTCCATTCTTTACTTCTGCCGGTAAAAATCAGCCCTTTTTCATTAAAGAGCCAGGCTACACAGCCCGTTTCACCAAGGCTGCCGCCGTGTCTGCTCAGTCTGTGGCGGACCTCCGATGCGGTCCGGTTCCGGTTGTCGGTGGTCACCTTAATAAGAAGCGCCACTCCTCCAGGTCCGTAACCTTCATACGTAACCGATTCGAAGTTGGCGCCGCCGGCGTCGCCTATTCCTTTTTGAATCGCCCGTTGGATGTTGTCGAAAGGAATGTTTGCTTCTCTGGCCCGCTGGATTGCCGCTTTCAGGCGGTAGTTCGCCTCCGGATCTCCCCCGCCCTGACGTACCGCCATGATGATTTCACGGGAAAGCCTGGTAAAAGTTTTCCCCCGTTCGGCGTCAGTCTTTGCTTTCTTTCTTTTTATCTGCGCCCATTTAGAATGTCCCGACACCCTCCGTCACCCCAAACCGAATCGAGACAACGGCAAAACGGCCGTGGGCCCCACACCTTGTCGTACCATCTCGAAGTTTTAAAAATCGGGTATTGGCGGCATTTTTAGTTTATGCCGATTGACGGCGCGCAAAAAATCGATTTTTTCCCTGGCGCTCGGAGAGGCCTCTCCGTGAAGGAGGTAGCGATCCAATTCATCGTAAGTGAAACCCAATTCCCCCGCGTCCTCCTGCCCCTCCCATAGGCAGGCGGAAGGACTGCGGTCGATGATCTGCTTCGGTATCCCAAGGCTGCCCGCGACTTCTCGCACCTGATATTTTAACAGGTTACCGATGGGCAGCACGTCGGCCCCGCCGTCACCGTATTTGGTAAAGTACCCTATTTCCAATTCGCTACGGTTTCCGGTACCGGCCACGAGACCTTTTCGTTGGTTGGCAAAAAAGTATAGCGTGGCCATTCGTAAGCGCGGTTTAAGGTTAGCCAGGTTTATGTCTTTCTCGTCCAGATCCTCAAGGCGCTTTCCGGTGACGGTCTCGGCGAGCAAACGGTAGGTCTTGTCCAGGGAAACGGTAACGTGCGCAATGTCGAATAATTTAGCGATTAGTTCGGCATCCTCGGCGTCCTTGCCATCATTATAGCAGGGCATCACGACCCCTAAAGTGTTGTCCGGACAGGCCCTCTTGCAGAGCACCGCCACGACCGCTGAATCAATACCGCCGCTAAGGCCGATCACGAAACCTTTTTGCCCCGAACCGTCCAGTTGCTGCTTCAGCCATCTTACCAACACCGCAACCATGTCCTGCCCCTGCAAAAAATCCCCTCCATATTTCTTACAATAGTAATCTTATCATACTAGCCTTTTGGCGTAAACCTATACCGTCTTAGCTAAATGTCGTTTTTTAAAAATTCGCTTCGTACCCTGATGGATGAAAAATGCATAAACGCGGCCGTCCCGGAAAGAATAAATAAAGATTTTTCCCGGGAGGTGAAATAATGCCGGAAATCAAATGCACGGTCACCGAGTGCGAATATAACGAGAACGTAAAGTGCGGGGCGCCGATGATTCAGGTAGACCGCAACGGAGCAAGCAAAGCGTTAAAATCGGACAATACCAAGTGTGAGACGTTCAAAAACAAATAAAGCCGTTAGGCCTGGCCTCGGTCAGGCCTAAAACTTTTCCGTCGCACCTCATTGTTTCGGCCGTACGACTCGGGCGGGATGAATCTCCTGTGGCATCACGGCGTGAATTTTGTCGCCGGCTCTTCTATTTTCAGCGGCTTGTCGAAATTATCGAGGCTTAAATCGATAAAGAGCTTTGTTTCACTATCTTTGCTCCGGGCCTCGACCTTAATTCTCGTGATATAGTGCTGCTTCGGTTCGACATACATGCGATACTTGAAATCCACAAACTGGGCCGTAAGGAAGCGGTTTGCAACTTGGGGCGTGCACTCGAGCACCAGAAGTCCCTTCTTTTCACTGCGTTCCTTTTTTCCCCAAACCACCAAAGGGGTCCCCTTGAAATCTAAAAGTATGAGCGGGTCCAGTTCCGTGATAAAAACGCCTGTATCCCCCAACCGGTCTCCGTTCAGGGCTAGCCATTTTGCGGAGTAGTGGTCTTTGACGTATGTAACCCCCTTTAATTGAACGATTTCGACCGGCGCATTGAAAATCTTCCCTTTAACGGAAACTCCGTCAGGAAGAACTCGGGAGCCCTTCAGGTCGCTTAAATTTCGCGTTCCCTTGCGGGTTACCAGCCGGGTTTCGATGACATATGAGTAGGACTTGACCGCTTTAGTACGAGTTACCGCTTGCTGCAGGAGGTCCTGAGGTTCGATTGAGCTGGGAAGGTGCACTACACCTGCGATTAGGAAGTAAAGTAACCCTGAAAGTAGGAACACCGCGATAAAAACCAGGATTCTCCGCCGGGAAAAAATGAGCCATTCCACTTTTCATTCCCCCCAACTTATCCAAAACATATGCGCGGTTTGGAACCGTTTATGAATGGGCGGGGAAACGCTTCGTGCCGGTCCTTAAAAAAAGAGCTAGTAGGCCCGAATTCTACCGACGCGACAGGGCAGCCAATACGTTAATAAGTGCGGGCTGCCGGCAGTGCGTTGCATGAAAAACTTACGCGGAACTTGACTTTAAAAACCGCCCGACGGCGACGCACACGTGAATAACCCACGCAAACTGAAAAAAGGGTACAGAGTTTGCTCGCAGGTAAGCATGACGGTTAACCCCGCCGTTCGCGAGTTACTCGAAAAAAGGCTCTTGGGAATGGCGTTGGCGTCACTCGTCTCTCCCGGCGCATGGCTTGCATTTTACGCCTTAACGGCGCATAATGCGATGGCAGGAAAAAAGCCGCGTATCCCGGGGATGCGCGGCTTGGGGTTCAGATATCTAGGAAGTACAACTGCTTTTTAGCTCTCCGGTTTGTCTCCCCCTGAGCCCATGATTTTTAAAAGAGGCTTAATCAGGTCCAGCGGCAGCGGGAAGACGATCGTGGTAGAGTTGTTGGTACCGATCTCCCGCAGGGTCTGCAGATAGCGGAGCTGGACCGTGACCGGCTCGCGGGCGATAACCCGGCCCGCTTCGGACAGCTTTTCCGACGCCTGCAACTCGCCTTCGGCGTGGATGATCTTGGCCCGTCTTTCCCGCTCAGCCTCGGCCTGCGCCGCCATCGCCCGCTGCATGGAACCCGGAAGCTCGACGTCACGCACCTCCACCAGGCCGACCTTTACACCCCACGGTTCGGTGCCTTCGTCGATGATCTGCTGCAGGCGCTGATTAATAGCCTCCCGCTGCGCCAGCAACTCGTCCAGTTCGGACTGCCCGAGCACGCTCCTCAAGGTAGTCTGGGCCAGCTGCGAAGTCGCGTGGACGGGGTCTATGACCTTGATAACGGCGTCGACCGGGTTTATGATGCGGAAGTAGACTACCGCGTTGACCTTGACTGTAACGTTGTCCCGCGTGATGACCTCCTGGGTCGGAACTTCCATGGTCACTACGCGGAGGTCGACCTTCCGCATCCGCTCGATAATCGGGATCAGGATGAAGATCCCGGGGCCACGTGCGCCGACGCAGCGTCCGAGACGGAAGATCACCCCCCGCTCATACTCCTGGACAATTTTGACCGCAGACGCGACTAAAAACAAACCTAAAATAATAATGGTCACCGTGAAACTGAACATGAAGCCACCTCCGTCATTTAAATTGTTTTTTCACCAAACTAACTCTTTTTTCGCACCTTGAGACCTAAACCTTGCGCTTCTACCACAACGACTTTTTGCCCTTTTTCTATTCTACCTTCTTCCGCAGTCGCCCGCCATGTCTCCCCATCCATGAAAATTGTGCCTTCAGGGTCCAGGTCTATGCGGACTACACCTTCATGGCCGATTAACCCTTCCATCCCTGTCAGCACGCGCCGCTTCTGTCCACGGACGACAGCGACGACAAGCAAAGCCATCAGCCCGGCGAGTGTTATACTCATCGCCGCAATAAGGCCGATACTGACGGCAATCCCCGTCTGCTGCTGGCTGAAAAGAAGCAGCGAGCCGAAAATAAACGCAATCACCCCACCGGTACCCAGTATTCCGTGTGTCGGAGCAAAGGCTTCAGCGACGAAGCACCCGAAAGCCAACATGATTAGAATCAATCCGCCCCAGTACGCATCAAGGGTACCCATACTGTAAAGTCCGAGCAGCAGTGATATACTCCCGACCACGCCCGGTACGACAAGCCCTGGGTGGTAAATCTCCACCATCAGCCCGGCCATCCCGATGGTCAAAAGCAGGTATGCGATATCCGGGTTGAGAAGCGCGGCAAGAAAGCGCTCAACCCGGTTCGGCTGCAAATTTTCGAAGCGGTCGTGTGAGAGCTTGAGAACAACGGAGCGACCGTCACCCAGGGTAACTTTTTTTCCGGCAAGTTTGCCGCAAAGCTCCGCTTCGTCCGCCGCCACGCAGTCTGCCAGCTTGAGTTTAACCGCCTCCGCCGCTGAAAACGAACGGCTTTTCGTGACCATATCCTCGGCCATCTCGACGTTGCGCCCCCGGAGTTCGGCCAGGGAACGCATCCACGCGGCCGCATCGGCGGTAACCTTCTCCATGGAGACATCCTGTTTATCCTCCCCTACAGCCACGGGATGGGCGGCGCCGATCCGCGTCCCCGGCGCCATAACAACGACATGTGACCCGATAGAGATAAAAGCGCCCGCGGAGGCAGCCCAGCCACCCGCCGGACTTACGTAGACAATGACCGGTACCTTGGCGCTTACGATTCTGGTAACGATCTTCTGGGTAACGTTGTACAACCCGCCCGGAGTATTGAGTTTGATAAGGCAGACCGCCTCTTCCCGCTCCGCCTTTCTTATACCTCGCTCAAGGTAGCGTTCCACTACCGGGATGATCGGTCCGTCGACTTCAAGGGTAACCACCCGCTCTAGTTCTAAGCTGTCCGGCGCCGGTGCCGCCGCCGCGACGGTATTGTATTTACCCGCCGCTTCAGTGAGCACCAAAAAGAAAATAACCACAAAATATACCAACAAGCACAAGGCGCTGATACGTCGCATTTAATCCCTCCTACTCCACAGTTTCGGCGTCTTTTCTACGTTTTCCTCCCGGAAAGTGTTGCAAAAACCTAAAACCGTGCGGAACGGTGTTCTCTGCCCGGTTAAAATAAAGCGGCCTAGTCTGAGAGGTAGTGCCGCAGTAGGAGGAAACAGCGTACAAAAAGCGAAATTTCATCAGGATGTTTCCCGGAGGTTTACGGATCTATGTTCATACAGGCACCTGTCTAAAAGTGCTGCTCACCGGTTTTTTCCTGGAGCAGGTAAAACAACCGTGGTGATTCAGCTTGCGGCACTCCTGGGAAGGAAGGCGGCGGGGTTCTTCACCGTGCAACTGCGGGAAAAAGACAAGCGCGTGGGGTTTGAAGCCGTGACTATGCAAGGCCGGCGGGAAACCCTTGCGCATATCGAATTTCCGGGCCCTTACCGGAAGAGCCTGCCCATAGAGATTTACCGAAAACTTACCCGGTCCGGCCAACCGATTTAACGGTTAAATGATGCGGTGGTGTAAAGGTACGACGAAATTTAGAATACAGTAGTCAGAATTCAGAATTGTAGAAGGTGGAAGGCAAAATTCGAGAAGGCAGAACACAAAAGGTAGAGGATAGGAGCAGGAGACGGGAGGCCGTTTGAGCTAAAGAACCGGTAATTAAAATTCTTAATTATCAATCTTAATTCTATCTTCTATCTTCTATATTCTGACACAAGGGCCCATCCGTCTAAGCTTAACTTAGAACGGACCCCAAAGGTCTATCGTATGAGCTTGAACGAAGGAGGGTTTTTCTTGACAACAGCGACGCAAACGCCAAAGCGTGTGCTTATTACTGCAGGCGCTGTCACGGTGGAAGCACAGCTAAACGATTCGCAAACGGCAAGCGCCGTGTGGGACGCGCTGCCGGTCTCCGGCAGGGTCAACACCTGGGGCGAGGAAATCTATTTTTACGTGCCCTTTGAGCTGCCGGAGGAAAATCCGCGCGAGGTGGTGGAGAAGGGAGACATGGGCTTCTGGCCGCCGGGACCGGCGCTATGCATTTTTTTCGGCCCCACACCGGCCAGCAGGGGGGACGAAATACGGCCCGCAAGCGCGGTCAATATTTGGGGCCGGGTTCGCGGTGACGCAGCCGTTTTGAAACATGTTAAGGACGGCGATAAGGTGACGGTCGAACCGGCGACCGGCGGCTGACCCCCGGCGCTACAGCGTGTCCGCCTTTGCGGCGGTCTCCATTTCCTGGTCCTCCTGCTCTTCCGCCGGGATCGCGGTCGCGGGGACGGGCGGGCAGACCCGTGCGTCGGTCAGTTCTCCCGCAGTGGTAAAAGCTATGCTCCTGAGGTGTTCACTGATCCTCAGGTAGGCGTTTAACAACTCCAGGTGCAGCCTGCTGGAAAGTTCCGACTCCTTTATCCCTTCGCGCAAGCGGTAGATATGGGTGCTCCTCAAGCCGCGTTCCAGCTGGGTTATCTTTGGGAGCATCTTTATCGCTTGCTCGGCCAGGCAATAATCCGCCTTCACCAGGGCTTTGTGCGTCGTGCGCATCATCAGGCACACTTCCTGGTACATCAGCACCAGGTCCTCCCAACCCGTAGGCGAAAAGGAAATGTTTTCGTGCAACTTGTGTCGGAGGAGGGGCGCGACGTTCTTGCTCATTATGTCACTGATCAACTCGAGGTCGTTTAATATCTGCACCAGACCCATACCTTTCGCGAACTCCTCCCGGTGGAGCGGCCGCCGGAGAAGCAGGGTCAA
>JAGUUY010000122.1 GCA_020063185.1 Bacillota bacterium
CCCGGCTAGCCATAAACCGCGCTTATCGCGATTTGGTCGGCCGGGACGATACCTCTCCACAAACACAGAATTATATTCAAAGCCGGTTGAAGCAAGCCTTGTGGATTATTAGGAGCATTGAGCAGCGGCGAACGACCCTGCATAAAATTGTTACCGCGTTGGTTCAAAAACAGCGCGGTTTTCTTGATGTCGGGGTACCTGCCTTGCAGCCGCTCACCCTGAAAGAAATCGCCGCGGCGGTAGGGCTCCATGAATCAACTGTTTCACGCGCGACGGCGCACAAGTATGTTCAATGTCCCCGTGGCATCTTCAAGCTGAAATTCTTTTTCACCGGCGGCGTTAGCGATCAGAACGGCGCATTTGTCGCTGCTCAGTCCGTTAAATGGCAGATTAAAGAGATCGTGGCGTCCGAACACCCTGAGAAACCGCTGAGTGACCGGGAAATTACCTGTATTCTGCAAAACAGGGGAATAAAGGTGTCACGGCGAACTGTAGCGAAGTACAGGTGTGAGTTAAACATTCCTGGTAAACCGAAGAGACGGGGCGTCCCGGATGTTTAACGATCGAGGGGTTTAATTTTCAGAGAAAGGGGTTGGGGGCTTCGGTGACTGTAAGAGTTGGGATCAATGGTTTCGGGCGTATTGGGCGGTTGTTCCTCCGTGCGGCTCTGGGTAGGGAGGCGATAAACGTTACCGCTGTAAACCACAAGTCACGGCGGCTTTCTGGCGCGGCCGGGGACTTGGCCCGCTACCTGGCGCACAGCCTTCAGTATGATTCGGTGCACGGAACGCTCCCTGTTGAAGTCCAGGGTAGCGATGGATTGCTAAGGATAAACGGCCGCGAGGCGCGTGTCTTTACGGAGGCCGACCCCGCAGCCATACCGTGGGGGGACCTGCAGGTGGAAATTGTGGTCGAGTCCACCGGAAAGTTTCGTGACGGGCAAGGGGCCGCAAAGCACCTGGCTGCCGGCGCAAAGAAGGTAATCATTACCGCGCCCGCCAGCAATGAAGACATTACCATCGTCATGGGTGTTAACCACCATCATTACGAACCCGCAAAACACCACGTTATTTCTAATGCTTCCTGCACCACCAACTGCCTGGCGCCGGTGGCGAAAGTCCTGCATACTCGGTTCGGCATCGTTAAAGGCCTTATGAATACCATTCACGCTTATACCAATGACCAGCAAATCCTCGATATGCCCCATAAGGATTTTCGCCGCGGGCGCTCGGCCAACCTGTCGATAATTCCTACCACCACGGGAGCGGCCCGGGCGGTCGGGCGCGTCTTGCCCGAACTTGAAGGGAAACTTAACGGTCTTGCTTTCCGGGTGCCCGTACCGAATGTTTCCGTGGTTGACCTGGTCCTGGAACTTGCCCGCCCGGTGTCCGCCGCCGACGTTAACGAGGCGCTCAAGGAAGCTTCGGCATCCGATTATAAGGGGATTCTGGGCTATACCGAAATACCACTGGTTTCACGCGATTTCAACGGTAATCCCCATTCGGCCGTTGTGGACGCTCTGTCGACCATGGTGATGGGGAATAACCTTGTCCGGGTGGTGGCGTGGTACGATAACGAGTGGGCTTATGTATCGCGCGCCGCCGATCTGGCGGAATATATAGCCGCAAAAGGGCTAGATTAATGGGAGACGGGGTCAGGATACGGACAGCATGTAGAATGTAGAATAAAGAATGGCGAATGTAGAACGTATAACCCAGGTAAGTCGAAATTCAAGAAGGTAAAAAGCAAAAAGCAGGCATTTTGTCCGAGTGTACGTGCTGAGGGTGGTGTGAATGCCCAAGAAAACAGTCCGGGACGTTGCGGTCGAAGGTAAAAGAGTGCTCCTGCGGGTGGATTTCAACGTACCGCTCCAGGAGGGTAAAGTGGCGGAGGATAACCGTTTGAAGGCGGCCCTTCCGACCATTCGGTACCTTTGCGACCGGGGAGCCCGGCTGATCCTTGTGTCACATCTCGGCCGTCCCAAAGGAACGCCGGTAAATGAATTACGGCTTTCGCCGGTGGCTGCACGGCTGGGAGAGCTACTGGGGAGGTCTGTGGAGTATACCGGCGAAACGGTAGGCCCCGCCGCCGCACAGGCGGTTGAAAAGTTAAGTCCGGGCGAAGTTCTCCTTTTGGAGAACATCCGTTTCCACCAGGAGGAGACCAATAACGACCCGGAGTTGGCGCGGCAACTGGCATCACTGTGCGATATCTACGTTAACGATGCGTTCGGCACGGTTCACCGTGCACACGCGTCCACGGTCGGCGTGGCCGCGCTGCGCCCGTCGGTAGCCGGTTTTTTAGTGGAAAGGGAACTTGAGGTCCTTACCAGGATTTTGAAGAACCCCGACCGACCTTTTGTGGTGTTAATCGGCGGCGCGAAAATCTCTGACAAGATCGGGGTTCTGGAAAACCTGGTCGCCATAGTGGATGCACTCCTCATCGGCGGGGGAATGGCCAATACCTTTCTGGCGGCGATGGGGTATGAAATGGGAAGCTCCCTCGTGGAAACGGATAAAGTTCAAACAGCAGCGGACCTGCTAGCCAGAGCCGGCACCTACGGCCGAAAGCTCGTGCTGCCGGTCGACCTCGTTGTGGCGGCAAGTATGGAAGCGGGGGCAGAGCACAAGGTGGTGGCGTCCGACGCCGTGCCCGCGGGCTGGAAGGCGCTCGACGTGGGCCCGGAGACCGTGCTGCTCTTTGCCGGTCTGTTGAAAGATGCGCGTACGGTCTTCTGGAACGGGCCGCTGGGCCTGTTCGAGCAGCCGCCTTACGACGCCGGCACGAATGCCGTGGCCCGTGCTCTGCCGGGCGGTGGGGCCGTCACTGTTGTCGGCGGCGGTGATACCGCGCGGGCGGTCAAGCGCGCCGGTGTGTCAGAAAAAATCACTCATGTTTCAACGGGTGGCGGGGCATCCTTGATGCTTTTAGAAGGGAAAGAACTTCCCGGCGTAGCGGTGTTGGAAGACAAATAGAACCCGGCCGCATGACGTTGCCGGAATGATCCAAACAGTTCGTTCAGACGCCGGTAGACTGAAAACGGTTACAATTGTGGGGATCCCAAAGCTTCATCAATTTAAGGTTACTTTAGTCATCCATCTTGACGGAAGGCTACGACGCCATAAAGGATGAAAACACTTACCTAAGGCCGCTGCCGTTTGTCCCGAGGCGCGCTCTGCGCAAGACCGCAAGACCGGCCACGCGGCACGGTGAAGGTGAGTCCAGCACTCAATCTATGTTTCTTGAGTGCTGGAGAACAGGCGCGCGCATCGTGTCCGAAACAGGATAGGTGCGTGCAAGCACATGATTATTGACGTTGGCCATAAATACCGCTACCGAGTACCAGTATCGGCTCTATAAGCGAGCCGTCGTTCGCTCCGAACCGAGATGTCGCGTCGGGCTGAGCACAGCGCTGCCGGGGGACACCGGCAAAAAGGCCTCAAAGCACAATAGGGTATTTTTAGGGTAGAACTTCGAACTGACCATAAAATCAGTCCTTTTGAGCCTGACTTCGAACTATTTTCGAGGGAGGGGAGAGAATTGGCGCGGGTACCGATTATCGCCGCCAACTGGAAAATGCACAAGACCATCCCGGAAGCTGTATCTTTTACCCTTGAGATTTTGCAAGCCTTAAATTTTTCGGGGGCGGAAGTGGTATTATGCCCGCCCTTTACCGCATTATGGCCCGTTACCCGGGCGGCGTCCGGCACACCGCTTCAGGTAGCCGCCCAGGACGTTTATTGGGCGGACCAGGGGGCGTTTACCGGTGAGGTTTCACCTCTCATGCTGCGGGACGCGGGCTGTACTTACGTGCTTGTCGGACATTCCGAACGGCGTCACCTTTTCGGGGAGACAGACGAAAACGTCAACCGCAAGGTGAAAGCGGTTTTACGCCATGGCCTGAAGGCGATCCTTTGCGTGGGGGAAACACTTGCGGAGCGGGATGCCGGGGGAACGAATAGGGTGGTCGAACGGCAGTTGAACCTGGCTCTCAAAGGATTAGGCATGGGTGAAGCGGCGGGACTGATTGTCGCCTACGAGCCGGTGTGGGCGATAGGCACGGGGAGAAACGCGGCGCCGGAGGACGCGCAGGCGGTCAACTTTTTTATCCGCGAGCTTATCCGCAACCGGTATAACTCAGAGGTTGCGGATCAGGTCCGCATTCAGTACGGCGGCAGCGTAACTCCGGAGAATGCGGGACTCCTGCTTGCCCAACCGGACATTGACGGTGCGCTGGTCGGCGGCGCCAGCCTTAAAGTTGACTCATTTAAACTGATAGTACAGGCTGCGTAAATTTTTGTAGGGGGTGAAAAGGTGGCCGTTATTGCAGACGTATTCGCCAGGGAGATTCTTGATTCACGGGGCAACCCCACACTCGAAGTGGAAGTAGTACTTGAAGACGGGACCGTGGGACGCGCATCCGTGCCGTCCGGCGCTTCGACCGGGACGCACGAGGCGGTGGAACTCCGCGATGGTGACGCCGGCCGTTACGGCGGGAAAGGCGTAACCCGTGCCGTCGATAACGTAAACGGCGAGATCGCCACTGAACTTGTAGGCATGAATGCAGTCGAGCAGGGAGAAATAGACCGGCTTTTAATCGAACTTGACGGTACCGAAAACAAGGCCCGTTTAGGAGCCAACGCCGTATTAGGCGCTTCGCTGGCGGTGGGCCGTGCGGCCGCCGCTTACCTTGACCTGCCGGTTTACCGTTATATCGGCGGCGTGGAAACCTCACTGCTTCCGGTCCCTCTGATGAACGTCCTGAACGGCGGCCGGCACGCAGACAACAACCTTGACCTTCAGGAATTTATGATCGTGCCCGTCGGGGCCGGCTCTTTTCCCGAGGCCCTCCGAATGTGTGCGGAGATTTACCACCGCCTGAAGCATGTGCTGGCCGACCGCGGCCTGGGAACCGCGGTAGGTGATGAAGGCGGTTTTGCGCCCCGGCTGGAGTCGAACGAAGAGGCGCTGGGACTGCTCATTACAGCGATCGAGGCTGCCGGCTACCGCCCCGCTGAGGATGTAGCTCTGGCGATTGACGCGGCGGCAACCGAATTTTACCGTGGAGGGCAATATGTCCTTCGGGGAGAAGGGCGCACCCTCTCGGCGGGGGAATTAGTGGAATACTACGACGACCTTTCACGCCGGTACCCCGTAATATCGCTTGAAGACGGTCTGGCGGAGGAGGATTGGGAGGGCTGGCAACTTTTGACCCGGCGCCTGGGCAGGACGCTTCAACTTGTGGGTGACGATATTTTTGTCACCAACTCCAAACGGCTTTCCCGCGGCATTGCCACGGGGGTGGCCAACTCCATTCTCGTGAAACTGAACCAGATCGGCACGTTAACGGAAACTCTTGAGACTGTAAATCTGGCAAGAGGTTCAGGATACACGACGGTTATTTCCCACCGTTCCGGCGAAACGGAAGACGCCTTTATCGCCGATTTGGCGGTGGCAACGCGTGCGGGGCAGATCAAAACCGGCGCTCCCTGTCGCAGTGAGCGCGTGGCCAAGTACAACCAACTGCTCAGGATTAACGAACAACTGGGAGAGAGTGCGGTCTACCGCGGCAGGAACGCTTTCCGGCACTGCTGACCGTTGCACCCCGGACAAGGTTGCGCGACCCTCGGGAGTATGTTATAATACCCACGGTTTGGGGGGAAGTAGATGTTGAAAGTAATAGCAACCGTGGTGTAC
>JAGUUY010000165.1 GCA_020063185.1 Bacillota bacterium
AAATTAACCGGATCAATATTAACTCGCCTTCTGTCTTTTACCTTCTGTATTCTGTGTACTGACTACTGTATTCTTGATCAATTCGGACTTTTTTTGGGTTCATCTTCAAGGAACGCACGCACCATTTTCAAAGCCGCGTTTACCGCCCCCTGGCGCACGGCGTTGCGCCCCCCGGGAAAATTGAACCCTCTTGTTTCGGCGCCCCGGGGTGTGGCGACAGCGATATATACCAACCCAACCGGTTTTTCGCGCGTTCCTCCGCCAGGCCCGGCAATCCCCGTGATACCGATACCGATATCCGCCTTTGCGACTGTCTTTACCCCCTCCGCCATGGCCGCCGCGGTCTCGGGGCTGACGGCGCCTTTCCGGCGCAGTACCTCTTCGGGCACCCCTAAACACTGTTGCTTCAGAGAGTTATTATAGGCAACAACACACCCCAGAAAATATGCGGAGCTACCGGAAATGTCCGTAAGCCGGGAAGCCGCCAGCCCTCCGGTACAGGATTCCGCCAGGGCAATGGAATAACCTGTCGCAGCGAGGAGATCGCCCACTACCTTCTCGATTCTCTCGTCGTCAAAGGCAAAAATATATTCTTCTAACCGGCTCCGGACCTGTGAAACGACCCCCGCAACCATCCCGTCCGCCGCCGCGGTATCCCGCCCCTTTGCCGTGGTCCTGATGTGCACTTCGCCCGGTTTTACAATATAGCCGATGCTCGGATTCCCGTCCACCCCCAGGTCCTGCAGCCGTTCCTGGACGGCGTATTCCGCTATGCCGGTGACCCTGATCACCCGAAACCGCACAACGTAGTCGTGCGCGGTCCGTTGTTGTAAAATGGGCAGAACGTAGTTTGTAAACATCGGTACAAGTTCACGGGGCGGGCCGGGTAGGACTACGACCGATTTTTGTCCCGTTTCAATTAAACACCCCGGCGCGGTACCCGTACCGTTCGGTAAAACCGCTGCGCCCTCCGGTAAGTATGCCTGGCGCACAATGTTATCGGGCACCGTTTTCCCCAATCCGGCGAAAAATCCTTTAATCGAAGACAGCGCGGGCTGATTCAATACCAGCGGCAGCCCCAGGACCGAAGCAACCGCGCTCATGGTCAAATCATCGGTCGTCGGCCCGAGTCCGCCCGTGGTAATAACCAGATCGGCCCGTGAAAGCGCTTCCCGGACGGCACGTTCAAGCTCCTCCCGGTCGTCGCCGACGGTGGTATAACGCACAACCTCAATTCCCAGGGCCGCAAGCTCCCGCCCGAGGAAATCGGCGTGGGTATTGACAATCTGCCCGATAAGTAATTCCGTTCCGGTAAAAACAACTTCCACACGCATAGAATCACCTTTGCCGAACCGAACGCCGCCGGTACAAGCCCGTACAGTCGTCCGAAAAAACCTAGTACTTTATTTCACTTATTTCTCTATAAAGAGGGCAAATCCCTCTGCCATAACCAAAGAAATTTGCCGCATCGAAAACTAAGCCGATTCTTGCAGCAGCGCCCTGAATTCTTCACCCGACAAGCGTTCCTCGCTGAGCACCCTGTCCGCAACCCGCACAAGCAGCCCCCGCCGGGTGGCAAGATACTCCTTCACGCGCTCCTCCTGGACCTTCAAGACACGCGAAATCACCTGGTGCCTGATATCGTCCGGGAGTTCCTCCACCGAGACCACCCCAAGTTCGGACATCCCCGCCCGGACTATTGTTTCCGCAATCCCCACCGCCTGGTCGAAATCGTTGGTCGCCCCCGTGCTGCGGCTCCCCAGCGCAATCTCTTCGGCCACGGCCCCGGCCAGTAACACGGAGAGCTGGTTTTCAAGCTGCTCCTGAGTATACAAGTACTTGTCGTCTTCCGTCTTCTGCCGGAAATAACCCAGGGCGTTTCCCCGCGGCGTCACGGTCAGCGCGGTCACCGAACCGGGGCGCGCCGATTCACTCAACAGGGCGTGGCCGGTTTCGTGAACGGCTACCCGTTGCAGTTCTTCCTGGGTCGGCCGCCGGTCAAGACGGTTGCCCAAAAGTACTTTTTCCACGGATTCCACAAAGTGCCGGTGGGAGATTACCTCCAGGTGCTCGCGCATTGCCAGGATGGCCGCTTCGTTGGCCAGGCTTTCGAGATGCGCGCCGGAAAAACCAAAGGTTTCCCGGGCGATCGCGGCCAGGTCCACATCCTTGGCGAGAGGCTTGTTGCGCGTATGGAGACGGATAATCTCCAGCCTGCCGTCCCGGTCCGGAAGTTCCACCCGCACCTGCCGGTCGAACCGGCCGGGACGCAAAAGCGCCGGGTCCAGAAGGTCCGCCCGGTTGGTCGCCGCTATGACCAGGAGGTTGACCGCGTCATCGACCTTAATCCCGTCCATTTCCACCAGCAACTGGTTAAGGGTCTGGTCGTACTCCAGGTGGTTGGTTACTTTCCCCCGGCGCCCCCCGAGTACGTCGATTTCGTCGATGAACACAATGGCGTTGCTTTTTGTTGCTTTCTGAGCCTCCTCACGGGCCGATTGAAACAGCTTCCTTACCCTTTGCGCGCCGACGCCGGCGTACATTTCGACAAACTCCGAGCCGCTTGCCGACGCAAAAATGGCGTCCGTGTATCCGGCCGCGGCACGGGCCAACATGGTCTTGCCGGTCCCGGGCGGACCGGTGAGAAGGATTCCTTTTATCGGCCTGATCCCAAGGTGGCGGATAAAGCGGTAATTCTTTATGAAGTCGAGCGCCTCGCTCAACTCCTTAATGGCAGCGGCCTGTCCACCGACATCCGTAAAACTGATCGGGTTGCCGCCGCCGCCCTCGCTGACCGCAAAATTCTTAACCAGGCCTTTCACCCGCATAAGGTAATAAAGAGCGCCGGCTACAACCGCAAGCAATATAAGGGGCCCGATATTGTACCCGCTGACCGCTAAAAAAATAATCAACGCCGCGCCGAAACCGATACCAAGCTCTTTATGCATAGGGGACGGCGCCTCCCTTCGCTTCTTGCGGTGGGTTACGGGGGACTACGGCCGCCAGAAACCGGTCCCCTTTGTTAAAGGCCAGGTAAACATTCTCGTTATCAAGATAGATTTGCGCGGAAGCGCCTACCGCTCGGGCATGTTCGCTTACTTCACTCTCCATGTCTTTGAACGAACCCTGGGCCAGTGCCTGATAAATAACGAACTGGCTCCGGTAAAAGGCCGCCTCCAGGCTTGCGTCCCTGTTATCGTCCAACCTGAGGATGAAAGGCCGGCTGCCCAAAGCGTCGGTGACGGCGTGTTCGATCTCTTTGTAGTTAACCATCAGGTTGGAGGCTGATTTCAGGCGCACCGTAACCGCGATTTTCCCGCCTTGCTCCGCCGCCTTAAAACCGGCCACCTGGGGATGCCGTTCAAGAGCCTGCTGCAGCGACTGCTGGTAGCCGTATTTGCCGTACAGCCATTGACCGCCGAAAAGGCAGATCAGACCGATGACCAAAGATATGATGACCGCTTTGATCTTGAAGCCGTGCCAAACCACCTGCAGTCGCCCTCCTCTACAACAGTTCGAAGTCAGGCTTAAAAAGACTGACCTTAAGGTCGGTTCGGGGTTCGAAGTTAAAATGTGAGTTACAACGTCATTCAACTGACTAATTGTACCCGTAGATTATAGCACGGGTTAAAGGCTTATTTCTCTATGAAACTATTGGAATAAACGCTCCGAAGGGCGTTTTGCGGCGGAGGAGCTTCGGCTGCGGGGACGAGTGGTCTGTGACATGTGCAGGCGTAGGGAGGAGTAACTCCTCCCTACTATGAAAACAGTACTTCTTTAGCCGGGCGCGACGACGAGTTTCGCATCGCCCCATTTCACTCTTCGTTGTGCCGCAACCCGGCACGGACGACTCCCCCTGGTTACAACCGGTGAACTTTATCCGCCTTGATGTCGTCCGAGCCTTTAGGGACGAAGGTCTTGCAGCAAGTTTCCATGCAGGTATTCGCTCCGGAGGGCCGCAAGGTGTTCGCTATGTGGGCGTCAACGGCATCCGGGTTTTCGTCGCCGAATGCGTCGGTGGTGACCAGAATCTCGTTCGCGTCACACAGATTACCGTTTTTCCAGTAGTGGCAACTGTTCACGATACAGTGGATGTGCTGTTGCATACAA
>JAGUUY010000065.1 GCA_020063185.1 Bacillota bacterium
CCAAGCGGGTGCTTATCACTGCGGGCGCCGTCACGGTGGAAGCGCGGCTGAACGACTCGCAAACGGCAAGCGCCGTGTGGGACGCGTTGCCGGTCTCCGGCCGGGTCAACACCTGGGGGGACGAAATCTATTTTTACGTGCCCTTCGAGCTACCCGAGGAAGAACCGCGCGAGGTGGTGGAGAAAGGAGACGTGGGCTTCTGGCCGCCTGGACCGGCACTTTGCATCTTTTTCGGCCCCACACCGGCCAGCAGAGGGGATGAAATACGGCCCGCAAGCGCGGTCAATGTTTTGGGTCGGGTTCGCGGTGACGCAACCGTTTTGAAAAATGTGAAGGACGGCGATAAGGTGACGGTCGAACCGGCGACCGGCGGCTGATCCCGGCGCTACAGCGTATCCGCCTTTGCGGCGGTCTCCATTTCCTGATCCTCCTGCTCTTCCGCCGGAACGGCGGGGACGGGCGGACAGACCCGTGCGTCGGTCAGTTCTCCCGCAGTGGTAAAAGCTATACTCCTGAGATGTTCACTGATCCTCAGGTAGGCGTTTAACAACTCCAGGTGCAGCCTGCTCGAAAGTTCCGACTCTTTTATCCCTTCACGCAAACGGTAGATATGGGTACTCCTCAGGCCGCGTTCCAATTGCGTTATCTTGGGCAGCATCTTTATCGCTTGCTCGGCCAGGCAATAATCGGCCTTCACCAGGGCTTTGTGCGTTGTGCGCATCATCAGGCATACTTCCTGGTACATCAGCACCAGATCCTCCCATCCCGGAGGCGAAAAGGAAATGTTTTCGTGCAGCTTATGTCGGAGGAGGGGCGCGACATTCTTGCTCATTATGTCGCTGATCAACTCGAGATCGTTTAATATCTGCACCAAGCCCATACCTTTCGCGAACTCCTCCCGGTGGAGCGGCCGCCGGAGAAGCAGGGTCAAATAATTTGTCGCTTTGCTGAAAAGGGCGTTGATAACCGCCTCCTTATGCATAATCCGCTCGATAAGGTCGTGGCTTCCTGTACGCAAAACCCGATCAACATCACGAAACATCCGCAGTACTTCGGCTGAAAGCCGGACTACCTCTTTGTAGGCGAGTCCCAGCGCGATGGACGGTGTGTCCAGCAAAGCCACGTTTAAATACTTCGGTTCAAACTCGGGAATCTTTTTCTCGGGCAGCAACCGTTCCAAAATCGTCACGCCGATATTCCTGAAAGGAAGGAAAGCGAAGGTTATGGTAAGATTGAAAAGGGTATGCGCGTTGGCAACCTGAAAACTCGGCGATGTCGTCCAGCTGCAGAGCCAAGCCACAAAGGGCACCGAGAAGGGGTAGACCAGGCAGGTCCCCCCTAACTTGGCAAAGAAATGCGCCACCGCGACCCGCTTCGCCTCGCGGTGGGAACCGATACTGGAAAGGAGCGCCGTAAAAGATGTGCCGACATTCGCACCAAGGATAAAGTATACGGCGGACAGCGTGTCAATCAAACCCTGCGTAGCCAGCACGATAATAACGCCCAGCGCTGCGGCACTGCTGTGAATTAAAAAGGTGAAAAAGGAAGCGGCGATTATGGCCAGGAGCGGATAATGGCACACTTGAAGCAAAGCGGCTTTGACCACGTCGGAATCGCGGAGCGGGATCATGGCATCCGCCATAATCTTCAGGCCGAGAAACAACAGCCCGAAACCGATTATCGCCTGGCCTATCCGACGATAGCGGTCTCTTTTAGTAAAGAAAACGATGGTGGCGCCGATGCCGACGATGGGCAAGGAAACTTCCGTGACTTTTAACGCAATCAGTTGGGCTGTAACGGTAGTGCCGATATCCGCGCCCAGAATGACCGGGAGGGACTGGCGCAGGGTGACAACCCCGGCGCTTGCCAACCCGACAAGGATAACGGTGGTAGCGGTACTGCTCTGAAAAAGGACCGTGATCATGGCGCCGACGGACAGGCCGAGGAATGGTCTGTCCGTTACCGCCCCAAGAATGCGCCGGAGCTTGTGCCCCGCCATCTTCTGGAGCCCCTCGCTCATAACGTTGATGCCGTAAAGGAGGAGCCCCATGCCGCCGAAAAGCATCAGGACCATCATTAACAAAGACGAATCGTGCAATTTATGTTGCCACCTACTCTATGGTCCCGCAGCCGTCTTATATAGCATTATATCGCCATTTAGTAAAAAAGTTTGAATTTAGTGGCTAAATTTCTTGGTTTGCTCCTTGACATCGAGTTTTACGTGCAATTCAGCCAATTGACGGTTGGTCACGGGCGCAGGAGCTTGTGTCATCGGGTCCTGGGCGCTTTGCGTCTTGGGAAAGGGAATAACGTCGCGGATGGTGGTCCGACCCAGGAGCAGCATCAGTAAGCGGTCAAACCCGAACGCGATGCCGCCGTGTGGAGGCGCCCCATACTCAAAGGCTTCAAGCAGAAAACCGAACTTCGCTTCGGCTTCGCGGGGGGTCATTCCGATAGCCCGGAAAA
>JAGUUY010000112.1 GCA_020063185.1 Bacillota bacterium
GACGGTCCTTCTGACAACAGCTGGTAACGGACCCCAAAGTCTATCCTCAGAGCCATGCTCGTCAAACTGCGAACCTCGAACTATGAACCGTGAACCGTGAACCCCGAACCTCGAACTGAACTTATTGCCCCCATCTGATTTTACCTTATGATTTGAACACCTCGTGGACCAATGATTTTTCCCACCCAAAAATTCCAGGAAACTTTAGGTTTTCACTATATTGCCGATTGAAGTTATGATGATAAACAGAACCCCGATTCTGTCAACGTAATTATTTTATCAAGGTATTAAGACTGGGGGAGTGAAAACTTGAGAAAAACGAACCGATTCTTATTGGTGGTATTAGGACTTATGGTCCTGATGCTTTGGTGGTTACCGGCGCACGCGGACGCCAGCGTTCCAGCGGCCCCGATACTCCTCCGTGCGGACAGTGTTACTTCATCCCAAATCCGTATCTCATGGACAGACATTGCTTCAGACGAAACGGGTTTTAAGATTGAACGCGTTGAAACTGGGATCTATGTGGAAATAGCCACGGTAGGGGCAAACGTAACCGAATATACCGATAGCTCTTTGAGAACATGCCATACTTACTGGTACCAGGTTAGGGCTTATAACGCCAGCGGCGATTCCGATTACTCCAATACGATTAGTGAGACCACCTTGGGATGTGTTCCTACCGCGCCGTCGGAGTTAAGGGTTACTGTCCGTGCCGAAAGTTCGATTAGTCTAGCTTGGTGGGATAGGTCATCTGATGAAAGCGGATTTTCAATAGAGAGATCCACCAACGGCACGACATTTACGGAAGTGGGCTCCGTCGGGGCCAACGCCAGTGATTATACAGACTCCGGGCTTACCCCTGCAACAAATTATTGGTATAGGGTAAGGGCTTTTAGCGGCACTGTCTACTCGGATTACTCAAACGTCGTAAACGATTCGACTTTAGCCGGGACGGCTCCCGCCGGCGGGATTCCCGCCGCGCCGACAGGCCTGGCGGCGACTCCCGTATCCAGTTCATCAATCGCAGTCACATGGTTCGACAGCTCGACGACCGAGACCGGGTTCCGGGTAAAACGGGCTGGCGCCGCGGCGCACGGCAGTTATGCGGACTACGTTACAATCGCCACGCTGGCTGCCGACACAACCAGTTATACCGATACAGGTCTGGCTGCGGCAACGGAATACTGGTATATGGTTGAGGCGTTCAACACCAGCGGGTATGCGTATGGTTCGGCCGCGAGCGCTACGACGCTGAGCGGCGCCGGCACGCCCCCCGGACCTCCGCCCGGGGATGTTCCCCCTCCAACCGCTCCTGTCGGCGTCATTCCCGCGCCGTCGTCCCTGGCGGCCCAAGCTCTTTCCAGCAAGGTTGCCAAACTTACCTGGGTAGACAACGCCTCCAGCGAGACAGGTTTTATAATCGAAAGAAAGACAGCGAGCGGGGCTTTTGCGTTTTTAACCAAAGTGGGGCCGAACACCACCAGCTATGAGGACAGCGACTTATCGCCGAACACAGCCTACTGTTACAAGCTGAAAGCTTACAACGCCGAAGCCTTTTCAATGTACTCCAACGAAGCGTGCGTGGCGACGCCCGCCGGCGGCGACATTGTCACACTGCCTGTCTCGGGTAAAGACACGGTGATCTGTTTCTATGTGAGCAAAACATCTTACTACGACCGCAATAAATGGCGTGACATGGACACAGCCCCGACAATCAGAGACGGAAGGACCTTTTTACCGATCAGATACGTAACGGAAGCGCTCGGCGCTTCCTTGGATTGGAACAGCAAAGAGAACAAAGTTACCATAAAACTGGCGGGAAAGGTCATTGAACTTTGGATAGGCCAAAACCAGGCGGTGGTCAACGGTGAGAAAAGGCTGATTGATTCCGGCAATAAGAACGTGAAACCGTTTATCCAGCCTCCGGGGCGGACCATGCTGCCGCTACGCTTTATTTCGGAAAACCTGGGGTGCACCGTGGACTGGAATCCAACGCAACAAGAAGCGAGGGTGACGTATACCGCAACCGGCAGCTAAGGTTTCTCGACTTACATGTTTGTAGCGGTTATTCGCTTACGATTTAAATGAGCGGGCCTCGGCTTTAACGCACGCTGGGGCCCGTTTTTTCTTTAAGAACTCAGAATACAGAAGTCAGTAATTAAGTCCTAATGTCGAAAATTCTAAGTCCTAAGTCAAAGTCAGAATTCAAAATTCAGAAGTCAGAATAAGAATCGCGAGTCACGAGTCGCGAGTCCAAAGTCCTCAGGCCTAAGTTCAAGCTGATACTGCGTGAAGTATGGGTGGGTTCGAGTTAGGGAACCCCGAACTGTGAACCCTGAACTTTGAACTGTCCAACCTCGAACCACAAACTTCGAAATCCCAACCGTGAACTGTGAACGTTGAACGGACCCCAGAGGTCAATCCTCAGAGCCATGCACGTTGAACGTTGAACGTCGAACCTAAACCCCCACTTCGTCCAGCCGGTAGAGTTGGTATTGATTGATGATGTTAATCAGCTTCACCGGGTACTGGGAGTCGGTGGCGTACCCGCACCGCCGCAGGGCGTAGGCGCCGAGGGTGCTGTCGTGCATCACGGCCCTGAAGGGCGCGTACCTGTCGGCGGTCAGCAGCAGTTTTTTGTGGTCCGCCCAGCTTTCGGCCGGGTTGTTGTAAGCCCGGAACGCCGCGTCTACGCGGTATGTAACGCCGTTGTACTCCTCCCATGTGTTGTGGGTGACCGAACCGGCGGGCCCGCTGCCCTTAATGCCGAAAAGGTTGTACGATAGCTTGCCCGTGTATTTGTCCACCGGCGTGTACTGGCCCCAGCCGGTCTCGAGAATGGCCTGCGCGGTTTGCAGCGCCGCGGACATGCCGGTTTTCTGCAGTGACGGCGCGGCCAGTTGCGAGGCGAAGTCCTTAAAATTGCTTTTTTCTGTCACCGGTACGGGCTCGTAAATCTTACCCAGGTATATCCGCACCGGCACGGCCTCGCTTATGATTTGCCCCGAGGCGGCGGTACCAATAGCCTGGATTTGCCGCGCCCCGGCATTGTACGTTTGGGGTGTCCAGGAGTATTCCGCCTGAGCATTGTCCCCTCCGGCGATAACAGCCTTGGCGCCTGCCTGCGGGTTGATCACCTGGTACTCGATACGGCTCAGAGGAACGTTGGTGGTCGCCTTTAACTTTACCGTGCCTGTAAGCACCTGGTTGGGACCCACGGTTTCCAAAAGGAGCCTGGCGGTCCCCGGCACCTTTACGCTGATGGAATTACTGGTATAAGCGGCCCCTGCACCGTCGGTTACCCTGGCTGTCAGTTCCCACGTCCCGGCCTGGTCCGGCCCGGGGAACCACTTGTAGCTTGAATAACCGTCCGCTTGAAACAGAGTTCTTTCGGCACCCTGGGAGTTACGCAACAGGTATTCCGTCCGGCTGACGGGGAAGTTGCGGGAAAGCCACAAGGTCACCGGCTTTTCCACGGTTGCGCCCGCGGATACCCCTCTCAGTTCCAGTTTTCGCGCTACTTCAACCGATATGGTGATTGAGGGGCTGTAATACACCTGTCCGGTGCGGTCGTAAGCGGCGGCCCGGAAGGAAAAAGCGCCGTTGTCGGTATACTGGGGCGTCCAGTCATACCTTCCCTGGGGGTCGGCCTTATCTGTTACAGCTACATTGCCGGTATTCTGGGTCGTAATCTCGTACTTTACGTATTCAGCCACGAAGTTCAGGTCGACGCCCAAGGAAAGGCTGTCCTTGACCACTTGCTGCTGCGTTGCGCCCGTTAGTGACACCCGCGGCGCGACCGCCACCGTTACGGGCACAGCGCCGCCGGCCAAAAAACGTCCCTCGCGGTCGCAGACGACGGCGGTCAGCGCGCGTGGACCGCTGTAAAACGGATCGGGCAGCCACTGATATGAACCGGTCACATTATTCCCCCTGGCCACGACCGGCCCGCGGCCTGTCTCCGGGTCGAGGAGCAAAAATCTTACTTCCGCGGCACCGGCGGGGGTTCCGCCGTTTAAACCGGCCCGGAGTTCAGTTACACCGGTAATAACCTGTCCCGGCGTTACGAACGGGATGGTCACGTTAAAGAACGGGGTAAAAGCCGCGGCCGTGCCGGAATTGACATAAACAGTCCTGGTGGCGCTGTCCCATGTAACCGATACCCCTAAGGCATTGCTGACAAGCCTCAAGGGGACAAAGGTTCGGGAGCCGTAGATCTGCGGCGGGACGTCACACAAGCCGAACGAGGTCTTGTAGTTAACCAGTCGGTTGTCAATCCACATTTTAACGGAACGACCGCCCTTGGTAACGTCCACAGTCCTGGCCTGATCGTTCCACTCAACCGCGGCCCCGAGCGCTTCGGAAACCAGGCGTACCGGTATTAGGGTGCGGCCTTCTTTGATTACGGGGGGCGGCGACGCCTCGAGCTGCCGTCCGTCAACCACCAGCCTGACATCTCCCGCCGCGGGAACCGGGGACGCGGTCCATAATAGTAAACTCAGGGAAAAAAGAAACATGGCGGCCGACCGGCGGCCGGAAAAGAGCCCTCTCAAGCGCATAACATTTCTCCTAACCTAATATCTAAAATTTTTTCTTGTTGAGCTTTAACTCTGCATTATTTGACTTCTGAAAACGTAAAAAAGTTCGCCCGATTTTTCTTTTTTATGACAAGTACGGAACAGCGCCACGACAAGAAGGTTCTTTGCTAACAAAAAAAGCCGCAAAAAAAGTGGGCGTGGAAGGATTCTTATCTCCGGTCATGAATACCCCAACGAAACCCGAAGACTACAGGTTGAGGGCAGCATGGAAAGGAAGTAGTGTCATGCGTGTGGCTTTAGTGAACACTAACCGGATTAAACCCCCGATAGCTCCCATCGGCCTTGAATATGTGGCTGAAGCGTTGCACGAAGCGGAACATGAAGTAAAAATTCTTGATCTCAGTTGGGCCGAGGATTGGGAAACGGACATAAACCGCTTTTTCGGCGAAAACAGCTTTGACCTGGTGGGAGTCAGCCTGCGCAACACGGACGATTGCGCCTTTACCAGCCGCCAGTCGTTTATTGAGGAGTTCGCCGCCATGGTACAGGCAATCCGGAAGCGCTCGGACGCCTTAATAGTAGTAGGCGGCGTCGGGTTTTCGGTTATGCCGGAGCGTGTTTTAGAGGTTTGCGCAGCAGACGCCGGTGTATGGGGCGACGGGGAATACGTCTTCGCGGAACTCGCGAACAGGATGGGGAGAAAACAGGAGTGGCGCGACCTGCCGAACATGATTCGGCGGCACGACGGCGGTTGGTACCGCAACCCTGTTTCAGCGCAGGATCTGACCGCTCTCCCAGCCATGAGCAGGTCCTGGGTCGACAACCCGCGCTACTTCCGTGAGGGCGGGCAAGTCGGCATTGAGACCAAGCGCGGCTGTTCCCACCACTGCATTTATTGCGCGGACCCGATGGCAAAGGGAAGCAAAATCCGTCTCAGGCCGCCGAAAGCGGTGGTTGATGAGCTGGAGAGGCTGCTGGAGCGGGGAATCGATCATATTCACACGTGTGACAGTGAGTTCAATGCGCTCGCCTCGCACGCCCACGAAGTGTGTGAAGAAATTATCCGCCGCAATCTCGGAGACAGGTTGCGCTGGTATGCTTATTGCTCGCCTGCTCCTTTTTCGCTGGAGTTGGCGGAACTGATGCGCCGCGCCGGGTGTAAGGGAATAAACTTCGGGGCCGACCACGGTGACGCGGGAATGTTGAAGCGCTTGGGGCGTAATTTTACCCCGGACGATATCGCCAACGCGGCGCAGGCATGCAAAACTACGGGCACGGCGGTAATGCTCGACCTCTTGCTCGGCGCGCCGGGCGAAACTAAGAAAAGCCTTGCGCAAGCAATTAAAGTAATGAAAAGCATTGAGCCGGACCGGGTCGGCGTTGCCGTCGGCGTGAGGATTTACCCGGGGACCATCATTGCTTCTATGGTAAAGCACGAAGAATTGCGGGAAGGGGTTGTGGGCGGGGATGGCCTGCTGGCGCCCCTTTTCTTTGTTGAGCCGAAGGTTGCGCCCTTCATCTTCAGACTTCTTGACGATATCATCGGTGATGACCGGCGGTTCTTCTTCTTTGACCCGTCACGGCCGGACAGGAACTATAATTACAACGCTAACGAACGGCTTGTGGAAGCCATCCAAAAAGGTTACCGCGGCGCATACTGGGACATTCTCCGCAGATATGGCCAAAACGGTTCTTGAATGCGGACGTTTACCCGGACGCGGCTAAGGGGCTTTTAGAGTATGAAACAAGATGCGCAAGACTTGACGCTGGTGAAAATTCTCCAGTGTACCGACCTTAAAGACCAGGACGTGCTTGAAATCGGTTGTGGCGATGGGAGGATAACGCAATATGTGGCCGGGGCCGCGAAAACGCTCGTGGCCGTCGATCCGGACGCACAGAGTCTGGATAAGGCACGGGTCCTGGTCCCTAACGCGGACTTTCGAACGGGGGTGGGCGAAAACCTGGAATTTGACAACGATTCATTTGATGTCGTGTTGTTTACACATTCGCTTCACCATCAAGATAGTTATCGCGCACTTCAGGAAGCACACCGGGTGGTTAAACGATCCGGCCGCGTGGTCGTTCTGGAGCCGGTGGCTGAAGGAGATATCCATCAGCTTTTCACGCTCTTGCTGGATGAAACGGAGCGGATGGATCAGGCACGGCGGGCCGTCACCAATAGCGCGTTTGAACTTAAACACCTCGAGATATTTGAGACCGAATGGGTTTTTGACAACAAGGAAGAGTTGTACAAGTACCTTGGTGATTATTATGGTGGGGCGGTTGATCAAGGAGTTATAACACAGGTAAATGAAATCTTGGGGGATAAAAGGGCATCGTCGCCTATCAGGTTGACAGATAAAGTGCTGCTTGTGTCGCTACAAAAAAGATACTTTTGAAATCGTCCCTTTAATCAGATGTAATTGAAACTGTGTCAAAAAGATTCTACAATAAGATCTTCCAAGCGCCGCTTGGGGACGTGGTGGACGCCTTGGGCGTCGCGCCAGTACCTGATGTCCCCTTCCGGGCCGACAATCTCTAATACTGCATTCTCCTTCGGTTTGCCGATGGCTATCGCGAGGAGCACTTCGTACTGGTCCGGTATATTCAGCAAGCCCCTTATCTTCTCTTTCTGCACCGAGCCGAGGATGCAGCCGGCCAGGTCCTTTTCCCTTGCGCCCAGGACGATGCTCTGCGCGGCGATTCCGGCGTCGTACGCGAAAGAGGAGGCGATTTTGGTGTCGCCGAGCATGATGATATAAGCGGCCGGCCTTTCTCCCTCGGGAGGGCTCCAGTCCTTGA
>JAGUUY010000127.1 GCA_020063185.1 Bacillota bacterium
CTCTTCAAAACATCGGTCAGTGAATAGAGCCTGCCGCTCACAAAATCACCTGCCTTAAAATAGAACTTAAACCATTATATAACAGTTAAATTCCCTAAAAAAAAACTTCCTCCTGCCTGTAGAGGAAACTTTTTTAGGCTAAAAACCGCCAAAAACACCTGTGGTGACTCACTATGCGCCACCAGTCGTCCTAAACAGTTCTAAGTTCTAAGTTAAGCTAGTCGGATAGGTATTTGGGGGCAGTTCGAAGTTCGAAGTTTAAGGTTCAACGTTCAAGCTAATACTGCATGAATTCCGGGTCCGTTCACAGTTCACGGTTTCACGGTTCAAGGTTCTACGTTCATGCTTAGACGGATAGACCTTTGGGGTCCGTTCGACGTTAAGAAACAGAAGACAGAATATAGAGAAGTCAGAAGTCGTATTCCGGCTTCCGACTCGTGACTTTTGACTCGTGTCTCGTACCTGACAGCTGACGGCTGAAAGCTGACAGCTATTAAGACTTATGACTTATGACTTTCGACCCGCCACTCAGGATTTTTAATTTCGGTTCCTTAACTGCATTTTATATTCTGATTTCTGCTTCTGAATTCTACATTCTTTATTCTAACTTCTATATTCTATTTCTTTAGCCCCTGTTCGCCGTGTAGTTGGGCGCTTCCTTGGTAATGGCCACGTTGTGCGGGTGGCTCTCGATCAACCCCGCGGGAGTAATGCGGATGAACCGCGTCTTTTCCTTCAGCTCTTTTATGGTGCGGCAGCCGCAGTACCCCATGCCGGCTCTCAACCCGCCGATTAGTTGAAAAACGGTCTCGGAAAGAGGTCCTTTGTATGGCACGCGGCCCTCTACACCCTCGGGCACCAGTTTGGGACCGTGGTCCTGGAAATACCGTTCCGCGCCTCCCTCGCGCATGGCGCCAAGCGAACCCATGCCGCGGTACACCTTGTAGCTCCGTCCCTGGTAGATCTCGATGTCCCCAGGGCTCTCCTCGGTGCCGGCAAGCAGGCTCCCGAGCATTACCGTGTCGGCGCCCGCCGCTATGGCCTTGCTGATATCACCCGAAAACTTAATGCCGCCGTCGGCGACGACGTGCCGGCCGAAGCGTTTTGCTTCTTCCGCGCAGTCGTAGATCGCGGTAACCTGGGGCACGCCGATACCCGCGATGACTCTGGTTGTGCAAATGGACCCGGGGCCCATGCCCACTTTCACCGCGTCCGCCCCGGCCTCGAAGAGCGCCCGCGCTCCCGCGGCGGTGGCCACGTTTCCGGCCACCACTTCCACGTCGGGATGTCTTTTCTTAATATTCCGGACCGCCTCGACCACCTGCTGCGAATGACCGTGGGCCGTGTCCAACACCACGGCGTCGACCTTCGCCCCAACGACGGCTTCGACCCTTTCCTCATAACCCGCCGTAACCCCGACCGCCGCCGCCACAAGCAGCCTGCCGTGGTTGTCCTTAGCCGCAAGCGGGTATTTATGCGCTTTTTCGATGTCTTTGATGGTGATCAGGCCGCGAAGTTCAAATTTTTGATCGACAAGGGGCAGCTTTTCTATTTTATAGCGCCGCAAAATCTCCTTGGCCTTCTCCAGGGTTGTCCCCACCGGCGCCGTAATCAGGTTTTCTTTGGTCATTACATTCTTAATCGGCTGGTCAAAGTCGGTCTCGAAACGGACGTCCCGGTTGGTGATGATCCCTACCAGTTTTCCGTTTTCGGTGACCGGAACACCGGAGATCCGGTACCGCTCCATGAGGGCGCTCGCTTCCCTGACCGCGTTGTCCGGGGCAAGAAAAATCGGATCGGTAATTACCCCGTGTTCGGAGCGTTTCACCCGGTCGACCTCCAGGGCTTGTCGCTCGATGGTCATATTCTTGTGGATCACCCCGATGCCGCCTTCCCTGGCCAGGGCAATCGCCAGACGGGATTCGGTTACGGAATCCATCGCGGCGCTGATGAGCGGAATGTTTAGTTTGACCTTTTTGGTCAGGAAAGTGCTTGGGTCCACATCCCGCGGCAGGACCGCAGACGCTGCGGGCGTAAGCAAAACGTCGTCAAACGTAAGCCCCTCGCGGTCGAACTTTTCTGGGTACATCCCGTCTCTCCCCCTTTTGTATTCCGTTAATTATAGCACAGGCGTGTACCGATTAAAAGCCGCCGTCCACCCGTATTGCCGTCCACTTTTTGGGCCGGTATCGACCGGCGGGGCGGCGGTAGCGTACCTTACGGGCCGGTGCGGGCGCCCCTGCCGCCCAACGGTACGAAGACGAAAGCCGCCAGGAGCGGCAAAAGCGGCAGAGCATACCGGCAGTGGGCGTAAGTCACCAGGTGAACCACGGTAAAAGCCGCCAGCACACTAAGTACCCGGCCGGCGCCGGGAAGACGCTTCACCAGGCCGTAAGCGAGGCCCAGGCTCCCCGCCGCCAGAAGGAAACTATGGAGGAAGAAGGTCGGGGTCAGTGGTATCTTTTCCTCCCCGCCCCAGGTGCAGACCTTGCCCCACAGCAGTTTGAACTTGTGGCGCGTGTACCAATCCAGGTAGCGCCCAAAATCCTCCTGGAAACCGCTCTGCAGCCGTTCCCTGGCCAGTGTGGTCTGCAGGCGGCTTGTCTCCACCGGGTCCTTCCCCACCGGCCACGCCTCGTGCCAGCCGTGCTTTATCCCTTCAAGGTTAACGTAGGTGCCCAGCAACAGCGGGTTACCGCCGCCCTCCGAAAGCGGGATAAACCGGTGAAACACAACAGCGTTGCGTACCCACCAGGGGGACATCGTCAGGCAGAAGAAGAATACGAGGGCCAGGCCCGCGGAAACCGCGGCCGACCGCACCCTCCTGTCACGCCGAAGAAGTTGAAGGCCGAGCGCGCCGAGCGCTAAGGCCGGTAAGACCACGCCTGTCGGCCGGACCAGGACGGCCAGCGCGGCAAAAACCCCCAACAGCGCATATCCCCCGCGGTCGACGGGCTTCCCTTTCA
>JAGUUY010000072.1 GCA_020063185.1 Bacillota bacterium
AAGCATAATAAAAGCTGTCGTAAGGGACGGGATGTAGCTCAGTTTGGCTAGAGCGCACGGTTCGGGACCGTGAGGTCGCAGGTTCAAGTCCTGTCATCCCGACCATTTTTTTAATTCCGGGTAGTACCCGATTTCACAAAAATTTTAGGAGGGGGAGAAGAACGTGAACCTACTGATCATGGGGCCGCCGGGAGCGGGAAAAGGAACTCAGTCCGAAGTCTTGGTTAAAGAATTGAAGATTCCGCACATCTCTACGGGGGACATGCTCCGAGAAGCCGTCAAGCAAGGTACTGAAATGGGCAAGAAGGCCAAAGAGTATATGGACAAGGGCCAGCTTGTTCCGGACAGCGTAATCATCGGCGTGGTCAAAGAGCGGCTTGCTTTACCCGACTGCAAGGTCGGTTTTCTGCTTGACGGTTTTCCGAGAACCGTACCGCAGGCCGAAGCCCTCGATCAAACACTTGCGGGGCTCGGCATAAAACTAAACGCCGTAATAAACATAAACGTCCCGCGCGAAAGAATCGTCGCGCGTCTGACCGGCCGGCGGGTATGTCGCTCCTGCGGCGCAACTTACCACGTACTTTTCAACAAGCCCAAAGACGAAGGCAAGTGCGATAAATGCGGCGGTGAATTGTATCAGCGGAGTGACGACACAGAAAAAACGGTCAACAATCGGCTGGATGTTTACGAAGCCCAGACCCAGCCGCTTATAGATTATTACAACCGCCAGGGAATAGTTTTGAACGTGAACGGAGACCAGGAAATCAGCGGCGTTCTCGCAGACATTATGTCGGCGCTGAAGAAGTAAAAATAAGTTTTATCTGAATTCGAAACCCGTGCCTGAATATTTGCAATAGGTTTTTACTGTACTGCCAAGCCGTCATCAGCCGGATACCGAGATGCCGAATAGAGCTTGGTTCCGGCTGATGACACGTAACGCGCCCTCATATTGTCGTTCCCATTTGTCAGTACGTCCAGAAATCAACAGCAGGAATAACTCCTTGTGTTGAAGAAAGGCTCCCCGAGTAATCGGAGAAGGTGGTTTCCCATCAACCAAACAGGAGTTGATAAAATGGAGCGGAGATGTATGCTCTGCGGACGCAAATTCCCAACTGAAAACCTTGAGGATCAATTTCTTGAAAAAGAGGAGGATATCTTTTCAACCCCTAAGAAACCGTCTTCGATCTGCCCTCTTTGCCAGGCAAAGCTTAGACATGAAGCCGAGGACTCACAAAAGAATCCGAAGCCGGTATAGAAAAAGGAGGTTTTGCCGTGCCGAAACGGCGGTGGCCTTTAACGGCGCTAACGGCGCTGGTTCTTTTAGTATTTTTGTTTTTAGGCAGCGGGGCGCGTTTTTACACTGACTGGTTATGGTTCGTATCCCTTGACTACCAACAGACCTTCCTGAAGATTCTCCTTACCGGCGCAGGCCTGAAAATCACCGGCACCTCGATTTTCTTTTTGTTCCTGCTGGTCAACCTGTTACTCACACGCCGGTATGTTTTGAAAACCATAAGGCTGGGCCCGGTGGATGCTCAGACTATCGAACAGAACCCCTGGCAGCAGTTAATCGGCCCGCGGACCATCAGCATCATCTTTGTTCTTGCGAGTGCACTTGCAGCGCTGGTATTCAGCTCGGTCATGAACGACAAATGGCTCGTTTTGCAGCAATACCTGAACCCGGTCAGCTTCGGTAAAACCGACCCGCTTTTTGGCAGGGACATCGGGTTTTTCGTTTTTACTCTGCCTTTTCAACTCTTCCTATACCAGGTCGCTTTCGGTACGGTGCTGTTTGCCACCGTTATGGTGGGATTGATTTACTTCGGTATCGACCCCTTAAAAGGCCGTACTTTTTGGCGTTCGCCGGACGCTTTGCGTCACCTCGCGTTTTTAAGCGCCGCCCTTTTCGCCCTGAAAGGGTGGGGGTACTACCTGCACCAGTTTTTACTCCTTTTTTCCGAAAGGGGAGCGGTATTCGGTCCCGGTTACGCGGACATCCATGCAAGTCTTCTGGCCGTTCGGGTGCTTTTCATCCTGGCGCTTGCGGCGGGGCTTGCCGGTCTTTACGGCGGCATGCGGTCGTCGCTCCGTCCTTCCATATTCGCTCTGGGCACGCTTATCGCGGTGTCCTTCGCGCTCGGAGCCATATACCCCGGTCTGGTGCAGAAACTTATTGTCGAACCCAATGAGTTGGAACGCGAACGTCCTTACATCGAACACGCGATTGCGTATACAAGAGCGGCTTACAATCTCGACCGTGTAGAACGCAGGCAGTTTCCTGCCGGTAAAACATTACAGGCCGAAGACATCGACCAAAATCCGGAAGCTATCAACAATATCCGGCTGTGGGATTGGCAACCGCTGAAAACAACTTACAGCCAAATTCAGGAGATGCGGCCTTATTACCAGTTCCACGACATCGATATCGACCGGTACATCATAGACGGGCAATACCGCCAGGTTATGTTGTCGGCGCGCGAACTCAACCAGGAAGCACTGCCCCCGCAGGCAAAGACCTGGGTTAACCTTCACCTTAAGTTCACCCACGGTCATGGGGTAGCTATGAGCCCGGTTAACGAGGTCACTGAGGAGGGGCTGCCCAAGTTCTTTCTCAAAGATATTCCGCCCCAAATGTCCACCGACTTGCGCATTGACAGGCCGGAAATTTATTTCGGTGAAATTAAAGCGCCTTACGTCGTGGTCAACACGAAAGAAGGCGAGTTCGACTACCCGAAAGGCGACCAGAACGTGTACGCGAAGTACGAGGGCACCGGGGGTGTTTCACTGGGGAGTTTCTTCCGCCGGATTGCTTTCGCCCTTTCTTTCGGCGATTACCGGCTGGTAATTTCTCCGGAAGTAACACCTGACTCAAATATGTTGTACTACCGGGATATTCAGCAGCGGGTACGGAAGATCGCGCCTTTCCTGGGTTACGACCATGACCCGTACCTTGTGGTCGCGGACGGCCGGGTCTTTTACATGTGGGACGCGTATACGACTTCAAGGTGGTATCCTTACGCGGAGCCTTATGGGAACCTCAACTACATCCGTAACTCGGTAAAAGTGGTGATAGATGCGTACAACGGCACGGTCACCTTCTTCGCGGCCGACCCAGATGACCCGGTGATCCAGAGCATTTCCCGCATTTTCCCGGGAATGTTCAAACCGATGGCGGAAATGCCCGCGGAACTGGCCGCGCACATCCGCTACCCCGAGGACCTTTTTAAAGTTCAGGCGCACATGTACACCGTTTATCACATGCAGGACCCACAGGTGTTTTACAACAAAGAAGACAAATGGGTGCTGCCGACGGAAATGTTCGGTAATGAGGAAATCCAGTTTGAGCCGTACTACCTCATCACCCGTCTTCCCGGCGAGGACAGGGCGGAATTCATGTTAATTACGGCGTTTAATCCTCAAAATAAAAAGAACATGATCGCCTGGCTCGCCGCCCGGTGCGACCCGGAGAGCTACGGCCGTCTCCTCGTCTACGAGTTCCCCAAACAGGAGTTGGTCTACGGCCCGATGCAGGTGGAAGCGCGTATCAACCAGGACGCCCAGATCTCGGCCCAGTTGACCCTCTGGGACCGGGCCGGCTCGCGTGTTATTAGGGGCAACCTTTTGATCATTCCGATCAAAGACGCTCTTTTGTACGTGGAACCGCTCTATCTCCAGGCGGAGCAGTCTAAGTTGCCCGAGCTTCGCCGGGTGATCGTGGTCCACGGCGACCGCATCGTGATGGAACCCACGCTGGACATGGCCCTGGAAAGAGTATTCACGGGCCGTTCGCCGGCGCCCGCGGAACCGGGGGAGGAAACGCTCAC
>JAGUUY010000011.1 GCA_020063185.1 Bacillota bacterium
CAATGTTACAGGAATCGTGCAGGGTGGTGGGAAAGTTGTTGCGCGACGGGTCGAGTTTGACCACCCCGCTTTTTACGATCTCCCAGAACAACGGCAGACAGCTCTCCCTGGGCATGTCCGAAGTGGCCAGGTCGCCCGGGAGCGCCCTGTCCGTAATCACGCATAAGGTCTTGGTGGCGTGCCCGCACTCGCCGACGACGATCTTCTTTACCCCGAGCTTCTTCGCGAGCATTACGTGCGCCAGACCGATTCTGGCTAGTTCAATATCGTCACAGAAGAGCCCGTAATTCACCCCGTCATAACCCACCGGTTCGCTGCTAAGGGTATAGCTTATTCCCGCCGCGTCGAACAGCACGGCGAACGCGCCGGGGTTTTCCGGCCACGACAGGTACTCACCCGCATTATGGATCAAAAGAATGTCGGCGCCCTTTTTGTCGATGGGGATCTTGATCTTTCTGCCGGTCCTTTCCCCCATGTCGTCTTCAATAAACTCAATGGACTCTTTGAAACCTTCGGGGCTCATTCCTGTTGAGGAACCAACGAGCAGATGCTGCCTCGTGCCTTTGGTGTAAAGTTCCCGCGGGGCGATACCCAGTTCCTGGCTGAAAAGTTTCCGGATCTCCCTGCTGATCAACGCGTTATCCACACCTACCGGGCACACCTGCGCGCACCGCCGGCAAACGTTGCACCGATAAGCCGATTCAAGAAGCCTGATCGCCATATGGTAATTGGCTTCCAGATCGGCGCCGACCCAAGATTTAAGAATCTTTCCGCTCGTCGTGAAGTACCTTTTGTACAGCCGCCGGAGGATTTCCGCTCTGAAGGTCGGCCGGTAGGCTTCCTGTTCGCCGCTCCCGACGAATACGTGGCACGCATCCGAACACGTCTGGCAGCGCATGCAGTAGTTCATGGTCAGCGTGAGCGTCTTCAGAAAGGTCCAGTTGTTCTGGGGGTCGAAGAGCTTCTCGAGACCGCTTAAAAAGGCTTTTACGATCCGTTCTTTTTCCGCCTGGTCCGGTTTCTGAAGACCGATGGGCGAATGCCAGTCCAGGGAAAGGTCGTATTTATCAAGCCACCTGTCCGGAGGGGGTGCTATCGGCGGCTCCTCGCCCAGGTTGGGAATGCGCATTAAATCCTCCACCCGCAGGGGTGACACGGCATCAAAGTCTGTCCGGCCAAAATCTTTAAATTTTAAATCTCTGCTAATACTCACTTATTGTCACCTCCGCCGGTAATCTGCGCCTCTTCCAGCCAGGTCTTTCCCGGAACGACGTGCGGTCCCGCCCAGGTAACCGTGTAGCCGAGCTGCTTGATGACCTTTTTGTCGTTGGGTGAGCCCTTGACAAGGAAAGCGTCATCCCAGAATATCTTGTCGAAGGTGAAGTACTTTGCGACATAGTGAAATAGTTTAGTAAAAGGCATGTAGAAAATAAAAAGCGCGATAAGACCAAAATTCCATAAAACCAGCGAGGGCAACGGTGCGGGAGCGGGCTGCAGGGTAACGACCTCCTGAAAGTAGGCCCTCGTGAACATGAACGCCGTGTCGTTTAACCAGGAAAGGATTCCGGTGATAAAGATGGCTAACAGGAAAAGAAGGTTAAAATAGTCCTCCGGCGTAGTATATTGGGCCAATTTCTTGGTGCCGATTCTTTTCATAAATAAACCCACTGCTCCGAAAGCGCCCAGGAAAAACGCTATGACCCCGCAAAGATTGGTGAGTGACACGAGAAAACCGAGTTTAAAGACCGTCTCCACCAGCAGCAGTAGAAGCCAGAGGGCAAGCAAGTACAAACCCCAATGCATGGCGAAGGAAAACGGCCATAGTCCAAACCTGTTGTGTTCCTTTACCTTCTTTAATAGAAAAACCTCCGACGCCATGTCCAGAATTCCGCCGAGGCGCTGATGGTGCCTGGGTTTCTTGACGTAATCCACCTCTTCCATGTACGAACCGCCGTAATGATGCCTGGGTTCAGTAGGTACGGGATAAAGCTCCCACCTCAGAAAAAGCGGCATGGATGAATACTTGATGACCCTGTAAAAGAACATGAAGACAAATACGATGACCGAGACCCAGGCCAAATAGAGTACCACAACCTCCACCTTTCTACCTCCTTATATTCTAAAAATTTTGATTATTCAGTTAAGTATATCATGTAAGCTACCCCCCGACAAAAGCTTAAAATATACTGCTATTTATGCCTCTAAACAGTTTGAGGAAATTATTGCTACAGTAATACTAAAAACAAAAACAAAGTACAACTAGCTAATAAATACCATTATTAGCTAAAAAAAGAGGCCCTCTCCCGGTCTCCGCCGGGAATTATACGGTGGCGGAGCGTACCGGCTGGAGTGCGGCGGGCCTTTTAAAATTAAGTCCGTTTGCGACAGTTTAACTGCCTTAACGACTAAACTATTCTGAGCCGATAAACTCCATCTCCAGAAACGGCTTCGGCAGGTCCACCATGGCGTTCACGATAAGTTCCACCAACCCGCCGTACGTGATTCTGTACTTGTCCCAGAGCTTATAGTGACCTATGATGTCTCTCATCGCGCCTTTACAGTTGGAACACGCCGCGATGACGTACTTCTCTGTGCCCGGGTCAAGACAGTCCTTGAACGCCTCCAGAATCTGCTTCGCCTTCACCCGCTCACTCACTTTTTTCCGCCACTGCGCGAAGTTGAAGTCGTTCATGATGGCGAACCCGCTGCCGCCGCCGCAGCAGTAGTTATGTGCGCCGTTCGGCGTCATCTCCCGGAACTTACTGGAGATCGCTCTGGTTACGTTTCGCTGAGGCTTGACAATCCCCATCAACCTGACTATATTACAGGAATCGTGCAGGGTCGTCGGGAAGTTGTTCCGCGACGGGTCGAGTTTAACAACGCCGCTCTTCACTATCTCCCAGAATAGCGGCAAACAGCTTTCTCGCGGGAGTTCGGACATGCTAAGGTCGCCCGGGAAGATCCTGTCGGTTATTACGCAGTAACACTTTGTGGCGTGACCGCACTCCCCTACGACCACCTTTCTAACGCCCAGTTGCTTGGCGACCATAAGGTGTTTCAAAGCTATCCTCGCCGCTTCCACGTCGTCACCGAACAGGCCGTAGTTCACCCCGTCGTATCCTATGTGCTCGCTGCTAAGGGTGTAGTTTATCCCGGCGGCGTCAAACAGCACCGCAAATGCCCCGGGGTTTTCCGGCCAGGACAGGTACTCGCCGGCGTTATGGAGCAAAAGGATATCGGCGCCCTTTTTGTCCAAGGGGATCTTTATCTTTTTTCCGGTTCTGTCTCCTATATCGTCTTCGATAAACTCTATCGTCTCCTTGAAGCCCGCAGGAATCATCCCGGTGGAGGAACCCGTTTTGAGCTGGTTTCTTGTACCTTTTTGAAATACCGGTACAGGACCAATCCCCATCTCCTGATGGAAAAGTTTCCTTAATTCCCTGGTTATCAAGGCGTTGTCGATTCCCATCGGGCACACCTGGACGCATCTTCTACAGATATTACACCGGTAGGCAGACTCCAGTAGCCTGATCACCGTCTTATAGTTAAGATCCACATTCGCGCCGACAAAAGACTTGAGGAGCCTGCCGCCCGGCGTGTAAAACCTTTTATAAAGCCTTCTCAAGATCTCCGACCGGAACGTGGGCCTGTAGATCTCCTGCTGCCCGCTCGCTTCGAATACATGACACGCCTCGGAACATGTCTGGCAGCGCATGCAGTAATCCGTCGTAAGCTTCAGGATCTTTAGAAAAGTCCAGTTATTCTGGGGGTCGAAGAGCTTACCGAGCCCGCTGAGAAACCCCCTTACCAGCCTCGCCTTCTCTTCTTCATTCTTGGGCTTCGGCACACCCACAGCGGCATGCCCATCCAGCGAAAAATCATAGTTGGCGCGCCACTTCTCCGGAGGGGGTTGAATCGGGGGTTCTACACCCAGGTCGGGTACGCGCATTAACTCCTCTACCCTGAGGGATAGAAGCGGCTCGTCATTCAACTGAGCCATATCATTGAAGGTAATATCCTTTTTACCCATTAGTTATTTCCTCCTCCGTCAACGATCTGCGCCTCGTCAAGCCACGTCTTGCCCGGCACTAAGTGCGGTCCGGCCCAGTTGCAGATGTAACCCAGTTGTTTCAGGACCTTTTTGTCTTGGGGAGAGTCCTTCACTTTAAAAGCGTCGTCCCAGATAATTTTGTCGATGGTGAAGTACTTTGCCAACCAGTGAATAAGCTTGCAAAAAGGCATGTAAATGAGAAAAAGCTCAACGAGTATAAAGTTGATGATGACAATGTTCGGCAGCGGCACCGGGGCGGCCTCCAGGGTAATTACCTCTTTTATGTATGCCCGCGAGAGAGTAAAAGACGGATCACCGGACCACGAAATGATTCCGGTAATAAATATGGCAAACAGGAATAGCAGGTTGAAATAATCTTCCGGGGCCGTATAAAGCGAGAGTTTCCTGACTCCGGCTCTTTTCAAAATCAGCCCCAGGGAACCGAAGGCGCCGATTACAAAGGCTATCTTTCCGATAATGTTTGTCACTGGTAAGATAACATCCAGCCCGAAAATCCCTTCGACCAGTAAAAGCAAAACCCAAAGGAACAGAAGATAAATTCCCCAGTGCATACACATGGAAAAAGGCCAGATCCCGAACTTGTTGTGCTCTTTAACCTTTTTCAGATAGAAAACCTCTGCTCCCATCTCCAAAAGTCCGGCGATCCGATTGTGGTGTACCGGTTTCTTGTAATAATCCACCTCTTCCATATAAGAGCCGCCACCCGGAGGTTCGCCGGGCATGGGGTAAAGCTCCCACCGGAGAGACAGCGGCATGGAAGCATACTTTAAAGCCCTGTACGCTACCATGAAGACGAAGACCGCCACGGATACCCAGGCCAGATAAACGATGAATCCCATCCTCCTGCCCCCTTTTTCAGAATATTCTAAATATTCTAATAATTTTAGCATACACTATATTCTGAGGCAACTAAATATAGCACCCTTTAAAAAATTTTGGGTAGAATTTTTCGCGCAATTTATGAAATCTGCGGGAGGATCTCAAGTTAAGAATGGTACAGATAAAAAACCAAAGCCGGAAGGTATTTCAGAATGCCGCCTTCCGGCTAATTTCTTAGAGAAACGTTATCCTTATTTAAACCAGATAAAACCAGGCCGGCGCCGTTAATAAGCTACAGCTTAAAAACGCGCGAAACCCGCTGCTACGTGCGCTATGTGCATCAAGGGGCCCGGCACAAGGCCCAGCATGATGATGCCCGCAAGTCCAAGGAGCAATGCGGCGTACGTTCCCAACCCGAATTTTATCGGAGTGGCTTCGGCCGGCTCGTCTACGTACATCACCTTAATAACCTGAAAATAGTAGAAGATGGAAATCACACTCAGGATCAAGGCAATGCCTGCCGCCACCACATATCCGGCTTGCACCGCGGCCGCGAAGACCGCGAATTTGGCCATGAAACCGGCCAGCGGCGGGATACCGGCGAGGGAGGCAAACGCCACCATCATCACGAACGCCAGGAACGGCGCGCGCCGGGCGAGCCCCGCGAAGCTCCGAATGTCGCCCCTCGAAGTTTCGGCAAAGGCGCTGATCACGCCGAAGGCGGCAACTACCGAAAACGCATAGAGCAATGCGTAGTACATCACGGCCGCCGTCCCGCTGCGCCCCCCGGCAACGATAGCGAGAAGGATATAGCCTGCATGGGCGATGCTGGAGTATGCGAGCAGCCGTTTGACGTTGGTTTGGGGTAAAGCGACTATATTACCGACAGCGACGGTGATTACCGCCATAATAAGTAAAATAGGCACCCAAAGCCCGGCCAGCCCGGCGAAACTCTCGCCGAAAAGCCG
>JAGUUY010000166.1 GCA_020063185.1 Bacillota bacterium
AACCTGAGCGATCCGCCCACGAAAACGCGCCAAAACGCCGGCGACGTCTTTGGGCGTAAGGCGGGAAGCTTCACCTTGGGCGACAACCTTGCCAAAAGAGTCCTGGGTATCCGTCTCAGTCCCTAAAACGGCTTCCGCCAGGTACTCCTTCTCTTCGGTAACGAAGAACTGCGCCGCTCGGGTAACCCTGCCGACCAGGACCACCAGAACACCGGCGGCGCCTGGGTCGAGTGTGCCGGTATGGCCGACCTTCCTTGTCCCGGTGAGGCGGCGCACCCAATCGACCACGTCGTGCGACGTCATCCCGGGCGGTTTCAAAACATTAAGAATTCCATCCAAGGTAGCACTAACTTTCCAATACCGTCAGACTCGCGTTGATAACAGCGTCCTTGACGGCCTCCAGTTTCCCTGGAATCAACGCCCCTGCAGCCCGTGGATGCCCCCCGCCGCCAAAGGTATCGGCGAGTTTGCTCACGTCGACGAAATTCTTGGACCGGAAACTAACCTTAGTCTTTCCCTCGTTCACTTCACGGAATAACAACGCTATTTCTACGCCCTTAATCACCCGAGCATAGTTGACAAGCCCATCGATGTGTTCATCCCCGATTTCCAAACTATCCGTCATTGCCTTGTCCATGGTAAACCAGGCGGCGCGTCCGCACGGGCTCACCTCCAGCGTGCCCAGGGCGGCCCTTAGAGCTTCGATGCTTTTCAGGGGCCTCTCTTCGAAAATCTGCAGGCTTACGGCCCGTACGTCAACCCCGGCTTCGATTAATTCAGCGACTTTTCGATGGGTGGCCGACGTGGTCGTTTCATAACGAAACCCTCCGGTGTCCGTGGCAATGGTGGTGTAAAGACAGGTGGCAATATCTCTGTCAAGCTCATATCCAAGAATTTTTAGTAAATCCAAGATAATTTCTCCTACAGCGGACGCGCCAGGGTCGATATAGTTGTAATCGGCGTACGGCAGCGCCGAAATATGATGGTCTATGAGGAGAGTCCGCCAGCCGAGTTGCCGGAGTTGATTCACAACCTCCAAAAAATCCCCAAGTCTGTCCGGGACGGATGTATCCACGATGACAACCAGCCCGGTCTCGCCACGGTTGACCTGGGACAACGCCGGATTAACCTTGATAAGTGCGGCGCCCGGCAAAAAGAAATAGATCAGCGGCAGTTGCCCGGGAGACACAAACGTCACGTCTTTCCCCGAGCGCGCCAAAGCCAGGCCCAGGGCCAGCATCGACCCGATGCAGTCCCCGTCCGGCATGACGTGCCCGGATATAATCACCTGGGGAGCGTTGGCCAGCTTGCGGGCCACTTCGTCCAGACTATTCAATCTGCGTTCCTTCTTTTTTAAGTTCGTCAAGTAAACGTGAAACTTTGACCCCATGGCCGATAGCGGTGTCGAGCTTAAAAACTATTTCCGGAACGTATCGAAGGCGCAGGCGGCGTCCCAACATCCCCCGTACGTAACCCTGCGCCCCCTCGAGGACGGATAGCGTTTCCAGACCTTCCTCAGGTGACCCGTAAACGCTGACGAATACTTTAGCATAACGCAGGTCGCCTGAAACCTCTGCTTTGGTAATAGTGGCAAAACCCACCCGCGGGTCCTTAAGCTCTTTTTGGATGATATCCGCCAACTCTTCTTTAATTGTCTCTGCCAATCGCGCCGTTCGGTATGGCACGGCAATTACCTCCAGGTCTTATTCAAGCTGTCTTTTTATCGCCTCTGTGGTAAAAAACTCGAGTTCGTCACCTTCGTGAAGATCGTCGTAGTTTTCCACCATCAGCCCGCACTCAAATCCCTGCGCTACTTCACGCACATCCTCTTTAAAACGCTTGAGCGAATCGATTCTACCGGTGTGAACCACAACACCGTCGTGAATCACCCTGACGCTGGCATCCCGTCCCACCTTGCCGTCGGTAACGTAGCAGCCGGCGATCGTGCCGAGCTTGGATGCATGGAAAATCTTACGCACCTCGGCCCGCCCCAGGACCACCTCGCGGTACTCGGGTTCTAAAAGCCCTGAAAGCGCGGCTTTAACGTCGTTGATGGCTTCATAAATCACCTGGTAAAGTCTAATGTCTATTTTCTCCCGTTCCTGGGCCTTACGTGCGTTAACATCGGGTCGTACGTTGAAACCGATGATAATCGCCCCGGCGGTGGAAGCCAGCATGATGTCTGACTCAGTTATTCCACCCACTCCGGTGTGTATGAGGTTTACCCGCACCTCTTCCGTATCCAGGTGCTCCAGCGCCTTGCTGAGGGCTTCAGCCGAACCGTGTACGTCGGCCTTAATGATTAACGGCAACTCTTTGATCTGGCCTTCCTTAATGCGTTCGTAAACGTCCTCCAGGGCTATCTTGGCCCTTGCCCGGACTTCTTCTTCACGCTTTTTCGCGACGCGCTTTTGGACTATTTGGCGGGCCAGGTGTTCCTCAATCACCACAAAGGGCTCCCCCGCATCCGGCACCTCCGAAAAACCAAGGACCTCTACCGGCGTTGACGGTCCGGCCTGGCTGACTCTTTTTCCCTTATCATCAATCATCGCCCGTACACGGGCGGACTGACTTCCGGTAACCAGGGCATCACCGACCTTTAACATTCCGTTTCGGACCAAAACCGTGGCCACCGGCCCGCGCCCTTTGTCGAGCTTGGACTCTATAACCGTGCCGCGCGCGGAACTCTCTGGATTGGCCTTTAGTTCCGAAACATCGGCCACCAGCAAGATCATTTCCAAAAGGTCTTCTATCCCCTGGTTTTTAAGGGCTGAAACCGATACACAGATTGTGTCACCGGCCCATTCCTCGGGGACCAGACCCTGATCGGCAAGCTCCCTTTTTACCCGGTCGGGTTTAGCGTTGGGCTTGTCAATTTTGTTGAGTGCGACAACTATCGGTACTCCCGCCGCACGTGCGTGGTTGATGGCTTCAACGGTTTGCGGCATAACGCCGTCGTCCGCAGCGACCACCAGCACCGCAACATCCGTAACCTGCGCACCCCTGGCCCTCATCGCCGTAAAAGCTTCGTGACCGGGCGTGTCTATGAAGGTTATTTTCCGGTTGTTTTTTTCTACCTGGTACGCGCCGATGTGTTGTGTAATACCCCCCGCCTCAGTGGCCGTCACGTTGGTCGTCCTGATCGCGTCAAGAAGCGACGTCTTGCCGTGATCAACATGGCCCATAACCGTTACTATAGGGGGACGGGGCTTAAGCTTCTCCAGATCCGTTTCGGGTTCCTCGGCCAACAAAGACTCCACGTCGAACACCGGCTTAACCTCAATCTGATACCCGAACTCGTGCCCGAGGATAGCCGCCGTTTCGGCGTCGATTTCCTGATTGATAGTTACGAGCATCCCCAACATCATCAGTCTTTTAATAAGGTCGGCAGCCTTACGCTGCATCGCTTCCGCCAAATCCTTGACGGTGATTGTTTCACCGATCTGAATGGGCTTTCTTTCGGCCGGCCTGGGAAGGGCATGGTGCTCAAATTCCTTGCGCCGCCCCCGGCTGATCTTGCTCTTCAGCTTTTCCCCTTCCTGTTCCCACTGCGGCACTAACCGGTCCGCAACGCGTTCTTTGCCCCGTTTGTCGGTCTTCGGCCGCGCCTCTTGCTTCTGGGGGGCCTTGCCCTTTTCCAGTTGCGGCGGCGGCGGAATAGCAATCGGACCCGCTCTTCCCGGCCGGCGGTCCGCTCCCGGGAACGGTCCCTTTCCCGCCCCCGGTGGCCGAGGATAAGGCGCGCCGGGACGAGCC
>JAGUUY010000058.1 GCA_020063185.1 Bacillota bacterium
CGCCCATTTCCTCCACCACCCTGTCGCCGACAATGACCAGGGTATGCCCCGGTCCTTTAAAGTCGGCGGACACGGTCTTCTGCACGTCGGGCAGCCGCCCGAAAGCGGAAACGCATAGCACCGGCGGGATGTGAACGACCTCGCTGCCGCCCTTATACGTGCTGGAAAGGCTGTCTTTCCCCGATATAAAAGGCATTCCGAGCGCCCGGCTGAAGTCCGCGCAGGCATCTACGGCGCGGTCAAGAAGGGCGAGAAAGTTTTCTTCCGGAACCGGCCAGATAAAGTTGTCGATCAGCGCGAGGTCGCGCGGGTCGGCGCCGACGGCCACAGCGTTGCCGACCGCTTCCGTCGCTGCCCAAATGCTCCCCCAGTAGGCGTCGATACGGTTCAGGACAGGATTCAAGCCGTGCGCGATCACGGCGGCGTAAGGTTTTCCAAGCAGGGGGGTCAAAAGAACAGCGTCGTTGGGGCCGCCGCCGCGTACCCCGCCGTAGGGCGGCAATGCGTTGGTGCCCTGGACCCCGTGATCGTAAACCCTCACAATAGGCTCTTTGGAGCAGACGTTCAGGTGAGACAGAACTCTACAGGCAACCCCTTCCCAGTCGGCGGGCGGGGATGTCTGCGGTTCCCCTATGTTCTCCTCGGCATATATGCAGGACAGGACCCGCTGGGGAAGCCCGTGGTGCAGGAACTCCATTTCCAGGTCCAGGACCTTTTCATTATTATAATAAGCCTCAAAACGCCCGGTGCGGGTATACTCCCCGAGGACGGTGGCCTCTACGTTGTGTCGCAGGCAAATTTCCAAAAACCGCGGGGCGTCGGCCGGCGCTACGGCGGCTACCATCCGCTCCTGGCTTTCGGAAACAAGTATCTCCCACGGCGCAAGCCCGCTGTATTTTAGCGGCGCGCGGTCGAGATGGATAAGCGCCCCGGTTTCGGCGCCCATCTCTCCTACCGCCGAGGCAAACCCCCCCGCGCCGCAGTCCGTAATCGCCCTGACCAGCCCCTCGTCGCGGGCGCGAAGCAGCGCGTCCGCCATTCTTTTTTCTTCAATCGCATGGCCGATTTGCACCGCCTGCGAGTTTACCGTAATCGTCCGGTCGGTCATCGCCGCGCTCGAGAAGGTTGCCCCGTGAATGCCGTCGCGTCCCGTCCTCCCGCCGATCACCACGGCGGCATCGCCCGGCTCGGGTCTTCCTTTTAACGCCCGGCCGGCCGGAACAACCCCGTAGGCCCCCACGATTACCGACGGCTTGGCCCGGAAATCGGCGTGAAAATGCACCGATCCGTTGTTGGTGGGAACACCCATCCTGTTCCCGTAGTCCCGGACCCCGGCCACTACGCGCCGCAGCAGATAGTGGGGATGGAGACAGCCCGCGGGCACATTCTCTTCGGGAGTGTCCGGCGGCGCAAAGCAGAACATGTCCGTGGAAGCAATCACCTTAGCCCCCTGTCCGGTACCCATAACGTCACGGAAAACGCCGCCCGAACCCGTGGCCGCCCCGCCGTACGGCTCTATCGCGGAAGGGGCGTTGTGTGTTTCGACCTTGCCGCAAAGCGCCCACCCTTCATAAAAAACCATCACACCGGAATTGTCCACGAAGGCTGAAATTACTAGGTCTTTTCGGCCCACAGCCGCCGTGGCTTCCTTCAACCGGGTGAGGAGAGGCTTCTTCTCCAGCCCGTCAACCAAAATTCGCGCCTTAAAAGTCTTGTGCACGCAGTGCTCCGACCAGGTCTGGGCAAGGACCTCGATTTCGGCGTCGGTAGGTTCTCTGCCGATATTTCTAAAGTACGCCTGGATCAACCGCATCTCTTCCAGGTTTAAAAAGAGCCTGTCCTGCGATAGCGCCATAAGTTCCGGATCGGCCATCGTCCCGGTGGGAATTACGGTGGTACGGCCCGGTTCGCCGCCCAGGAGCAGGGTCTCGGGCTTCCCGGCGACCACCTGCTGCACCGTCTCGTTGACGAGTAAACGACCGGTGATGGTTTGGAGATCGGCATCGGTGACGCGGCCGTAAAAAGCGTACTCCGTGCTCGAATCGGCGGCCGACAGGTTCTCTATCCCCAAATCGGCCGCCGCTTTCGTTAGAGACGCGGCCTCGGGGTTCATCACGCCCGGGCGGTACGCCACCTCAACCAGCCGGTCGGCGTCTGTAAACAGCGGTCCGTTGACGCGGTACCGCTGGAACACCTCTTCCGAAAGGAGCCGTTTCGCCAAGATACGGGCCTCATTCTCGCCGATGCCCTCGAAGCGGTACACTTTGGCCGTGCGCACCGCCTGGACGCTTTGCATGCGCAGGGCGCTTTTTATCTCAAAAAGGACCTCTTCGCCCCGCGCGTCCTTGATATCCGGCAGCAGCCCGACTCTTACTTCTTGAATCAATTAAAAGTTCTCCTTTTAGTATTTCGATTAGTCCCTGTCAACAAAAATCCCGGTTAACACTATACCATACCGGGTTTACTAAACCAAGTAACTCCTTCAAGCTAATGCTGCATGGATTGTGGGTCAGTTCGAAGTTACGACGTGCAACGTTCAACGTGCAACGTTCGAGGTTCGAAGTTAAGCTAAGACGGATGGCCTTTTAAACTTCTGGCTTCTGTATTCTGAATTCTGTTTCATCCTTCATCCTTTAATATGGTCCCGCCGCCCACCACGAAATCGCCGTTATAAAAAACCGCCGCCTGCCCCGGCGTGATGGCGCGTTCCGGCGCTTCAAACTTGACAACGGCCCGTTCGCCCCCCGCCGGACTGACGGCCGACGGACTGGGAACGGCGGTGTAGCGCACCTTGACTTCGAGCCTTAACTCTTCGGTCAAGTGGTCAAAAGGGATGAAATTCGTATTCCCCACCAGGCACTCGTCTTTGTAAAGTAAACTTTCAAATCCCACTACAAGCGTATTCTTCGCCGCGTCAAGCGCTAAAACATACGCCGGATAGCCCAGCGCCACGCCCAACCCCTTGCGCTGACCGACGGTGTAGTGGGCCAGGCCCCGGTGTTGCCCGACTGTCTGCCCGCGGTGGTCGATGATCGGCCCAGGCCTCATGCTTTCTTGATCGGGGAGGCAATGCCGGTAATCCCCTTCCGGGATGAAGCAAATTTCCTGGCTCTCCCCAGCCGGGACATGGATACCTCGACGGCGGACTATCTCCCTTGCCTCGGCTTTTCTCATTGTTCCCATGGGAAAAATAATTCTGCCCAACTGGTGCTGCTTAAGCCCGTACAGCGCATAACTCTGATCTTTGTTAAGGTGTCGGGCCCGAACAAGCAGGTAGCGCCCGCTCGGGTCTCTCCGGACGCGTGCGTAGTGCCCGGTGGCGAAGCGTTCGGCGCCCAGTTGCAGCGCACTGTCCATTAACGCTCCGAACTTTACTTTTGGGTTGCATACAACGCAGGGGTTGGGAGTAAAACCTCGAAGATAGTCGTTCTGAAAAGGCGTAATTACTTCGTTCTTAAATAGTTCGCGCAGGTCAAAGATGTGGTGCTCCACCCCCAGCGCCCGTGCGATTTTCACCGCCGCGGACGGTGGAGCCTCCGTGTGACGCATGGTAACCGCGAAGACGCAATGCCCCTCTTCCTGGAGGATGACGGCGGCGGCGGCGCTGTCCACACCTCCGCTTAAGGCCACCGCGACCCGGAACACAGGCCCGCCCATTTTTAAACGCGCAGGCGCGGAACCGTAGCCGCGAGAGCCTCGGTTAGACGGTCCACGTCTTGGGTTGTGGTTCCTCTTCCCATGCTCACCCGAACCGAATTAACGGCCAAGTTCTCTTCCAACCCCATCGCGGCCAGAACGTAGGAAGGTTTGGCCTGACCCGCCGTGCACGCCGCTCCGCACGAGACCGCAATCCCCTGACGGTCAAGCTCTTCGAGCAACTGGTTTCCGGCAACGCCGTCGACACTGAAATGAACCGTACCAGGAAGGCACAGCGTGGGGTGCCCGTTGAAACGAATGCCGGCAATACGTTCCTCCAGGTCTCCTACCAACCTGTGACGCAACCGGCGGAGGCGCTCCATCTCCTTTTCTACGCCGGCAGAAACCAGGGCAGCGGCCACACCGAGACCTACAATGCCGGGCACGTTTTCCGTACCCGGACGCCGCCTTTGTTCCTGCCCGCCCCCCTGAAAGACCGGCTCGAATGGCGTCCCCTCCTTGATGAAAAGCGCCCCAATGCCCTTCGGACCGTAAATTTTATGTCCCGATATGGAAAGCAGGTCAACCCCGAGTTCTTTTACGCTGACTGGTATTTTGCCGAAACTCTGGACCGCGTCGGTGTGCGCCAGGATCCCGTACCGGTGGGCGAGAACCGCGATTTCCCGCACCGGTTGGATGGTACCCACCTCGTTGTTGGCGTGCATAAGCGAGACCAGAATTGTCTTATCGCTGACGGCCGGCTGGAAATCCTCGAGACGTACCGTCCCGTGTTCATCGACCGGTAGAACCGTAACATCAAAACCCTCGGTATCCAGAGCGAGGCAGGTTTCGAGCACGGCGTGGTGTTCAACCGACGAGGTGATGATACGGTTCCCCTTACCACGGCAGGCTGGAGCGGCGCCGCGCAGCGCGAGGACGTCGGATTCCGTGCCGCCGCTGGTGAAAAAGATTTCTTCAGGTTTTGCCTCAAGAGCGCCGGCTACCAGGTTCCTGGCGTTTTCCACCGCCTCTCTCGTTTCCCGGCCGAATGAATGGACACTTGAAGGGTTGCCGAAGCGTGTTTCCAAATATGGGAGCATTGCCTCAAGGACTTCCGTCGCCACGGGGGTTGTTGCGGCATGGTCAAGGTAGAGCCGTTCCATCCGGTTTGATATAACTCCTTCCGCCAGATTCCAGGAACTTTTTAGCCTTAAGAATAGCATAACCGCCAGCGGCGGTCAACAAAACATCGCCTGGGGACATTGTCACGACAACAAGTACCGGCTATAAACGGCGGCCTTGATAATTACGTCAACTTCGCTAAGCCATTTTTAGTTTTGGCTTGGGTTAGGCGTTGACAGTCCCAGCGGCAAGTATTACTTATCGAGTGTTGACGAATACCATAACAAAAAGCTGCGGAACCAGCGTTCTTAAACCTCTGGTTCCGCTGTTATCACGGGTAAACCCTTACACCCGTCCTTAATTACTCAACTTGCGCGTGACTTTCGGTACTATCTGGGCGGACCTTTATGGTCATTACCGACCTGTTTACCGTCTTTGGTCCAATACCAATTTTTGATAGTAATTGAACCGGCGGCGGAACGAAAGACCAGTCTCACGGTTTTGCCCTGTTCAAGAGCATCAGCGGCGTCGGGGTTCGAAAGATCTATCTTACCTGTTCCATTGCCGTCGATATCTTGAAAAGGACCGGCCTTCCCCTCATCGTCGGTACCCACTATGACAGCCCCGGAGAACTCGATGTGGAGGTCATTTACCGGCTTATCGGTATCCACGGGAAACTTGTAGGTTCTTTGTGTGCGCCAGTTAAAGTCGAAAACCATGGCCATCAATGTTTGGGTTAAGTTGGCAAGACTCGCCTCAAGACCACCGATCTTTCCATTAATAGCTGCCAATTCAGCATTTCCGACCGGTTCAGCGGTCCCAACCGTGAGAGACGCGGTCCGGGTTGCAGCATCCCATTCCGCGTTGCCACCGATGGCTTTCACCACAGCGGCGACAGGAATAAAGGTCCGGCCGTCCTTGATGAAAGGGGCTACGTCGGTTTCTACTGTTTTACCGTTCAGTAATAGGTTGACGGCCGACTCTTGGGTATAAGCAGCGATAACAAATCCGAAAACCAATAACAGAGAAAGCGTTATCACAATAATGTATCTTTTCACAAATTACCACCTTCCCCCAATTTAGTAGCCCTGAACGCTATCAGCAATAGCGCCCCGGCTGAATATCAGTTGTCTATCACCCCCTTTTACAGAACCCCAAAAACCCGACCCTTCTTTCTTTATCGTGCCGATTTAAACAATTGTAACACAAAAAGGTTATCTCACCAACTATTAGGACAGGATCGTGTCAACACACTGTAGGAAACCTCAAACCCCACCGCCCCCGAACCGAGACAAGCTACCAAACCAGTGGGGAACTCCGGCTTAATGCTTTAAG
>JAGUUY010000205.1 GCA_020063185.1 Bacillota bacterium
CAATTTTGGTCTTAGGTGAATCAACTTGGCGCTGCCGCCGACTTTCGCCGCGATGAGGCGAAGCAGTTCGTTGAACGTGAATGTCTCGGGCCCGGCGCCATTAATTATTAAGTTACCGTCCTGCCGGCCCGCGTCAACCGCGATTTCTGCCACATCCCCGACGTAAACCGGCTGGACGCGGTATTCACCGGAACCCGGGACGCCAAACAAGGGGAATTTGCGGATGAGCCAGGCGATGTTGTTAATGAGGATATCCTCAAACCCGAAGATTACCGTCGGCCTGATGATTGCGTAGGAGAGGCCTGACGCGGCGATTGCCTTCTCCAGGATTTTCTTATCCCTGTAATAAGGAAAGGGAGAATCCTCGGCGGCGTTCGCGATGCTGATGTGTACCACCCTGCGGACACCGGCCTCTCCGGCGGCCTTAAGCAGCACTTGAGAGTTTTCAACGGCCTTTTCGTAGGTCATGTCCCCGTAAGGAAACCGGATCCAATAGGTGTTGTAAAGGGTAGCGGCCCCTTCCATGCTCCGCGTCAGTTCAGCCGGGTTTTCGAATGCGAAGGCGTCGACGCTCACCTGATCGCCAAACGGGTTGGGCCGGTCCGGGTGTCCGGTAAGCGTTCTCACCCTCATTCCGGCGGCAAGGAGGCGCTTTGTGATGTACTTGCCGGTGTAGCCAAAGGCTCCCGTGACTACGTTCAGTTCACCTGTCGCCATCGTTCTCGCCTCTCCGTGAAAATAGTTCGAATTTAGGCTTAAGAAGACTGACTTTAAGATCGGTTCGAAGTTCGAAGTTGACCGTAGACTGATAGCCCAGCACTCAGTGTAGCATTCAAGCTTTGAAAGAGATACCTTCTTTAGCCTAAATGAAATGGTAGCCTTTAAGGACTGTACTGAGTGCTGGGCGGGGTCCGTTCGATGCGCACGAGTCGAGCAAGTTGCTCCGGCCCGATGATTAGGATTACTTTTACGATCTGGTCCAATTCTTCGTAAAAACACTGCAGCCTTTCCATGCGCTCCATCATGAAGTCCCGGCCGGGCCCCGCCTGGGCGTTGCCGGCGTGTGATATACTTTCCTTCAACATGCGGAACGATTCGTTGAACTCCGTTTTCTGACGCCTTTCAAGCACCCTCCGGGCGATAGCCCAGAAGTCGAGCTCGGCTTCAAAAAATACCCGGCGGTCGCCCGGCCGCATGCTGCGCCTGACCATTCCCAGTTGTTCCAGCAACCGGATCGCTATGCTCACGTTGCCTTTAGTAACGCCGAGCGCCCCGGCAAGTTCGGCCAGGCTCAGCGGCTCAGCGGACAAGTAAAGCACGGCGTAGAGTTCTCCGGTAATCTTTCCGAGCCCCCAGAAACCGCTCTGTCGCCCCAGGGCTTCTATGAGTTGCTCACGTGCCAGTTTTAGCTCATCCATAGCCTTCCACCCACCTCTAAATGCCCATTGTTATCGTTTAGAACATTCTAAACGATATAAACCCCCAGTGCAACATTTTTTAAAGGACTTCGAATTCGAAGTATTTTTAGAGGTGACGAGACCGGTAGGTAGATGCTTTTGAGGTATTGACTCTGCTATTAAAGGGTCGCTAAAATACCGACCCAACCCTGGCTATGGGTGACTTTAAGTACGGTGAAGCATTTTTGCAGTTCGTTAAGAACTTGTCTTTCTCCAGCCTCAGGGATACCTCCGGCGATAAAGGCACCCCCCGGGCGGAGACGGCGGGACGCCTGCCCTGCAAACCCGATGACGACTTCCGCGGTCAGGTTGGCTGCAATCACGTGGGCGAGTTCCGTCAGACCCTCCAGCAAGTTTCCTTCAACCACGTAAACTGTCGCTTCCAGGCCATTAAGCGCCACGTTTTCGCGGGCAACGCGGACAGTTACCTCGTCGACATCCACCGCGACCACTTTTTCAGCACCCAACAGCGCCGAGGCTATCGCCAGAATTCCCGAACCCGTACCGACGTCGTAAATGACCGCCCCGGGCCTTACCACTTCTTTCAGCAGTTCAAGGCACAACTGTGTCGTCGGATGCGTACCGCACCCGAAGGCCAAACCGGGGTCAATCGTAACAACCAGGTCGCCGGGCATGGCGTGGTATTCTTCCCACGGCGGCCGGACGACCAGCCATTTCCCCACGCGGAAGGTTTTGTAATGCTCCCGGTACGCCCGGAGCCAATCCGTTTCCGGAAGCTCCCGCACCATGATCGGTTCAACAAGGAACGGCGAAAGCGCCTTTCGGACATTATCAATTTTTCCGACGGCAGTACCAGGTAGGTAAGCCTTCATTCTCGTGCCGGCCGTGAAAACAGAAGCGGGGCATGTTGCCCCGTCAGGATCTCCCGGTTCGCACACCAGACCGTATCCGGTTAACTCATATAAAAGCAGACTAACAACATCAGCGTCATCGTCCCGAACAATGACCTCAATTTCCAGCCACTTCACCGCAAAAGGCCCCCACACCGCGCCGTGAAACAATAACGGCAGTGCCGGTCAGACTATATGAAAGCATCCCGGACTTTTTCAAAAAAACCCTTATCCTTTTCCTGCTTCTGCGCCTCTTCCCCGGAAATTCTCGCGAATTCCTGTAAAAGCTCCTTTTGCCTGTCGTTCAAACGGGTGGGTGTTACCACCTTCATTCTTATGTGCAGGTCACCCCTGGCGTAACCGTTAGGGCTGGGCACCCCTTTGCCTTTAAGCCGTAAAACTGTCCCGGACTGGGTTCCCTCCGCTACCTTGATCCTGCTCTTACCTTCTAAAGTTGGGACGTCAATATCCGCTCCCAGGGCTGCCTGGGTGAAACTGATCGGCACCTCGCACAAAACGTTATTACCGTCTCTGATAAAGACCGGGTCCGGCCGTACCCGCAAATAAACGTAAAGGTCGCCGGGCGGCCCGCCGAGAGCCCCGACCTCTCCTTCACCCCTCAGCCGCACGCGCATACCGTCGTCCACGCCCGCGGGTATCTTCACCGTCACCTTGCGGTTGCGGCGCCTGTGCCCCCGACCCCCGCACCCACTGCAGGGACTTGGTATGAAGCGTCCCGTCCCCCCGCACCGGTCGCAGGTCCTGGTCTGGATGAACTGCCCGAAGGCCGTAGCTCTGGAAAAGCTGATTTGTCCCGTGCCGTTGCAAGTCTTACAGCTTTCGGGACTGGTACCGGGCTTGGCCCCGGAGCCGCCGCAGTGCTCGCACTGTTCAGTCCTGGGAACGGTCAGCTCGCGTTCGGCGCCGAAAACCGCCTCCTTAAAGGCTAATTCCACTTCCGCCTCCAGGTCGGCGCCGCGCTGCGGTCCGCGCCTGCGTCTGCCGCCGCCGCCGAATAACGCCTCGAACAGGTCGCCGAACCCGAAATCAAAACCGAGGTCTTCGAAATTGATATTACCGAAATCGAAGCCAAAACCTTGCCCCTGGGGTCCTGCATGGCCGAAACGGTCATATTGGCTCCTCTTCTCCTGGTCGGAGAGCACGGCGTATGCTTCGGTAATTTCCCGGAACTTCTCAGCGGCTGCTTCTTTATTCTCGGCGTTGGCATCGGGGTGATACTCGCGCGCCAGTTTCCGGTACGCCTTTTTTATATCTTCCTGGGCGGCGTTTTTACCGACACCCAGGACTTCGTAATAGTCGCGCTTTGCCATCGATACACCCTTTCTTTAGTTACAAGAACCGTCCCGCCCCGACGGGCCCACGGTTGCCAACCTCTAAAAATAAGTCCCGAGTCGAAAGTCGAAAGTTCCGAGTCCGAGAAATCCGGAGTACATTTTCATCCATCTGATGGTGCCGCGCACCAGCATGTACGTCTGCCTTCTGAATTCCGACTCCTGACTCGCGACCCGTAACCCGCGACTCGTAACTGTCCTTGATGGTGCCGCGCAGCGGCATGTACGTCTATATTCTGACTGCTGACTATTATTTCACTTCGTAGTCGGCGTCTAC
>JAGUUY010000067.1 GCA_020063185.1 Bacillota bacterium
AAATCTCACCGCCAAGACGCCAAGAGCACCAAATCAAGACAACTTTCGACTCGGGACTTATTTTCAGGATAGAAGCCACAGACAGAATGTAGAATACAGAAGGTATAATGTAGAAGTTGTATCAGGAGACGTTGGACATAAATGCTTTAATTCCCCTTTTTTATTCTCAGACTTAATTATTCTGAATTCTATATTCTGAATTCTGACCCCAAAGGTCTATCACTATAATGTTGAACGTCTATTTTCAGGGTAGATTTAGGACCTGGAAACTTACAACTTAGAACTTAAAAATTAGAACTTTAAACTCAGCTTTGCTGTCCTCCTGGATGTTATGGCTTGAGTCCGATAAATATGCGGTTAAGTTGACACGGCACGGCTTCCATAGGTAAGATTATGGGTGACAAATTACGGGCTTTACCCCAGATGTGCCTAAATTTTGATCAATTATTTCGGAGGAAGTTGTTTTGAGTGATAGAATTGATAGAACTCTGCCTTCTGTCTACAACCCCGCGCTTGTAGAAACAAAGTGGTACCGGTTTTGGGAACAAGGCAAGTACTTCGGCGTGAACGCCGATCCCGGCAGAGAACCATTCTGCATCGTCATGCCGCCGCCGAACGTGACCGGTGAGCTGCACATGGGTCACGCCCTGGACAATACCCTTCAGGACGTCTTGATACGCTGGCGGCGGATGCAGGGATATGCCGCCATGTGGCTGCCGGGAACTGATCATGCGGGTATCGCCACTCAGGCGCGTGTAGAAGCCATGCTGGCAAAGGAGGGCCTTTCCCGGTACGATCTAGGGCGGGAGAAGTTTCTGGAGCGGGTCTGGTTGTGGAAAGAGGAATACGGCAACCGGATTACGGAGCAACTGAGGCGTCTCGGAGCATCCTGTGATTGGGACCGGGAGCGGTTTACCATGGACCCGGGGTGTTCGGAGGCGGTTAAAGAGGTGTTCCTGCGGCTGTACGCCCGGGGACTTATTTACCGGGGCAGTTACATCGTTAACTGGTGCCCGCACTGCCGCACCGTTATCTCGGATATAGAAGTCGAGCACAAGGATACCGCGGGGCACCTTTACTTTATTAAATATGCTATTAAGGATGAAAACCGTTTTGTCGTTATCGCCACCACCCGGCCGGAAACGATGCTCGGGGATACGGCGGTGGCGGTAAACCCGGACGACGGGCGCTACCGGCATCTAATAGGGCGGGTGCTGGTACTGCCGCTTCTACGGCGGGAGATTCCTGTCATCGCCGATACCCACGTGGATACGGATTTTGGTACAGGGGCGCTGAAAGTCACCCCGGCGCACGACCCTTACGACTTTGAAATCGGGCAGCGGCACCAACTCCCGACAGTCAAGGTCATTGGTCCGGACGGGCTGATGACGGCCGAAGCCGGCAACCGCTATAAAGGTCTCGACCGCCTGGAGTGCCGGAAACTCGTGGTGCAGGACCTGGAGGCGCAGGGCCTGCTGGCGAAAGTCGAGGACCTGGACCATGCGGTAGGCCACTGTTACCGTTGTGACACGGTCGTCGAGCCGCTTGTTTCCAAACAGTGGTTCGTCCGGATGAAACCGCTGGCTGAACCCGCGATTAAGGCGGTGGAAGACGGCCGTGTGGAGTTCGTCCCAGAACGGTTCAAGAAAATTTATCTTAATTGGCTTGAAAACATCAGGGACTGGTGCATCTCCCGGCAATTATGGTGGGGCCACCGCATCCCGGTATGGTACTGCTTGCACTGCGGGGAAGCCGCCGCCTCCCAGGGTGAGGTTGGGGAATGTCCCAACTGCGGTTCGGCGCGGCTGGAACAGGACGCGGACGTGCTGGACACCTGGTTTTCTTCGGCGCTGTGGCCTTTTTCCACGCTGGGATGGCCCGGGGAAACCACCGAGCTTGCAAATTTTTATCCTACCTCGGTGCTGGTTACCGGGCGGGACATTATATTTTTCTGGGTGGCGCGCATGATCTTCATGGGGCTGGGCTTTATGAACGAGGTGCCCTTCAGAAAAGTTTTCATCCACGGCCTGGTGCTTGACGCCCTGGGCCGGAAGATGTCCAAATCCCTGGGGAACGGCGTGGACCCCATCGACGTGATCGAAAGCCACGGCGCGGACAGCCTGCGTTTTATGCTCGTTACGGGTAACACCCCCGGCAACGACCTCCGCTTCCATTTTGAGAAGCTCGAAGGCGCGCGCAACTTTGTCAACAAGCTCTGGAACGCATCCCGGTTCGTCTTGATGAACCTGGGGAACGAGTCTCCGCCGGCCCCGTCCCCGGAGGCTTACGAGCTTGCCGACCGTTGGATCCTCAGCCGCTGCCAGGAAGCGGTGGCAAAATCGACCGACGCGCTGGAAGCGTATGAACTGGGTGAAGCGGCGCGCGTACTTTACGACTTCGTCTGGGACGAGTTCTGCGATTGGTACGTTGAACTGGTTAAAACGCGCCTGTACCGCGGGAGCGGTGAGGAAGCGGCGACAGCCAAGGCGGTGCTGCGCGAGGTTCTGGATGGGACGCTCAGGCTGCTGCACCCGGTGATTCCCTTCGCCACCGAGGAGATATGGTCCTTGCTTGAGCCCGAAGCGGCGCCGCTCATTTCCCAACCGTGGCCTGAAGCGAAGCCTGACCTTAAAGATCCGGCGGTCGAAGAGGAGATGAGGCTCCTCATAGATATTATCAGGGCGGTACGACACATTCGCGCGGAGATGAACGTCCCGCCGGGGAAAAGGGCGGCCCTGGTCTTGATCGCGCCTACCAAAGAAGCAAGAGACGTAATTACCAGGGGCAAGGCTTATATTGAAGAACTGGCCGCCGGAACGGTATCCGTAGCCGCGGACGCGGCGGCTAAGCCTAAGCACGCGGCCCATGCCGTGGCGGCGGGGGTGGAGGTTTTTATACCGCTGGGGGGACTGGTGGATACCGGCAGGGAACGAGCCAGGCTGGCCGATGAGATGGCGGCGGTCGCCACAGACCTGGCACGGGTGGAACAAAAACTGAAAAACCCCGGGTTCCTGGGCAAGGCCCCGGCGGCTGTGGTGGCAAAGGAGCGCGGCAAGCAGATTGAACTTACCCGCAAGCTGGAGGTACTCCGCGCGCGGTCGGCGATGCTGGAAGAATGAACTATGACGAAGCGGTAAGTTTTGTTCAGAACATGGCGGCGGCGGGCATCAAGCCGGGGCTCGAGCGGATCAGCGCGCTCATGGAAAGGCTCGGAAACCCCCACCGCCGGCTCAATTGCGTGCACGTCGCCGGAACGAACGGCAAAGGTTCCACCGTAGCGATGTTGGCCTCGATCCTTGCGGCGGCCGGCTGCAAGGTGGGAATGTTCACTTCGCCGCACCTCCATTCTTATACCGAGCGCTTCCGTATTAACGGCTGCACCATCCCGCCGGAGCGTTTTGCGGCCCTTGTCGCGGACGCTGGGCCGGAA
>JAGUUY010000037.1 GCA_020063185.1 Bacillota bacterium
TGGATCAGATAACAATGTTACTGGGCGGCCGGGTGGCGGAGGATCTCGCCCTGAAGGAGATCAGCACCGGGGCGCAAAACGACCTGGAACGGGCCACGGAAATTGCCCGCCGGATGATCATGGAATACGGCATGAGCGACGACCTGGGTCCGCTTACTTTCGGTCACAAGCAGGACACTCCTTTTCTCGGGCGGGATATCGCCCGTGACCGGAATTACAGCGAGGAAGTGGCCTACGCCATCGACCGGGAGGTCCGCAGGGTAATCGATGAGTGTTATAACAAAGCGCGTGACATCTTAATGGAGAATCGCGATTCGCTTGAACGCGTCGCCCAACGTCTTTTCGAGCAGGAGACGATAGAGGCGCCCGAACTATCCAAGTTAATGGCGGCTCCTGAAGATAAGGCAACCGAAGATGCGCCGGCCCCGGCGGTATCGTTCAACAAAGAAGTCAAGCGCCCGCTGCCGGTGGCGAAACCGGAACCGGTGATCACATTCAAGAAACTTTAGAACAAATCGGGCTCGTTTCGTGCGGGCCCGGTTATTTTTTTATCACCACAGAAGTACAGAGTTCACAGAGAACAAAAATATCAAGACTAAATAACAAAAATGAATACCATATTTCCGCCTTCTTTCCTCCGTGTTCTCTGTGACTCTGTGGCAAAAATATTCTGGTTCCGGCTTGTCCGGGTTAGGAGGAGAAGGGTTTTGGAACGAACTTTTATAATGGTCAAACCGGACGGTGTCCAGCGGGGTCTCGTCGGTGAGGTTATCACGCGGTTTGAGAAGCGCGGTTACAAGCTTATCGGGTTGAAGTTTTTCACCATTCCCACCGTGCTGGCCGAAACACATTACGGCGAGCACTGCGACAAACCATTTTTCAGAGGACTGGTGGACTTCATCACCTCCGGACCGGTGGCGGCTATGGTCTGGGAAGGGAAAAACGTGGTTGCCGCGGCGCGGGAGATGTTGGGGGCCACCGACCCCCAAAAGGCCCTGCCCGGGACAATCCGCAGCGCTTACGGCATTGATATCGGCCGCAATGTGGCGCACGGGTCGGACTCGGAGGCCGGCGCCCAGAGGGAAATCGGCCTTTTTTTTGACGAAACGGAACTTAAAAGCTACAGCCGGGCAATCGATTCCTGGATTTACGAATAGTATATAAAGACGAATGTAAAAGGAGCGGCGATAACCACCCCTATTTTTTTGTTCAACCTCCGCTTTTTTGGGGTTCCTGCTCTCCATTCTTTTGTTTCTTCCGACTTCTGACGTCTGACCTCCGACTTCCGAAATCCGTCCGGTCGAAACCTTTATTAGGTCGTTAACCTCGCATTTCCGGCTTTTTAAAGGCGGTCAATGTGGTAATGCCGCGTAAAAGTGCTATACTAAAAAAATTGAAGCTTAAATGATGTAAGTCAAAAACATTCGGAAGGGATGGGGGAGCCTATGCGTGTTGTCCCGAGCGACCTGGAAATCGCCCAGGCGCACAAAATGTTGCCGGTCCGAGAAATCGCGGCGTCCATCGGTCTGGACGAGGACGATTTCGACTACCACGGCCGGTATAAGGCAAAAATTAACCTTGAGGTGCTGGCCAAATTCCGTGACCGTCCCAACGGGAAGTACATCGATGTTACTGCGATAACCCCTACACCGCTCGGTGAAGGAAAGACCGTGACCTCCGTCGGTCTTACCCAGGGTCTCGGCAAAATAGGGAAGAAGGTCCTTTGCACCCTCCGCCAGCCGTCGATGGGACCGGTTTTCGGCATTAAAGGCGGGGCGGCGGGGGGAGGGTACGCGCAAGTAGTCCCGATGGAGGACCTGAATATTCATTTCACCGGCGACATTCACGCGGTGGGCCAGGCACACAACCTTCTCGCGGCGATGATGGACGCGTCCATTCTTCACCGAAATCCCCTGAAAATCGACCCCCTGACCGTCATGTGGCAGCGGGTGGTCGACGTCAATGACCGGGTGCTCCGAAATGTTGTCGTCGGACTGGGCGGCAGGGAGAACGGGTATCCCAGAGAAGCGGGTTTCGATATCACCGTAGCGTCGGAGGTAATGGCCATCCTCGCGCTCACCACCGGATTAAGGGACATGCGCGAACGGTTGGGCCGCATTGTAATCGGTTACAGTTACGACGGCACGCCGGTGACCGCCGAGGATCTTAAAGGGGCGGGCGCGATGGCCGTTATTATGAAAGAAGCCATTAAACCTAACCTCATGCAGACCCTTGAAGGACAGGCCTGCATTCTTCACGCCGGCCCGTTCGCCAACATCGCCCACGGTCAGAGTTCGGTGCTCGCGGACATGATCGGCTTGAAGCTCGCGGACTACGTGGTCACGGAAAGCGGCTTCGGCGCCGACCTCGGCATGGAGAAGTTCATGGACATCAAGTGCCGGCATTCGGGACTGACGCCGGACTGCGTGGTCATTACCAGCACCATCCGGGCGCTCAAGATGCACGGCGGCGTCGGCAAGGTCGTGGCCGGGAAACCCATGCCGGAGGAAATCCTGAAGGAAAACATCCCGGCTGTGGAGCGGGGTTGCGACAACCTGGCCCACATGATCAAGGTCGCCAAATACTATGGTGTACCGGTGGTGGTTTCCATAAACCGCTTTGTCGCCGACACCGACGCCGAGGTGGAGGCGGTGCGGCTGAAAGCACTCGCCGCGGGGGCCGAAGGGGCATATCCGATTTCAGTCTGGGCCGACGGCGGCGCGGGCGCTACCGATTTGGCCAGGGCCGTGGTAGAAGCGTGCGAGAAGCCCAAAGACTTCCGGTTCCTTTACCCGGACGACATGAGCATTAAAGAAAAAATCAGGACTATGGCCACCAAGGTCTACAACGCCTCAGACGTCAGGTACGAGCCTTTAGCCGAAAGAAAGATTCAGCAGTTCGAAGCGCAGGGCTGGGGGGCGCTTCCCATTTGCATGGCCAAGACGCACCTTTCCATTTCCCACGACCCCGCGCTCAAGAACGTGCCCGGGGATTACATTTTCCCGATTCGTGACATTCGCGCGTCGGTCGGTGCCGGATTCCTATACCCGCTGGCCGGGGCGATGCGCACTATGCCCGGGCTGCCTTCCCAGCCGGCCGCTTTCAAGGTCGATATCGATGAAGAAGGACGTACGGTGGGACTGTTTTAAAGCCGTAAAAAGGGTTCACATGCGCATTACGGCGCAACGAAGAATGAAATGTTCAATATGCATATGTTTCGGTCACTTATCAACGTTGAACGGACCCAACCCAGCACTCAGTTCAGTCTTGAAGATCGGAACCTACTACTTCACTTCGGCTAATGAGAGTTTCTTCTTTGAAATTTAGAA
>JAGUUY010000210.1 GCA_020063185.1 Bacillota bacterium
AACTGCGTTTCGCTAATTAGTTCAACATCCAGTGCAACATAGAGTTGAGCTTTCACTTCGCCAACCGATCCTTTAGCAAGGGAAAGAAAATGTTTGAATTCCTTATCTCCCTTGCGTTCGAAACCCTCAGCGATATTTGACATAATTGATACGGCAGCACGCCGGATTTGATCTCGAAGGCCGAAGTCCCGAGCAAATTCACCACAAGAAGTGATCTGGTATACCGCCTTGGTCAGTTCCCGTGCCTTCTTCCACGCTTCCACATCTTCAAATAGCGTGAGTTTTGCCATTTTTCCCTCCTAAGAACGTTACCTCACCTGATAAGTTCCAATTTCTCTTACCTATCTGATCCTGGATTTATAAATTCCGCTCCCCGACTTGTACCTTTCAACTCGTAACTTCGCAACTCTTGACCCCTGAATTCCGACTATAACTAGTCGCTCTTGTTTGTTGACTTTCGACTCGTGACCCGCGACCCGCAACTCCAATCCCCCGACCCGCGACCCGCAACTCGCGACTCGCGACTACACATTATACAAATGTGTTTTATACAGATGAAGGTTGTCTATGAACCAGGCAATCGTCTCCCTGAGCCCTTGCTCCAGCGAGTATCGGGGCGCCCACCCGGTAAGCGCGCGCGCCTTCCGGTTATCGCACACCAGTCGCTCAACCTCGCTGCCCGCGGGCCGAACCCTCGTTTCTTCCCGGTCCAAGGATATCTTCTTGCCGGCCATATTACCGACCAGTTCCACAACTTCCCCGACGGCGGTCTCGCGCCCGGAACCGAGGTTAACAACCTCACCGACGGCAGCATCCGCGAGCCCGACGGTAATAATTCCCGCTACGGTATCACCCACAAAGTTAAAGTCGCGGGTCGGTTTCAGGCTGCCTATCCTAATACCCTCACCGCCCGAAAAAGCTTGGGCGATAATCGTTGGGATCACGGCCCGGGCCGACTGGCGGGGCCCGAACGTGTTGAACGGCCTGATTATGGTAACGGGAAGGTCAAAAGAGCGATAAAAACTCAAAGCCATCTGGTCTGCGCCTATTTTCGAAGCGGCGTAAGGCGATTGCGCCTGTAAGGGGTGCCCCTCATTAATGGGAACATACTGCGCCGTACCGTAGACCTCGGACGTCGAGGTGTGCACCACCCGCACGACGCCCTCTTCCCGAGCGGCCTGAAGGACATTATAGGTCCCCTCGACGTTTGTCTTGATGTAAGCCAGCGGTGATACGTACGAATAGGGAATCCCGATCAGCGCCGCGAGGTGAAACACCGCGTCCACACCGTGTACGGCCTGCTTCACCACGTCGAAGTCGCGGACGTCACCCACGCGCACTTCCACTTCCTTGAGACACGGAACACTTTGCAGCCAGCCCCAGTCGTTGCGGGCGTTGTACCGGACGAAGGCCCGTACACTATACCCCTGCTTCACAAATTCTTCGACCAGGTGGGAACCAATAAAACCGGCCGCGCCGGTGACCAGAACCCTCATTTTCCTACCCCTTATAAGTCACATTTGTTTATCTTCGGTATATTACTCGCTCTTTTTTGTACCCAAAAGACTAATCTGCATCTTCAGCACCAAACTTAACTGTTTTAAGGCCGCGTTCTTGTACGGTGCTGTAGATGTTTATTCACAAGCAAGATATCGTTTCCGAACTGTACCGCAACTTGCCCGTTACTAAGTTTAGGCCTAAAGACCTATTCACCCCGGACAGGCGCTACCGATAAAAAAGATTGAGAGCACCTGTTGGGGCCCGCTCCCGCCGGCGGCCGACGGAAGGGGAAAAGGGCCGAACAAGCACTCTCGCAAACACCTGTCATCAATATAACACGTTAGGAGGGAAACTGTAAATGATTATCAACCATAACATCATGGCACTTAACGCATGGCAAGGCCTGGGTCAGACTCACAGTGCGATGAGTAAGTCACTGGAGAAGCTGTCGTCCGGCCTGCGGATCAACCGCGCCGCCGATGACGCCGCAGGGCTGGCCATTTCCGAAAAGATGCGGGGCCAGATTAAGGGCCTGAACCAGGCGGTCCGCAACGCACAGGATGGCATCTCGTTGCTGCAGACGGCTGAAGGCGCCCTAAACGAAACGCACAGCATCCTGCAGCGGATGCGCGAACTGTCGGTGCAGTCAGCGAACGATACCTTAACGAGCACCGATAGAGTGACTATTCAACAGGAAGTAAATGAGCTTATTAGTGAGGTTAACCGCATCGGAACCAGCACTGAATTCAACACTCTGAAACTTATCGACGGGACCCTGAGCGCCAAACTTATCCACATAGGCGCCAATGCGGGCCAGAACCTCAGTATCACTATCGCAACCATGAACGCCGGCGCACTTGGCGTGAGTGCCCTCAGCGTTTCCACCCAGACAAAAGCAAACAGTGCTATCACCATAACTGAAAGCGCCATTGGCAAAGTCTCTACGCAGCGCTCCAAGCTGGGCGCCATCCAGAACCGTCTGGAACACACCATCTCCAACCTCGGGGTGGCCTCGCTAAACATGACGGGAGCCGAGTCGCGCATCCGCGACGTGGACATGGCATCAGAGATGATGAACTTCACCAAGAGCCAGATCCTTATACAGGCGGGCACGGTTATGCTGGCGCAAGCCAATATGTCCCCGCAGTCGGTGCTTAAGTTGCTTGGTTAGGCTACGGTAATAATCTAGGGGACCCATCTGACCAGGATGGGTCCCTTTAGCAACTTTTCTGTCAGACTTGTGAAACGGGGGAATACCACCACAATGGAAAATCACGTTTTAAGTGACTTAAGGCAACGTCTGGACGAACTTGTTCCGACCCTTGAAGAAGCCACCAGGGAGGTAGCCGCCTTACTGGAGCAGGGGTACGTTAGTCGTGGCCTCAGCGGATTACGGGAAGTTCTTGAAGCGCTACAGTCCTTCCATGAAGGTCTGGTTGTTTTAATGTTAGCAGATAGGGATGCCTTACCCCGTAACGGGTTGGTAAATTTAAAATGCAAACTTGAACAGGTTTATCCGTCCGTTTTGGCCGCCCTTGAAGCTAATGACACGGTAACCATGGCGGATATATTAGAGTATGAGTTGGCTGAAACGTTTGCAGAGTATAGAGATAGGGTAGGTTAGCATGACGAACGCGGTAATCGAGCTTATGAAAGCGAAAAACGGCTTGACCACCGCACGTGCGCGCGGTTCTAACGGCGCCTCCTTTATGCTCCACAGCGCCTACGATCCTGTAGCGGAGGCGCAGCGTCTCGTGCAAGGGTCTCCATCCCTAAAAAAAGCAGGGGGAATTGTCTGCTTAGGGCTTGGGCTCGGGTATCACGTACAGGAAATACTGCATCTCGTGCCGACCGAGACGGAGGTGCTGGTGATTGAAAGCAACGGTCAACTGAAGGAATGGTATCACAACGCGGAAAACACTCCCCGGGAAAGAGTAACTATCGCCGATGGCGAAGATGCCGTCAAAGCTTTCATTTACCGCATATGCGAAAAGCTGCGGGATGGTCTTGTCTTATTCGAACACCCTGCTTCACTTCGCTTGGACCCCGAATTCTACGATAATATGCGTAGCCGGGTGCGTGACTATGTATCGCTTTTGCTGGTAGATATGGAAACGGCAAAAAATCTGAGCTATATTGTTCAACAAAACAATTTGGACAACCTACCGGTTGTAATTTCTGACCCGGGAATCAACGTCCTGGAAAACGCATTTAAGGATAAACCCGCTGTTATTGTCTCCGCGGGGCCCTCCTTAAACAAGAACATCGATCTCCTGGCCGAAGCAAAAAACAAAAGCGTTATCATCTGCGTTGGTACCGCTCTTAAGGCCATGCTGGCGCAGGGGCTCCACCCGGATATTGTCGTAACGTTGGATGCCACCGAGTTGAATTACCGGCTTTTTACCGGGCTTGCGCCAACCGAAGAATTCCTTTGTTACGAACCGCAAACTCATGACAAGATACCACCACTTTTTGCCGGGCGGCGCTTTGTGTTCAACTCCTTTAGCAGCCCTTTTACTACATGGCTTAGGGAGTTGTACGGGAACAAGGGATATGTAGATCCAGGTGGATCGGTTGCCATTGCTGCTTTTGGAATCGCCTGCCTTATAGGCGCGAATCCGATTGTTTTAATCGGTCAGGACCTTGCTTACACCGGTGGTTATACCCATGCGAAAGGCACGGTTTACGATGGCCGGAAGGCGGATTTAACAACACTCAACCTTCATTTGCTCGAAGTCCCGGCCGTCGGCGGCGGTAAGGTCTTTACGCCGCGCAACATGCATACCTTTCTTGTCCGGTTTGAAGAACTCTTCGCCCAACACAACGACCGGCTGGTCATCGATGCCACAGAAGGCGGAGCATTGAAGCGCGGAACCAAGGTCATGACCTTCCGGGAGGCTATTGACCGTTACTTTACAAAGGAGTTTCCTGTTTTAACGATCTTTAAGGACCTGCACCGCAAGCACCTGCCCGATCCTGCGGTGCGCAAGCGGGTGCGAAAGGAATTTAAAAAGACGGCCCTTGAATACGAAAGGTTCATCCGGAAGCTAGACAAAACCTTGTCGATTGCAACAAAGGTTTATAAATTAAACGAGTTAGCCGAAAAAATGAATAGAAACGAATTGCAGTACGGCGGTACGTTTGTTGCTAACGGCATACTGGAGACCCTTAAAAAGAAGGGTGAGGAACTTAACCGCAAGCTTAAAGAGGTGAACGCCCAGGCTAAGCTTATAGACCTTTTGGGCCTTCTGGCAGTTGACGTGGAACTCGCGCCGCTACTCCCGGAAAGTGCAACATTTAAGGAACAAGTCGAGCGGATAAAACTCGTATACGGTTTATACCTGGAAGCCGCAAAAATCATGCGTGAACAACTGGTAGATATAGCCGACAACTTGGTTTCAAACGACAATATTCAGGTGGAGCGAGAGTGCATCGTGAAAGGCTAGTCACGCGCAGAAAGGCGGTGGCGCAAATGGCGGTTTTACACATAGGACAAGGACAACCCAAAGTTCCGGTGCAAGCAGAAAAGCTTCAAGCGGACAAGGTTAGACTTGAACGGCCAAAACCGAAACAAGATGATGCGCATGCGAACGAGATCAAAAAACGACAAAAATCAGAAAGTGACTTTACAAAAGCGCTACAGCAACTGAAAGAAACGGCCCATGCATTCGACCGGCGTTTTCACTTCAAGTTGCATGAAAAGACACAGCAGTATATGGTTCAAATCATCGATATAGAGACTAACAAGGTATTGAACGAGGTGCCGCCGGAAAAGATCTTGAACCTTGTAGCGCAAATCCGTGAATTGGTTGGCCTGCTTGTAAACAAGAAGGCGTAGAGGGGGAGCAAGGGTATGCTATCAATAATAAATCGAATGGCTGGCTTGGCCTCTGGCCTTGATACCGACAAAATGGTCAAGGACCTGATGAAAGTGGCGCGGATGCCGCTGGACCAGATGCTGCAAAAAAAACAAATCTTGCAATGGCGGCAGGAGGACTACCGGGCGATCAATACGTCACTAATCAGCTTTCGTACCAGCCAAGCCTTAGAAATGAAGCTGCAGGGGACCTTTCAGGTCAAGACGGCAACCTCAAGCGACGCGACGGTGGTAACGGCAACGCCGGGCGGTGCCGCAAGTACGGGAACGTACAGCATAGAGGTGACCCAACTGGCTGAGGTGGCTAACAACATCAGTTCGACCGCCCTTTCTCTCGACCCCGCGGATAAGATTGATCCAAGCGCTACGCTGGAAAGTCAAAAATCTAAGTTTGCCAGCGCGTGGGGAGGGACCACGCTTCAGTTCAGTATTACTACTCACCCGAACGGCGGCGCGGCAGTCACAAAAACGTTCACTGTCGATACCACCACGGATAGCCTCAACGACGTACTGGCGAATATTAACGCCGAAACATCGCTGGGCGTCACGGCCTTCCACGAATCAAGTACCGACAAGGTGGTGATTTCTACCACCAAGACGGGTGATTACTCCACCAACGAGATCGAAATCGCCGATGTTACCGACACCTTTGCCTTGGGAACCCTTCAGCTGTCGGCCACCGCCCAGGGACAGAACGCCATATTAAGTATCAACGGCATGTCGGGTATTACCAAGTACGAAAACTCGTTCACGCTGAATAATATTACTTTCAACCTGCACAAAACCACGGGCGGCACACCGGTGACCGTTACCGTTGCCAACGACGTCGATACGGTCGTTGCCAGAATCAAGTCCTTCGTAGAAGAACTGAACTCGCTGATCGGCACGCTGAACGCGGAAATTAACGAAACACGTTACGCCAGTTATCTCCCGTTAACCGAAGACCAGCGAAAAGAGCTGACCGATTACGAGATCGAACAGTGGGAAGAGAAGGCCAAGAGCGGTCTCCTGTTCAATGACTCCATCCTCAGAAGCGCGGTCTACGAATTGCGGCGGGCCTTCACCACCCGGGTATCCGGACTGTCTACGGGCTACGATTCCATTTTCAGTATTGGTATTTCCACCGGATATTACTACGAGGAAGGCAAGTTCTACATTAACGAGGCAAAACTGCGCGAGGCGGTTGCGGCGGATCCCGAGGCGGTTATGGCGCTGTTTACTGCCGCCAGCAGCACTTATGAGAACCAGGGTTTGGGCGCCAGAATTTACGACAAGGTAAACCAGATGATCAGCCGCTTGCAAAGTGAAGCCGGTTACGCATCTTCGTTTTCCGTCTACGACAGCAGTTACATCGGCAACTCGGTCCGCAACATCGACAGCCGCATCGCAGCGATGGAGTACCGGCTGGAGAAGCTGGAACAGCGTTACTGGCGGCAGTTCACCGCCATGGAACAGGCAATCGCCCAGTTTAATACGCAAAGTGCTTGGCTGATACGACAGACTAATGGAGGTTAATTAATTATGCAGTTTGATAGCCCTTACCAACAATACCGTGAAAACGCGATCTTGACCGCCAATCAAGAACGCTTGGCGCTTATGCTTTTTGAGGGCGCGCTTCGGTTTGCCCGCGATGCTTTTGGACAAATCGCCGCGCGGGATTTTCCGGCGGCGCACCGCTCCTTGACCCGTGCGCAGGATATTGTGGAGTACCTGGCCGTTACGGTGAATACCGACTTGGAAGTCGGCCGCAATCTGGCC
>JAGUUY010000027.1 GCA_020063185.1 Bacillota bacterium
CGAAGTTCAGGCCGATGCGGCGTGAATTGCGGGTCGGTTCACAGTTCGAAGTTCAGGCCGATGCGGCGTGAATTGCGGGTCGGTTCACAGTTCGAAGTTAGAGAACCGTGAACCGTAAACCATGAACCGTAAACCATGAACCGTGAACCGTGAACCGTGAACCGTAAACCGTAAACCGTGAACGGACCCTGATGGTCTATCCGGCTGAGCTTAACCGATGAAGACTGAGGACTGAGGACTGAGGACATAGTCGTATCAGATAATGGAGAATGGAGATATGCGCGGTTCGGTCTGGCTTTACCGGTTATACGACGTGGCTCTTGAAATCGACCTGTCCAGGGCCGAGAAAATTCTATCCGCGGAGAAGCCGGTATCAAGGCTCCGGCTTTCCCGCGCGCGGCCGAAGGCGCTGGAGTTTAAGAACCCGCCGCTGGCCGTAGAGCTTGAAGAAACCACCTTAAGCGTGGGCGGCGCCGACTTCCCGGTGACGCCCAGCGCCCGGGTTTACGACTTCGGTGTTCTGAGTGTCATCCTCCGCCTCTGGCTCCCCGCAGACTTCGTTTATGATGACCTTCAGGGACTGTCGATTCCGGCGAGTAGACCGGAAGACTTCGAGCACGTCTTCGCAGGCTATCGGGACAACATCCTGAAAGCGCTGCAGCCGGCGCTGAAAGGCGGACTGACCGGGTTCGCGGAGGACTTTGTGGTCTTTTTCTTTGAGGAATGGCCCCAACATTGGGACCTCGTTCCCATCCTGCTGGCGGAAACCGGACCGATCAGCCAGGAGATGCGCCGGGAAACGCTGAAAAACCACTTTTCTTACGGAGAGGACAGCGCCGTCATAACCTGGGATTCGGCGTTCATCTACGACCCGGCGGGGAGCACCGATATTGCGGACCTATTGGAGTTCGCCAACGCGCAGCTGCTTGAACTCAGGTACTACGACAGCGCTCTTGACGAGGAACTGGCGGCGATGTACGACGCCATCGAGGAAGCGGCGCGGGGGGGCTACCGCAGGCTCAGAAAGTACCGCCGGATAATGCGCCGTATGATGGAGTTGGTGGTCGAGGTCACGGAGACCTCCGAACACATTCAGAATGCCTTGAAAGTGACCGAGGACGTATTTTATGCCAGAGTCTACGCCGCCTCGCTGAATATTTTCAGGGTTCACGAATGGGTGAAAAGTATCGAGCGAAAGGTCGACGTTATTGAGCGCAACTACACTATGCTGAGCGACGAATTGGTTACCCACCGGTTTTTGCTGCTGGAGGCCGCTATCGTACTGCTCATCGCCTTTGAGATCATCATCTGGCTCTGGACCCTGAAGTGAGACGTTCAGTCACGAGTCAAAAGACAGCGCTCAGCTATCAGCCGTCAGCTTTCAGCTCTAGTAATTGTGAACTTCGAACTTAGGACTCAGAGCTATCAGCTCTTAGCTATCAGCTATCAGGTTAAAGCAGTCCAACGGTCTTCAACACTTGCGGCTGACTGCTGACTGCTGACAGCTATGAACATTGAACTTCTAAACGTCGGACGTCGCACGTCGGACGTTGAACGTTGAACCTTTAAATCGGAGGTGTAATTAATGCGTGTAACGGTGCTGGTGGAAAATACCGTGGGGCGAACGCTGCCCATCAGCGGGGAGCACGGTTTGAGCCTCTGGGTGGAATACGAGGGGCACAAGCTGCTTTTCGACACCGGGCAACGGGGGGCTGTGGTAACCAACGCCGCATTGCTCGGGATAGATCTGCGGCAGGCGGAAGCGATTGTGTTGAGCCACGGCCACTACGACCACACGGGAGGCTTGCGGCGGGTCTGTGAGTATCTCGGCCGCAGCGTGCCGGTCTATGCTCACCCCGAAGTTTTCAGCGCGCACCGGGTGTCATCCCCGGCAGACAAGTACGTCGGTTTTCCGCTTGTCCGCGAGGAGATAGAGGATCTGGGGGCGGTTTTAAACTGGGTGGCGGAACCCCTGGAACTGTATCCGGGACTCTGGTTGAGCGGCGAGGTACCCAGGCGCACGGCTTTCGAAAAAGGGGACCCCAGGATGTACGTATACCGGAACGGGGAACGAGTACCAGACCCGCTTAAGGATGATTCAAGTATTTACATCGCCGCCGCTGACGGTCTGGTTGTCCTTCTCGGCTGCGCGCACGCGGGGCTTGTAAACATCATCGAACACGCCCGCACGGTAACCGCCGTCAATAAAGTGACCGCCGTCCTTGGCGGTACCCATCTTGGACCGGTGGACGCGGTACAGCTCGACGCATCAATTTCCTTCCTTGAGGCGCTTGACTTAAGCCTGCTGGCCGCCAACCACTGCACCGGTCAGCGGGTGGCGGCACGCCTGGCGGCGGTTTTCGGCGAGCGGTTCCGGTTTGCCGCCGCCGGCGAAGTCCTGGAAATTTGACCTTTCCCGATTCCCGAAACAAAAGGTATAAATCTAACCACAGAGGCACAGAGCGCACGGAGGGGGAAAGACGGAAATATTTATTATAATTATATAGGCATGGGTTTCGGGTCAATAAGAATTAACCACAGAGACACAGAACTAAGTCCTCAGTCGAAAGTCCTCAGTCCTTGTTTCCGAACTTAGGACG
>JAGUUY010000048.1 GCA_020063185.1 Bacillota bacterium
AGCATTTTAAAGTCGGTGATGCTGTCCCCGACAACCACCGCTTGGCTGAATCCGGCGCCGGACCCCGCGGCAAAACGGCCCAGGGCCGACGTTTTCCGCGCGCCGCCGACTACTTTGACCCGCCGCACCAGCCGCCCTATCTCCCTTGAGGGCAGTTCATCCCAAAAGAACGTGTCACAGAGGCGCCCGATCTCTTCCTCTCCGGCCGCCGGCAGCGCAAGAAGCCGCCGCTCCGCCTCACATATGAAAGCCCGGTCTTCTTCGGTCACCTGGCGGGTCATTTCGGCAAGGGGCAGGGGCGTGCAGGCAACCATGTCCACCGGGACGCCGACGCGCGCAGCGATGCTGTGGGCATGCTGGCAATAACTCGTAGAAATGATGAACACGGGTATGCCGCGCCGCTGCAAAACCCCGACGGTTTCACCGGCTCCGGGCACCAGCCGGGCCTGCACCGAAACGCCGGCGATTTCCCCCGCCGTGATACCGTGCGCCAATAAGAAGGGCACCAGGAGCATCAAAGTGTCGCCGGGTTCGTAGCCTTCCCGCCCCCGCAGCGTGAGCACGTCGTCGTACCGGCTCAAGCGTTCGAACAGATCATACCCCCGTTTAAGGCGGCCCATCACCTCGTATGCGTTGTCCTGCGGGGAGAGCGGGCCTTCAAGGTCGAAAGCCGCAATAATGGGCATTTTCAAATCCTTTCTCCGGGAGGCAGCGGTCCACTTCCGTACTTAAGTCGGCGCCCGGGCACGGGTGTCCTTTTATAAAAACGGCGCCTTTTTTTATTTTTATGATGCCGTGACCTATTTGTTCAAGGGTGCTGAATATCAGGGGAAGCTCCCTGGCGAACTCGTGGCGCCTGATTGATTGGAAGAGCGGGTTGTCCTCGCCCTCGTCCCTTTCGATTTGCGCAAGTGACCTTTCCGCAAGCTTGCGGTCCAAATCCGCCCAGAGGGGGAGAAACTCCTGCCCGGTCAGGGAAAAACGGCAGAAGGTGACGGGGGGCCCCGCATCCAGTTCGGGGATGACCAGGTGGACCATTGCGCCGGCTTCAGTCGCCCTTTGCCTGATAAGCTGCCAGACAACCTCCTGCCAGGTTCCTTTGGGACCACCGGGTAAAGCAGGGTGGAGGTTCAACATTTTAAGGCGCTTGCATATATCAGCGCTCATTATAAGCATGTATCCGGCAAGAAAAGAAAAATCGACCTTATAAGGAGAAATGAGTTTGAGGACTTCCGCGTGATACGTGCGGCGCCATCTTTCCAGCGCTTTCGTATCTCCACTCAGCCCCCGCCGGCGCAGCTCGGCCTGAAAATCCCGGGACGAAAACGCGACCAGGGGCAGGCCGTAACCGGCCACCTGGTCCAGAAAAGCATCACTTTCCGGGCTCTCGCCCTTTTCGCGGTTAACAAATACGAAGGCGATTTTCAGCGGCAGACGCCCGGAGCGGATACCCTCGACAACGATGTGCAGCAACCGGCGGGCGGCCGCGTCACGCCCTGTGCTGAACCAGCCGATACTGAGGCCCATAGTCCCGACCCCCCGGCGGAAAAATAACACAGCTTCATTTTCGCTGGAAATAATACGACTTGTCAAGGAGCGCTTGACAGCGGTACATCGACAGCAAATTTCGAGTTCCGCCAGGCTAAAAAGGAGGGGAAACCGGTGCTGAAATTGAATCAATTTCTTAAGAGCGTTGGGCGCCGGAGGCGGCTCCTCGGGGGCTTCGCGCCGGCGGGAAAATAACCGTTTAATATTATGGAGGGATATCATTTGCGCAAGAAAAGAATCGGCTTTTTCGTCCTTATTCTACTGGCACTTGCGCTGGCGGGAGGGTGCGGACGGGACCAACCGGCCGATAAAACAGCGCCGGAAGTTGAACCCGGCGGGTTGCCGGGTGTGGAGACGCCCCGGCCTTTTTCAGGCGAATGCGAGGCTGAAGTCCTTTTCGTTATCGCCCCATCAATGTTTCGCGATGAAGAATACCAGATTCCGCGGGACGTTTTAGAAGCGCGCGGGTGTACAGTTACGGTTGCTTCTGCCACGCCGGACACCGCCACGGGGGCTTATGGTCTTGAGGTCCAACCGGACGTCACCCTCGACGAGGTCCGCGGGCAAGATTACGACGCCGTAGTGTTCGTAGGCGGCGGCGGCGCCAAAGGATATTACAAAAGCCCGGCGGCGCACCGTCTGGCCCGGGAAGCTTTGGCTGCCGGCCGCGTGGTCGGCGCCATATGTATCGCACCCGGTATTTTGGCCGAGGCGGGGGTGCTTCAAGGAAGAAAGTGCACCGGTTATTCATCGGTCAAGCGGCTGATGAAAAATAAAGGCGCCATTTATACAGGGGAAGGCGTGGCGGTCGACGGAAACCTTGTAACCGCGAAGGAACCTCGCCACGCGCGCGATTTCGGCAACGCCGTGGCAGATATCCTGGTCGCGCGCTGACACAGCGGCGCCGGGCTTTTCAGTTTCTACGGCAGGTATTAACTTTGCCTGCTTCGAAAACCGTAGTAAAATGATATAAAGTCACTCACCTTTTGCACGGTTCGGCAGGGAGGTACTGTCTTGGGCCTGTTCGGCGTCAGCCGGGTGACCTTACAGCCGGGGTTGTCCTGGCGGTTTCCGTGGCACCTGCGACCGGGACAGATGGTAATGGTGGAAACCCTGGCTGTGACCGGCCCTCAAGCGGTGGTAAGGGTCGCGGGTCATACCTTCAATGCGCAGGGGGAGCTGCCTCCGGGTCCCGCTAACTTCTGGGCGCTGGTGGAAGCGGTTATGGGCGAAACACTTCATCTCCGCCGGTTGCCCGGCGATATGATGGCGGAGCATTCTCCGGAGGAAGTCGCCAGGCTGCTGCAACTACCGACAGACAAGGATACAGTGAAATTACTCGGGGAAATGTTGAAAAGAGGCCTGCCCCTGGACCGCCAGGCCATTTTGAAACTGCTTGCGGAGGGCCAGGCGTTGCCGGAACATGAACGCGAGTCCTTCTGGGCGGCGAGGTTGTACCTGGAAAGCCTGGACATCCGGGAGAAAATCGATCAACTGCGGTCGGCCGCGGACTACCTGCTGCGCCGGGACCCGGCGCTCCGGGACCTTACTGCGGGGCAGGAGGCCCTGAACCGCGCCCAGGTTATCATACCGGGCCAGATGCTGTTGCGGTTTTTGACCTTCGGCGGTGAAGCGGTTTTTGGTGAGTTGTACCTGGTCTATGAAGGAACGGGCGGCACGGCGCCGGAAACCCCTTCGGCGCTCGTGGTAGAGGTCATAAGCCCGCTGCTCGACCGAACGTGGGTCTACCTGGGCGACGGCCCTCAGGGTATGGTGCTTAAAGTGGCCGTGTCCCAAGAACGTTTTTACCGGCAGGCCGCCGACGCCGCCGAGGCCCTGAGGCTGAAGCTGGCTGCGGCGGGTTATGAAGTAAACGAAGTGGAAGTGGTTTTGAACAGAATCGAAGACATTTTTGCGATGCTGGAACCGTCCTCTGTACCGGAGTACCGTTCGCTTGATACAATCGTTTAGGGAGGCGCTATGGACGACAAAGTAAAAACGGCGGCCGCGCTGTCTTACGACCCGGAAAAAGACCCGGCGCCGAAAATCGTGGCGGCCGGCCGGGGATTATTGGCCGAATTGATTGAAAAGAAGGCCCGGGAGAGCGGCGTGCCGGTATACCAGAACCCGGACCTGGCATTTACGCTTACCGGACTGGGACTGGACCGCGAAATACCTCCGGCCCTTTACCGGGCGGTGGCCGAAATCATCGCGTGGGTTTACAGTCTGGAACGTAAAGCGGCGGGTGTTTGAGGTGCCCAAGAGTACGGTTTACCACCTGAACATCGACGGCGCCAGCCGGGGGAACCCAGGCCCGGCGGCCGCGGCCATGGTACTCATGGACGAGTCCGGCAGAATCTTATTGCAGAAGAGCAAATTCCTGGGCGTGACTACCAATAACGTAGCCGAATGGTCGGCCCTGGAAGGTGCGGTTAAAACCCTGGTCCACTTTGCGCAGCGCCAGAAAAATATCGAAGCCGTGATACGGTCGGATGCCGACCTTGTGGTGAAGCAGTTTAACGGCAAGTATAAAATACGTAACCCCGAACTGAAGTCCATTGCCGGCCGAATACAAACCTGTTTGGCAAAACAGCCGAACTTAAGAGTGAGCGTGCTCCACGTTCCCCGGAAGGAGAACCGTTTGGCGGACAGAATTGCCAACGACGCCCTTGACGCTTTAAAAAGTCAGGCGGGCAAGCAGCAGGGGGAGGAGGCCGACGCGGAGATCTCCGGTTAACCGGTTACATCCTGTGATAAGCCACGCCAGCCTGGCTGAATAACGCGCTGGTTTCGGTAAACGCTAAAAAGAACGTTTTTATCAGCGAAGGAGGAAAATGAGTTGACAGAGGAAGTAGAAGCCGCTTTGGCCAAGATCAGGCCTTATTTACAGCGGGACGGGGGAGACGTTGAACTGGTGGAAGTCCAGGACGGCGTTGTGAAAGTACGGTTAAAGGGCGCCTGTGGCGGCTGCCCGATGGCCACGGTGACTTTGAAACAGGGTATTGAGCGCACTTTAAAACAACTTATCGCCGACGTTAAGGAAGTAGTCGCCGTATAAAAACTTGTTCGTAGGGGTTTGTCCTATCTAGACCTAATAAAAGAAACGGACG
>JAGUUY010000113.1 GCA_020063185.1 Bacillota bacterium
AATGCAAAAAAGGCCGCCGGCAGGGTCCACTCCGATATGGAACGGGGTTTCATCCGGGCGGAAGTGTTTCGTTACGATGATTTATTGCGGCTCGGTACCCCCGCCAGAGTCCGGGAGGCAGGGCTGTGCCGGCTCGAAGGCAAGGACTACGTCGTCCAGGAGGGAGACGTGATTCAGTTCCGGTTCAAAGTCTGAACGAGCACGCTGTCGGTGGGGAGTTTCTTTGGGTACAAATATAATACAAGGTATTGACATAACAATCATAAATTGTTTATACTTGTCCTTGAAGTTTCTTTGTTATCCCCATCTTGCTCAAAAAAGCTTATAAGCTTTTATTTTTCCTGTTGCATGTTCCGATTATCACAAATATAATCACGCAAAAATTTCCTGTAAGGAGGTGGGTCGCCGGTAACGTAAGTCAATTCGTTAACTCAGGTGACGAGTTAGCTTTTACTCAAAAGCGTTTGAGATTGAAAACCTAGCGAGTTTCCGCTGTCAACAAAGAAGGAGGTATGTAAATGTCCATTAGGATTGAAAGGCCGGAGCCTCACGGCGGCAGACTAATAGAAAGGGTCGTTACAGATCCGGTTGCCGGGAAGAAAATGGCCAAAGGCGCCGCTGTTCTCGACATCAAGCCGACGGTCGATGAGAAAGATGTTCCGGTACGGAATGTTTACCGTGAAATTATGTCCACCTGTTACGGCTTCTTCTCCCCGGTGGAAGGGTCGATGAAACAGGCCGAAGTCGAAAGAATTCTTAAAGAAAGAAGACTCCTGAACGACTGGATCTTCCCGTACCCGCTGGTTTTTGACGTTTCCGAGGAAGACCACAAGAAATTGGGAGTAACTCCTGGAGACAGAGTGCTCCTCAAACTTAAAGGAAAACCGTTCGCTATCCTCGACGTAGAAGAAATCTACCGCATTAATCAGGAAGAACTGGCCCACAAGACCTTCGGCACCCCCGAGGCCAACCCCGAAGTAGTAAAAGAAGCGTTCAATAAAAAGCATCCCGGCTGGGTTATCTATAAGAGTTTGAATCCGGTCATTTACGCCGGTAAATACAAGATCATCAACGAGCCCAAGATGAGGCCTCCTTTTGATAAGTTCTGGTTCCCGCCGCGGGCAGCCCGGGCAGAGTTCGATAGAAGAGACTGGAGAACGGTAATCGTTCACCAGACCAGAAACGTTCCACACGTCGGCCACGAGTTCCTGATGAAGAACGCCGCTTACACCGGTGACCTCGAACCGTGCCACGGCGTACTGGTAAATGCCGTAATCGGCGTCAAGCGGAAAGGCGACTATCCGGATGAGGCCATCGTTGAAGGGCACCAGGCCGTCAATGAAGGCGGATACATCAAACCGGAACGCCACATGGTTTCCATCCTCCTGTGGGACATGCGGTACGGCAACCCGCTCGAATCGATGCTGCACGGTATCGTCAGGCAGAATATGGGCGTCACGCACCACATGTTCGGCCGCGACCATGCCGCCGTCGGCGAATACTATGATATGTTCGCCACCCAGATCCTCTGGGGGAAGGGTGTACCAAGCTATGGTCTTCCCGCCCCGCTGACCGATCTGCCGGGCGGATTGAAGATCAGACCGCAGAACATGATGGAGTTCTGGTACTGCCCGAAGTGCGGCGAGATCGCGTACAGTGGCAACTGCGGACACACCAAGGAAAAACAAAAATTCAGCGGCAGCTTCATCCGCGGCATGGTTTCAGAGGGTGTGTTCCCGCCGCCGGTTATTTTCCGGCCGGAGGTATACAAGGTCGCCGTTAAGTGGTGGAAGCATTTCAATTACCCGTTCGTTACGCCGAAGTACTTGATCGCCCGCGAGAAAGAACTCGAAGTCGATCTCGCGGATATGGACGTTTAAAAAGGTACATTAATCAGGAGGTGAAAACATGGCGAAATTATTTGTGGTGCTTTTAGACGATAGCCGGTTGGCAAAATTGGAGGGAAGCGGCCTCGAGAAGAAGGTTTCCGGTCTGTTCGGTGGAGCGCTTAAGGCGTTTAATATGGAGGTCAGCGACGAGCATACCGCCAAGATTCTCGAGGAGTTTTCCACCGCCCGGACCGACTCACGCGGGGCGATAACCGACGTTCCCATCGCCTTCAACCGGGTGGTTTTCGACGAGATCGCCAAACATAAAACGCTCGGCCCCGAGGTAATGGCAGGGGTTTTAGGGCGGGTGGCCGAAATTAAAGAGGCCGCCGCCAAAGAGAGCGAGTTTCTGCCGGCTCCGGAACTCGACCTTTAAGAACAGTCCTGTTAACATCAAAAGCCGTCTGTTTTCGCAGGCGGCTTTTTTTGTGTTGATTATCAAATGCCTTCCTGTCGTTGTCCCCAGGCTGCGCTGTGCTCATCACACGCGGTGATAAACTTCGCCTGGCTTTGTCAGGCTCGCCGTCCGGTGCTCACGTACTACCATGTACGCTCCGCGCCG
>JAGUUY010000133.1 GCA_020063185.1 Bacillota bacterium
ACCGCTTTTCAGTCTGTTGACACGGGCAGATACACCTTGAAGGTTGCGCCCTGTTTCTTACTCTCCGCCGTGATCTGACCACCGTGCATCTCTACGATCTGCTTGGTAAGCGCCAACCCCAGACCAGTCCCCCCGGCCTTCGTCGTATAAAATAGTTCAAAAATGTGCGGTATATCCTCTGCCGCAATCCCAAACCCGGTATCCTGCACCGCTACCTCAACGTAACCGTTGGTAACCTTGGAAGAAACGCTCAAGGTCCCTCCCGAAGGCATCGCTTCGATGGCGTTGGTAATCAAATTACTGAAAACACGCTTTAACCTTTCGCTGTCCCCCTGAATCCCCGGCAGCGCTTTCGCCAGATTAAGCACAAGTTCGATATTGTACTTCTTGCGCAAAGGCTCGCTGAAGCTCAAAACTTCTTGCAACAGTCGGTTGACCGAAAGCTGTTTCAGCTGGCAACTGTTGGGACGACTAAAGTCCACCAGTTCCTGCACAAGTTCGTGGTGCCGCCTGAGTTGGTTCCGGATCACTTTGATGTACTCGCCCAAACCCGGCACCTTCTTTTTATACTCCTCCTCAATCAACTGCACCGTAACCTCGATCACACCCGCCGGATTCTTCAGCTCATGGGCAATGTTGGTGACCAGACGCCCCAGTGCCGCCAAACACTCTGAACGGCGCAATTTCTCAAGGATCATCTCTTTTTCGGCTAAACCCCTGGCCATTTTGTTAAGGGAGTCGGTTATTTGACCTAACTCGCCGGGCATATCCGGAAGGGGGGCGGTGAGATCGGTCTCAAGCTGCGCCACGCCTTTCTGAATCTGGGAAATCCGGTTGGTCAATGTGGTGATGATAACCGCCGCCCCCAGGATAACCCCAAAAAATACCGCCAAAACGGTGTAACGAACCATTAAACGAATTTTGGCGCTCTGCGCAAAAATAGGGTGAATCCGTTCTTCCGCCCAGACTACGGCCACCAGCCTGTCGCCTACATACAGGGGTACCAGGTGCTCGTAAAAACAATCGTCCCACGTCCTGCCCATGCGCGACAGAGGCTTGCCGCCGCCGATTACGGCTTCGATACCCAGCAGCGCCTCGTTGTAAACCCTTTCCTCCCGTTTTTGCTGCGCTTCCGCGCTCAGTTTCTTGTATTCGTGTAAAGACCCCCGAATAAAAATGCGTTCGTTCTCCACCACGAACATACAAAGCCGAACCCCTTTTTGGCCGGCCACGATGGGAGCGGCAACTTCATCAAAACTCTCTTCGAGGATTACCTCCATCCCGGCGGCCGGATCTTCCGCCAGCTTTCGCCCAACCTCGGCCGCAACCCCTTCCCTTAAATAAAAGGCTGTGTCCGATACCCGGCGTTCTATCGCCGCGAGCAGGGTATCGTCGCTGCGCGCCGCAAACCTTATGTCATAAAGAATCACGGCAACCAACAGCACCAGAACCATCGCCACGACAACGCAAATCTGCTTTCTCAGGCTACCAGGAAAATAGTCCCGGAACATTCTTTTACTCCTTGAAATCATCTCTGGATACGGCTGACCATACTCGGTAATCCGGTATTTCTCGAACCCGGAGAGGTCCCCATATAAGGTATAAGCAAGTGTCATGCCAATATTGTTCATTGACCAAAAAGGCAAGAAAATGCCTGTTCTCCTCAGAACGATCTTTAGTTCGCTGATTGATTATGGACAGTGAAGTGTCTAAAAACAGACAGTAGTGGACGGTTGTACCGGGCTGTCTTCTTGCGGTATAGTAAGAAAAACCAGGCGCAGGGCAGGTTTGCCGGTCGACATCGGCAACCTGCCCTGCAGTCTTTGTTTCACCTTTCACAGAATACTCCGGCCCGGGAAAGCACGTACGGTAATGAGCTTAAAAACCGGCCTTCGCTAGTTCCCCTGGGCAACAATGTCATGCCCCGGCAGGTCCCCCTTACCGGCCGCTACCGTGCTTGCGACCTCCAAGAATATTTCATTAATTCTTACGATACCCACTACAGTATCTTGATCGACCACCGGCAGCGAGCTTATTTCGTGCCGGATCATCAGGTGCACCGCCTTCATTAAAGGGGCGTCGGCCTCAACGGTAATAAGCTTTATGGGCCGCATAACATCTCTTACCTTTTTACCGGCCTCCTTGTGGACCAGTTGGGTAAAAAATCCGTTCCAGACAATGGACGGAGGATCTTCGACCCAGGGAAGGGTCTGGCCGGGGATTTTTTCCGGATCAATAAGCCTGGGCTCCAGGGCTCTGATCAGACCGCGGAAGGTAAGCAGCCCGACGGGTCTTTGCTGGGCGTCGATTACCAGCACCGATCGATGCCCGGTTGATTTCCCGGTTTTCTCTTTCAGGAGTGACCCCGCCAGGGCTTCGATTGCTTCTCCTACAGTAGCCTGATCCAACACAGTGGTATACTCTTCGGTGGGTATCATCACATCCCGCACTTTTTTTTC
>JAGUUY010000064.1 GCA_020063185.1 Bacillota bacterium
CGCGGCGGGCGCGGGCTCGACCGCCCTTTTTATCTACCCGGGTTTTGTTTTCAGAGTTGTCGACGCCATGATTACAAATTTCCACCTGCCTTATTCGAGCCTGTTAATGCTGGTTGGGGCTTTCGCGGGCAGAGAGAAAATTCTGCGGGCCTACCGCGAAGCGGTACGCCTCAAGTACCGTTTTTACAGCTTTGGGGACGCCATGCTGATAATGTAGAGAGGTGAAGTTATGGCCTTCCGGATTTACCGGACTACCCTGTCGGCGGGGCATATGAGCCGGGCGGTTGAGGTGTGGTTCAACCGGCGCAAATACGAAACGCAACGCCTGGAGGATGAGAAATCAGTGGTGGTCCAGGCAAGGAAAGGCGGGACCCTCGCGAGTATAACCGGCATGTCTTACGCCCAGACGATTTGGCTCAGGCAAAGGGATGACGGGGTGGAAGTTGAAACGGGGGCGGGCAGGTGGCTCGATAAGGCCGCCGTCGGCGCCGTCGGCTGGCTGGCTTTTTTCCCCCTGGCCATTACCGCGGGTATCGGCGCCTATAACCAGAGCAAGCTGGCCGAAGAACTACTCACTTTTTTAGAGCACTTCGTGATTGCGGAAGGGTAAGCGGATCATGGCGGGTCCCCGAGGCGTTCCTGCGCCACCCTCAAGACGGTCGCCGAATGTCTCAGTGCGGTGCCTTCGGCTTCGCTCAGCGGCAGTTCAAGCGCTCTAACCCTCCCATTTTTCCCGACGACCGTCGGCAAGCTGAACGCGATATTACAAAACCCATACTGACCGCTCAGACACCCGGAAACGGTGATCACGCTGTTCTGGTCATGTAAAATCGCTTCGCAAATCCGGCGCACCGCAAGCCCGACCGCGTAATAAGTGGCGCCTTTTCTTTCGATAATTCGACGGGCGGCCTCCCGGATCAGTGTGTTCGTGGATTCCCTGTCCGGCAACGGTATGTTAAGCCCGCGGCAAAAATCGTCAATGTGCATACCGGCGGCGGTCGCCAGGCTCCAAAGGGGAACGGCGGAATCACCATGCTCACCGACAACATACGCGTGAATATTACGGGCGTCCACCCGGACGTGGGTGCTGAGGGCATGCCGAAAGCGCGCGCTGTCGAGGATCGTTCCGCTGCCGAGCACCCGCGCGTGCTCCAGACCCGTAATCCTGGCGGCGGCGCAGGTGAGAATATCCACCGGATTGGAAACCAACAAAAATATACCGCCTCGCCAGTGGGGCGTCAGCTTCGATAATACGTCACGCAGGACCCCGTAGTTCCCGCCGGCCAAATCGAGACGGTTTTGCCCGGGACGCTGGTTTGCTCCCGCGGTAAAAATGATTATGTCTGCGTCGCGGCAGTCGGGGTAATCGCCCGCGTACAAACGGACGGGGTTGGTGAATGCGGTGGCGTCGCCCAGGTCCAGGGCTTCCCCTTCCATCCGGGCCCGGTCGATGTCAATAAGCACGATTTCGTGCGCCAGTCCGCCGGCTATAAGCGCGTAAGCGCATGTGGCGCCTACCGCACCGACACCGATCACGGCAATTTTCGCCAAACAATGACCTCCCTTGGGTATAAGTTCAGCCCTCGGCGAAAACTAAATCAAAGCAGCGTATTTATTATTCCTAAGATCGGGTAGCTTGTTTCCTAAAAAGGAACCTATTAGGTTGTCAGGTCGCGTTTACTTTTAGGTAAGCCATATGGTAAAATAACAACACAAATCGCCAGGGAGAACAACATTGGAATTAAAAGGACGTCGCACAGAGGTAAACCTCCGGGCTGCCTTTGGGGCGAGTCGCAGGCGAGAAAGCTGTTTGTTTTTCACCCTCAGACCTATTATAAAACTGTCTGCGTATGACACGAGATTTTAGGAGGGAAACATGTCTTACCAAATCCCCAACATGCAGGCCAGAATCACCAACCTGGCAACCAACCGGGAGGTCGCTCCCGGTGAGCAAGTTAGCTTCGATGAAATAAAGACTTCCGTTTTGATGATCGCCTTCCGTGTGGAAAGTACGGGCAACCTCCTCCTTTACGTTGAACAGTTGAATGACACGGAGTGGAGCCTGGCGGACAAGACCGCCTGCTATAAAGGCACGTCGTTGTGGCAGTGCATTTTGAAAAAACCGGTGTTCCGGGCGCGTTTGAAGAATGTGTCTGATGCCCCGATAACCCTGACCATCGACGTAAATACTTTTGAAAGGGTCGCCGAAGGCGGGTAAACTCCGCTTCTTCCTTTCCCCTAATAAAGGCTTAAGGGACAAGTCTGCAAACTGTGGAGGGCAAGTTGAACAGACAGCCGCTTGCCGCGCGTTACAAGCCTCTCACCCTCGAGGAGTTCGTCGGCCAGCGGCACCTTCTGAAAGAGGGTGGGCTTCTTTACCGCGCAATCGCGGCCGGCCGCCTCGGGTCGGCCATCTTTTACGGGCCGCCGGGCACAGGGAAAACAGCCCTGGCCGGAATAGCCGCCCGTGCCGCCGACAGTCCTTTCGTCAGGCTCAACGCCGCGCTCACCACCGTCAAAGAAATTCGGGAAACGGCCGGTCGCGCCGCCGCTTCCGGCCGCCCCGTGCTCCTTTGTCTGGACGAGATTCACCACCTTAACAAGCTCCAGCAAGACGCTCTGCTCCCGTTCGTGGAGGAAGGCCACATAACACTTATCGGGACCACCACCGAAAACCCTTATTTCGAGATCGTGGGGGCGCTCCGCTCGCGGGCCACCATCTTTCGGTTCGAACCCCTCGCCGCGGAGGACCTGAAAACCATCCTGTGCCGGGCGCTCGCCGATGAGGAACGGGGCCTCGGGCACTACACCGTTGACGTGGAAAACGAGGCCCTGGAACACTTCGCCGGCGCTGCCGCGGGGGACGCCCGGGTGGCGTTGTCGGCCTTGGAATTGGCCGTGTTGACCACCCCGCCCGACAAAGACGGCAGGATTACCATCGACCTGCCGACCGCGGAAGAGTGCATCCGCCAGCGGGCACTCAAGTACGACAAGTCAGGCGACACCCATTACGACGTCGCCTCGGCTTTTATCAAGTCCATACGCGGCAGCGACCCCGACGCCGCGTTGCACTACCTTGCGCGGGCGATCGAGTCCGGCGAGGACGTAAAGTTTATCGCCAGGCGGATGGTCATCAGCGCCGCCGAAGACGTCGGTCTCGCCGACCCCAGGGCGCTGGTCATCGCCCAGGCGGCGGCTGACGCGGTGCAGTTCGTCGGCTTTCCCGAGGCGCGGATCATCCTGGCCGAGGCCGCGGTGTACCTGTCTCTCGCGCCGAAGAGCAATTCGGCTTACCTGGCGATAGAACGCGCCAGGGAAGACGTGCTGAAAAGAGAGACCGGCCAGGTGCCGCTTCACCTCCGGGATGCCAGTTACCGCGGCGCCGGGACGTTCGGCCACGGCAGCGGCTACAAGTACCCACACGACTATCCGGGCGGCCTCGTGCCGCAGGAATACCTCCCCGAAGAGATCCGCGGTACCGCGTATTACCACCCGAACGAACGCGGCGCCGAAACCACCCTCAAAGAACGTCTTGAACGCCTCCGCGGCCTTCGGGAGAAGAAGAAGACTGAATTGTAGAAGATAGAAGACAGAAGGTAGAATATAGAAGGTAGAATTCTGATAAAAAATCAGTTCGAACACAACAGCTTTGAATTATATTTTTGATCCCGGACTAAAGAATTTTACTTCTAAATTCTAAATTCTATATTCTGAACCGAAAGGTAAATCCATCTTAGCTTAACGTAGCCGTCCGTCGAACGTCGAACGAACCATCCGTCTGAGCTTGACCGGGGACTGAGGACTAAGAAGAGCCAGATATCTCCTTTGACACCTTAAATACTCTAAATTATAATCAAAAGCTGAGGGAGTGGATGGTGCCTGGTGGTGCTCCTGGTCTTCAAAACCAGTCGGCGGGCCACAAAGTCCGCGGTGGGTTCGATTCCCACGCACTCCCGCCAGAAAGCAATCAGAAAAAAATGATTCCCTGCTCACATAAAGTGAGGAGGGAGTTTTTAGATTGGGCAGTCTTTTTGCGGTAACCTTAATATATATTCAAATGAAAAACCACGTAGAACATTATTGGTAATTTTCCCCGGTAACTTCAAACTTGCACGCCGACGTTGAACCTAAAACGCAAAACCTGGAACGCAGAACGCAGAACGTAGAAAGCCGCAGGTGAAACCTCCACCCGTTTATCAGGACTTTCAGGGACTTCCCTGGCCTTCCAGGTTTTCGATTGAATCGCAACCGGCTTCGCGCGCGGCCGCCCCGCCGGCAACGGGTTTTGACGCGGCGTCTGGAACGCCGCCGGTGTCGGCCCCGCGCAGTTCGAGCACCGCCAGTCTGAAGTCGGTGGACAGCAGCGCCGCATCCGCCGCCGTGTGTTCAAGGTCGTCGACCGAGTTGATCGTCATGATTCGCTGCCGCAACCGGCGAAGGTCCGGGAAGAACTGTTCGATGACGTGTTTTTCCCCAATCGGTGAGTGGAGTGTCTTCTCGGGCGTCCAATCGTGCCTTTCCACGTTGGTCACTTCTTCTTCCGCGGCCTCGAGCCTAGTCTGGACTTCCGGGTGGGTCAGGCCGCCCTCGCGGGCGAACCGGATCGCTTCCTTCAGCGTCCCGGCAATGGTTGCAAAATGCGCTCTTGCGCAGGCAACACACCCGACACTCACGGTGTCACCCGCCGCGGGTGTTTGCGCGGCGGCTGGTTGCTGTGCGGGAAGCGCGTTGAAATTCTGCGCCATCCCTTCTATCTCTAAGCGCGGGCCGCCGTACCGCACAGCGGGATCCGATACGCCTTTTGGACCTGTAAAACCGCTTTCCACATTACCACCTTCTTTCAAAAAACCGTCCCGAATATTTTCCCCGTTTATGACACGTGCATTCCTGCGCTAATGGGCCCGTTACGATTCTTTAACTCCGTGTTCGTTCAGGGAGGCAGGCGTGTATAAAGAAGGCGTTCTATCTCTTCGAAACAAAATATTCCGGCAGAAGAAAACACTTGCCCTCCGGGAAGAGACGGGATTCGGGGAATAATAAACACGACGAGGTTCCGCCGGAGGTTGAGCATGAAGAAGCTGGACGACAGAATTGTTCTTGGGCTGTTGTTGGGTTTCCTCGGCAACATCCCCAAGACCGTTCTAAATGAAGTTCTAGTACAGGCCGGCATCGAGAAAAAGCGTTTTGGCGAAATCGTGAGCGGGATATTTGTAACGCGTAAAGAGGCGACTTCTAAATACGGAATGGCCTTTGGCGTGGCGGGGGACTTCGCGGTCGCCTCGGTCCTCGGCATAGCTTATGTTTGCTTGTTGTCGAAGTCGGGAAGCGGCGCAAAATTCATTAAGGGTATGCTTACCGGGTCCATCGGCTTTGGGTTGTTCCGCGGCATAGTAGCCCACTTGGGCGCCCGCGGGACTTATCCGGTTGACGTCGTTTCGAACGCCGGCATGGCGTTTGCCAGCGCCTTATGGGGTATAACCGTCGGGGGCCTCAGTACTTTCTTGGCGGACGAGGACCTCTTTAGAGCACGGAGAAGGGCTAATCTAACCGTTAAACCGGTTTCTTCCAAGGTTCCGCCGAAAAAGGCGACGGTTCGCAGTTAGGACATTGAAAATTGCTATAGTGTATATCTAAGCAAAATTTAAGACTATCTGCAACCGCGGGAGGCTTGTTTTTGAAAACCGGTGGGTGGTACCAAAAGGCTGTCTCTGATTCAATCGTCCTTGCCATAATTTCGGGTGTTGCCGGAACGCTCGTCATGTACGCGGTGGGCTTGCCGCTTTATTTGCTCAAAGCAACCAAGGTTATCTATCTGCTCTACACCGTTGAATTTTTTGTGACGCCGGAAATAGCGCGGACAACCGGCGGGCTCGTCGCCGGTTTTGTCACGGGCTTGATGGCGGGCGCGGCGCTGGCCGTGGGTTTTAAGCTGTTGATCGAATGGAAGGGGGCGGAACTTTTATGGGTCAAAGCCATCACTTATGCGGCGCTGATGTGGTTCGTCTGGGTGGGATTGGCCCGTTATCTGCTGGATATTACCCCATACCTGTCTCAAGATCTGCGAAGCAATATGTTGTTGCTTTTGCTAAGCTTGATCTATCAAATCGCGACTACTTATTTCATGGTGAAACTGGCCGGGGGGAGGGAGGCTTTGGAACGGCCGTAAGCGTACCGTAAAGAACACTGAGCAAGAGGGCGCTCCGCCGGGCGCCCTTTCGGCGTTTATTCTGATTCATTATCTTTCACTCCGAATCGCGGCGGTTCAGTTATCCAGTTCGAGCAAGGAGCTTATGTAGATTCCGGAAGTGGGTATCCTGACATTACATGTACCGCTCGCTCTCCCGCTCACGGTACTGGATGGCCTCGGCGACGTGCGCGGTGTCGATTATATCCACGCCTTCCAGGTCGGCGATCGTACGGGCTACTTTGAGCGTCCGGTCGTGCGCTCTGGCGCTTAAGGCGAGTTGCCGGTAGGCCGCCTGGAGCATCCGCGCCGCCTCCGTGGTGAGGGAACAGCAGCGCCGCACCTGACCGGGGGTCATGGCGGCGTTGCACTTGGCCTTTTTCCCTTTAAAGCGCTCCCGCTGTGTCCCTCGCGCGGTTTCCACACGTTCTCTGATTACGGTTGAGCTTTCGCCGGTGGGTTCGCCGGCGAGGTCCTGGAACTTGACCCTGGGTACGGAAACGTAGAGTTCAACCCTGTCGAGCAGCGGACCGGAAAGCCGGCTGCGGTAGCGCTGCACCTGTTGCGGCGAGCAGTTGCATTCTTTCTCCTGGTCGCCGTAATACCCGCACGGACACGGGTTGCAGGCGGCGACGAGCATAATGCGCGCCGGGAAGCAGACGGTGCCCGCCGCCCGCGAAACCGTTACCACACCGTCCTCCAGGGGTTGCCGCAGGGCTTCCAGCGTATCTTTAGGAAACTCAGGAAATTCGTCGAGGAAAAGCACCCCGTTATGGGCTAAACTTACTTCTCCCGGGCGGGGGAAGCGGCCACCGCCCACGAGCGCCACCGACGAAGCCGTGTGGTGCGGAGCGCGGAAAGGCCGCTGGGTGACGAGCGGTTCGCCCGGGGGGAGCAGCCCTGCCAGGCTGTGGATTTCCGTGACCTCGAGAGCCTCATTGAAACTCATTTGCGGCAGGATCCCCGGCAGGCGCCGCGCCAGCATGGTCTTGCCCGTCCCCGGACTTCCCGCCAGGAGCACATTGTGCCCGCCGGCGGCGGCCACTTCCAGCGCACGCTTGGCGTACAACTGCCCGCGTACCTCGGCGAAATCGGTTTCGTCACTGCGCTTCTGCAAAATCTGGTCGATTTCCACCGTGCAGGGCAGGATTTCTTCTTCACCGCGCAAGAATTGGACCAGTTCTTGAAGGTTATGCACCGGGAAAACCTGCGCGCCTTCGACAAGGGCGGCCTCTTCGGCGTTGGCGGCCGCGACGATGATCCTATGCTCACTGTGCCGAACTACTGCCGCCACGCTGGGCAAGACACCGCAGACGCCCCGGACGCCGCCGTCGAGGGACAACTCGCCGAAGTAGACGTATTCCGCCGCCGCTTCCGGGGGTACCTGTTCGGTCGCCGTTAGGATTCCCGCTGCCAGCGCCAGGTCGTAACCCGGTCCTTCCTTGCGGATATCCGCCGGTGCGAGGTTAACCGTGATACGACGGACGGGGAACTCAAATCCGGCGTTCTTGATCGCCGCCCTGACCCTGTCCCGCGCTTCGCGGACCGCCGCGTCGGGAAGTCCCACAACCTCAAAAGCAGGCAGACCGCCCGCAATATCCACCTCTACCTGCACAACGAAACCCTGCAAGCCGTCAAGCGCCACACTCTTAAGTATTGACAACAAACCCTTATTCCCCCATCACAGTTTCCGGCTTAAATTCGCTACGTTGCCTGCTCATTCCTGCATTATTTTGTCAAAATATTCTTCCTCAACGTGAATTTTCACGGTTTGGTATGCATCAGACAGGTTATTTTTTTTTAAATGCCTTATAGCTTCCACTTCAAGCCGTATTAAGCCGGCATACCCAAACCATGCTGCCGTCGTCCCACCCGGTGGGATCGTTTAACGGCCCTGAGTTGTTGCGAGGCAGCTTGCGCTATCGCAGTTTGGTCCGGGCGGGGGGTAGGCGGTTGACAAGTCGGTTGTGTGTTATTCTGTTGTTAAAGCTCCCCTGAGATGGTGATAATGTTTCTGAGAAGTCTCACTGAGTGCCTGCAACAACGGTGTATAGGAAGGAAAGGGGTGTGCATATGGGTCAGAGAAGGCCGATGATTCTGGGCGCGATTGTGATTGCCTTGGGTGTACTCTGGCTTTTCAGGAATCTGGGGCTGCTTGACGTCAATATAGGAAGAATCATTGCCACTTACTGGCCCGCCCTGTTGATTGGGTGGGGGATAGATATCATGGTCCCCGGTGTTTTGGGTAGGGGGCCAGAACCGGGACCGCTGCCGGGGCGCATTTTCAACGGGTTAATTTTAGTAGCCCTGGGAGCAATCATCATCGGCGGCAACCTTGGTTACTACGATTTAAATCTGGGCTTCTTCTGGAAAGTGTTCTGGCCGGTCTTGATAATTCTGCTGGGATGGAGCCTGTTGCAGGGTGCCACAAGGACCGGCGGAACCCACTGGGTGGTAATGAGCGGCCTTGATCTGAAGGAGCAGGGTTGGAAGCTTGAGGACGGTAGTTACATCGCCATTATGGGCGGGGCGAAAATCGACCTCCGGGCGGCCGAAATTCCACCGCGGGAAACGGTGCTCAACCTGACCGCGGTAATGGGCGGCATCGAAGTGCGCGTCCCCGAAGGCCTTCCGGTAACGTGCCAGGGCACGGTGGTTTTAGGCGGGTTGAATTTCTTCCGTGAAGAAGCGGGAGGGGTAATAGCGAGCCGGAAAACGAAGCGTCCCGGGACCGGCGATCCGGCGGTGAGCTTAGTGATCCGGGGCAGAGCCGTAATGGGCGGGATCGAAGTCAAAGAGGCCTAACGGTACCTTTTAAAACGCGTTTTCAATGTGCTCCATTTCTTTGACCTTCCTGCCGCCCGCTTCGAATTGAACCGCAATCACATCGAAGCGGCAGAAACTGCCCTTCCGTACTTCGTTGGTAAGGTAGTAGCGCGCAACCTCCCGTATTTTTAAACGCTTTTGGCGGGTGATGCTCTCCTGGGGAGTGCCGAAACCTGTGGAACCTTTAGCCCGGACCTCAATAAAGACCAGGGTCTTTCCGTCAATGGCGATGACGTCGATTTCCCCATAGCGGCAGCGATAGTTTCGCGCCAAGATTTTAAAACCTTTACGCTGTAAGTGGTCTGCGGCCAGCTTTTCGGCAAGCGCGCCGAGCGTCTTCCTGTGCTCTTCCACTAAAAACTTCCCCGGCCTTCCAACAGGTGCTTAACCGGTGCAAAACTCCGGCGGTGAAACGGCGAGGGCCCGTATTTCTGCAACGCTTCCAGGTGTTCGGGTGTCGGATAACCCTTATTACGGCAAAAGCCGTAGTGGGGAAACACGGCGTCCAATTCGTCCATCAACTTGTCCCGCGTCACTTTGGCGATGATGGAAGCCGCGGCGACGGCGGCAACCAGCGCATCACCGTGCACCACCCCCGTTTGGGGCAGAAACAACTCCGGTATAATACTGCCGTCAACGATCACGTGATCCGGCTTCGGTCGTAGGCCGGCCAGCGCCCGCCGCATCGCCAGGAAGGAAGCGCGGCGGATATTGAGGGTATCAATCTCCGCCACGGAAGCCAAACCTACGGACCAGGTGACCGCGACGGCCCGGATGGCCTCGGCCAGTACGGCCCGCCGCGGGGCGGAGACAACTTTGGAGTCGTTGAGACCGGGAAGGTCCGCCCCCTCCGGTAAAATAACTGCGGCGGCCGCGACCGGACCGGCCAAAGGGCCCCTGCCGGCTTCGTCCACACCGGCTACGAGGCGAAAGCCCCTGGCCTTCAGTCCTTGTTCAAAAGCAAAGAGAGCGGCATACCGCGCTTCTTCCCGTTCCGTTATCGCCAACCAGAAATGGTCATACTCAGGGTGCTCCGTCAAACACCTGTTATCTCGAAACAACACCGACACACCCCCAAAAATTAAGTCACGGGTCACGTCTAAAAGTGTCCTCAGTCCTAAGTCAAGCTTAGACGGATAGACCTTTGGGGTCCGTTCAAGGTTCGAAGTTAAACAACAAGAATCCGGAATCCAAGGCTGATCGCTAACGGCTGAAAGCTGACAGCTATCAAGGCTTTTGACTCGCGACTCGTGACTACTTAGACTGCTGACTACTGACTACCGACTACCGACTACTTAATCCATCTCCTGGTAATCGTCAAGAGTAAACCTTCCCAGACGGCCGTCCCGGAAATCTTTAAGGAATGTAACCGCTGCCTTGAAACGGTCGACCTGCCCCCCGGCGACTATCAGTCCACGTTTGAGGCCGATGGATTCTAAAAGCGTGCCGGGGCTTGCAGGCAGTGCGGGTAATTGGTAGCGCCGCTTCAGCACCCCGGGGTAATGCTGCTTGAGCCAGTCCAGCAGCCAGAGGGCTACACCCTCGCTGTCTATAACTTCTTCTTTGATAGCGCCGGTGGCGGCGAGTTTCAAAGCCGCTTCCCTGTTATCCAGACGCGGCCGGAGAACGCCGGGCGTATCAAGGAGTTCGATGCCCGGCGATACCCTTACCCACTGCCTGCCGCGGGTCACACCGGGCAGGGCGCCTGTCCGGACGGACTTCTGCGCGGCCAGCCGGTTAATAAAAGTTGACTTGCCCACGTTCGGAATACCCACGACCATTCCGCGGATCACGCCGGTGCGTCCGGGTTTTGCAACTGTCTTCACCGCTTGAGCTATTCTGCTGTGACCGCGCCCGGTGGAAGAGTCAATCTGGATTACCGGATGTTTTCCTCTCGCCAGCGCGGTTGTCCAAAGACGTGTCTGAGTCGGGTCGGCAAGGTCAACTTTATTTAATACCACTACGCGGGGGGTTTTCCAAACAATAGCGTCAATATCGGGATTGCGACTGGACAGAGGGATCCGCGCGTCCAGCAGTTCAAAGACAATGTGCACCTGTTTGAGATGCTCGCGGATGAGCTTCCGGGCCTTCGCCATGTGGCCCGGATACCAGTTGATCTCCATAGGAGTATCTTCCTCAGTGAACTATTCCAATACGGTCGGGCGGCCAGTACAAAAGCACGGCCTTACCGATGACCAGCCGCCGCTCCACAAACCCCCATACGCGGCTGTCCTGACTGTTCATCCGGTTGTCGCCCAGCACAAAGTACGATTCGGGGGGCACTTTGATGGGTCCGAAGTCATAAAAAGTAGTGTCCGGGGGGAGATAAGTTTCCGAAACAAGCCGGTCATTGATATAAAGTTTATTGTCTGAGAGCACGACAGTCTCACCGCCAAGGCCGATGATACGCTTGACGTAGTTTCGCTTTGGGTCGAGCGGATAGCGGAAAACCATTACATCGCCGCGCTCCGGCTGGTGAAACCGGTAAGTTATCTTGGAAACAATAATGCGGTCCTTCTCGTAAAGCGTGGGTATCATTGAGCCTGAAGGAATGACCCGCGGCACAAAGACGAAGGCTCTAAGCAATACGGCCAACAATACGGCAATAACGAGAGATTCAAGGATATCGCTGAAAACTCTGGTCTTCTTCGGCACTTACAATCAAGGCCTCCTGAAGCGGAAGTAGACGTCGACCAGTGCGGTTAAACTAGTTGTTTCGTCGGTCAGGCATAGAAAGATAAAGAAAGGACCCTCCCAGCGGGGGCCCCTCGGAACCTTAGCGTCTTTCACGAATCCGGGCCGCTTTGCCGTGGAGCTTCCGGAGATAATAGAGTCGCGCGCGCCGTACCCGGCCGCGGCGGACAATTTCGACGCGTTCGATGCGCGGTGAATGAAGCGGAAAGATGCGCTCAACCCCGACACCGTACGAGACCCGCCGGACCGTGAAAGTCTCGTTGAGACCGCCCCCACGCCGGCGTATAACCACGCCTTCGAATATTTGCGTCCGCTCCCGGCTTCCTTCAACAACCTTGACGTGCACGCGCACGGTGTCGCCGGGGCGGAAATTAAATACTTCTTTTTTAAGATCTCCGGTGAATAGTTCCGTAAGATTAGTCATTCTACGGCCCCCTTAATTCTCTTTAGCTGCCAACCCCCGGTAAAACCAGGTTACATTATAACACGGCCAAATCAGCGCCGCAACAAATTTAGGAGGGGATTCAAGACCCGGGTCCCTGACGCGGCGTGCTTAGCAGCCTGCCAAGGTGGGCGGCGAGTTTCTTCATAAAGTCCCTGTCATTCGCGTCCACTTCTTCCGGCTCAACCAGTTCCGGCCGCCTTACCAGGGTACGTATGAGCGACTCCTCGCGGCGCCAGCGATTAATCCGAGCGTGGTGCCCGCTGAGAAGGACCTCCGGCACGGCCATCCCCCGGAATTGACGAGGTTTGGTGTAATGCGGATGCTCCAGGAGACCGGAGGCGAAGGAGTCGAAAGCCGGCGCCGACGCTTCCCCCAAAACGCCGGGGACAAGGCGGGAAACTGCGTCGATAAGGACCATCGCCGGCAGTTCTCCTCCGGTGAGTACGAAATCACCAAGAGAGATTTCCCTGGCGGCGAGGTGTTCGCTTACCCTCTCGTCCATTCCTTCGTAATGGCCGCAGATTAAAACGACGTGCTGCTCCCGCGCCAGTTCCCGGGCGATGGTTTGACTAAACCGCTCGCCCCGGGGGCACAGCAAAACCACCGGACCGGCGTTGCCACCGTGACTGCGACGGACAGCTTCCACAGCCCTCGATACCGGTTCGGGTTTCAAAACCATCCCCGCGCCGCCGCCGAAAGGGGTGTCATCCACGATCCGGTGCTTGTCTGCCGCGTAATCGCGGATATTAGTCAAACGGACCGTGATGATCCCCGCGTCTATCGCCCTCTTGAGAATGCTTACCGAGAGGGGTCCGGAGAACATTTCGGGGAACAGAGTGACAACGTCAAAAACCATAGTATCCTACCTTAAGTATAAGGCTTTGTTTACTCATCGCTGGTCTTGAAGTATGCCTTCGGGGAGCTTCACGACCATTCGGCCGCCGGGGATGTCGACCAGCTTTACCACTTCTTTTAAGGCCGGAACCAGGATTTCTTTTCCGTCCGCACCCTTAATACTGTAGACGTCGTTCGCGCCTGTCTGTAAAACGTCGCTTAACTGACCCAGACAGGCCCCTTCCTCCGTCCATACTTTCAGACCGATGAGGTCAAAGATATAGAATCGGCCCGGGGGAAGCGGCACAACCTCCTCGCGGGGGACTTCTATAAAGGCGCCCCGGAGACGTTCTGCGGCTTCCAGGCTGTTAATTTCGTTAAATTTGAGCAAAATGAACTGCTTATGGCGGCCCGCCTTTTCGATTCTGAACGTCTCTTTTTTTTTGCCGTAATTAAGGGCGGCCGTTTCCATAGTTAAAAAACGTTCAGGAAAATCCGTGAGGGGGAGAACGCGTACCGCCCCCCGGTATCCGTGGGGGGCTATTATTTCGCCGATCGTAATGTAAAGAGGGGGCATAAGCTTAACCCTGCTCCCGGACGGCAACAATCTTCCCTTCTTCGATGATTACTTCCACCGCGCTCAGTATGTTTGCGTCGTCACCCACGCCTATTTCAACGAGGCACTCGGTGCGTCCCTGAATAACTTCAGCTCCGGGAGCGAGACTTTTAACAGCCTGGTACTGGGAACGAAGCCGTTCCTTTATTTCGGTTTTCTCACGGCGGGCCTTGTCGATTTCATCCGCTTCGCCGCGTGCCTCAGGTTGTAATCCTGCGCGCCTGGCCTGAAATTCGACCCGCTGCAGATCGCGTTCTGCCTCTTCTAACGCTGCCTGCAACCTCTCAAGCAGCGATTCCTTATATTTTTCGGTTAACCGTACCTTGAGGATGACAGGTCTGGTCACAGTTATTCGGTCCACGTTTACCCACCGGTACTACATAATTTCGACAACGACTTTCTTCCGGCTCTTGGCTGCCGCTGACTTGACGACCTGGCGAATCGCCCGGGCAATCCGGCCTTGTTTACCGATGACTTTTCCCACGTCTTCGGGCGCTACCCGCAGTTCAATCAAGATGGATTTCTCTTGTTCCAACAGCTTTACGTCAACCGCTTCCGGTTTATCGACCAGGGCTTTGGCCAAAATTTCCACGAGTTCCTTCATTGCTAGCCCCTTCCTTTAGCCCCGACAGTGATGATACTTGCCCGGATGAAAAGATTACGCACTGTATTCGTGAGCTGGGCCCCTTGTGCAAGCCATGCTTTGGCCCGCTCCTCGTTAATTTTGACTTCGGCCGGATCGGTGAGCGGGTTATAATATCCGATTTCTTCGATAAACCTGCCGTCACGCGGAGAACGCACGTCTGCGACCACGATCCGGTAACGCGGCTGTTTTTTTGCGCCTACTCGTTTGAGCCTTATTTTAACCGCCAAACTGTTTCACCTCCCTTCGGCGCCGGTTACGTTCGTTACATGAAGGGGAAACGGCCCATTTTTACGCCCTTTTTGACCCCTTTTTCCATCGATGTGAACTGGCGGATCAACTTCTTCGTTTGTCCGAATTGTTTTAGTAAACGGTTCACGTCCTGTACGGTGGTACCGCTGCCGTGCGCTATGCGCCGCCTGCGGCTCCCGTCAATGACATCCGGGCGCCGCCGCTCTTCCGCGGTCATCGAGTTTATAATCGCTTCGGTTAGGACCAGGTCGCGCTCGTCGAGCTGAAACTGGTCCCGGACCTTTTTCATGTTCCCGAAACCGGGCAGCATCCCGAGTACCTGCTCCAGCGGCCCCATTTTTTTAAACTGCCGCAGTTGTACCAGGAAATCTTCAAGGTTAAAGTCGGCGCTTTTGATGCGCTTCTGCATCTCCGACGCCTGCTGGATGTCAAAAGTATCCTGCGCTTTTTCAATCAGGGTAAGTACGTCGCCCATGCCGAGAATACGGTCCGCCATACGGTCGGGATGGAAAGGTTCAAGCATATCGAGTTTTTCGCCCACGCCGGCAAACTTAATCGGGCAGCCGGTCACCTCCCGGATGGAAAGCGCCGCGCCCCCCCTGGTGTCGCCGTCGAGCTTGGTCAGGACTACGCCGTCAAGCTCCAAGCGTTTATGGAACGTTTCGGCCACGGTAACCGCGTCCTGCCCGGTCATGGCATCGGCCACGAGGAGTATCTCATGCGGCTTGACCGACTTCTTAATCAAATCGAGTTCCTTCATTAATTCTTCGTTGATATGCAGGCGGCCCGCTGTGTCGATAACCACTGTGTCGTTGCCTTTCCTGACTGCTTCTTCAAACGCCCCGGTCGCGATCCCCACAGGGCTCTTGTCCGAGGAGTAGACAGGTACCTGGATTTGGCCCCCGAGCACTTCGAGCTGCCTGATGGCGGCCGGGCGGTAAACGTCCGCGGCGACCAGCAGCGGGCGCCGGCCCTGCTTTTTCAGGAGCACGCAGAGTTTTGCCGCGGTGGTGGTTTTACCCGATCCCTGAAGGCCCACGAGCATTATCACGGCGGGGGGCTTCGGGGCGATGTTCAGCCGTGCGTTTTCGCCCCCCATAAGCGCGGTGAGTTCATCGCGCACGATTTTAACGACCTGATGGGCCGGGTTCAGGTTGGCCAGGACCTCTTGCCCCACGGCCCGCTCCCGGATGCGCTTGACGAAATCCTTTACGACCTTAAAGTTAACGTCGGCTTCGAGAAGGGCTACCCGGACCTCTCTTAACGCCGCGTCGACATCCTGTTCCGTAAGCTTGCCTTTTCCTTTAAGCCGCTTAAAAGTCTCTTGAAGTTTTTCCCCCAGACTTGAGAACATCAGTTCCCCTCTTTCCCCGCCATTCAATGATAGTCGGAAGCGGGAGGATACAGGTTGATTTTACTGAAAGCCGCCTCCGCCTGTCAAGCAAAGGAAGGGTGTACAATTTGAGATTCTACGGGCTCAGTTTACTACGCAACGATCCATCCGAGTAGCGAAAGTTTTTACGATCACGCGGCTTCAGGCCGTATCGGTTGACAAGCAAATAAAACCGGGGTGATGGCTGAGGAAAAGCAAAGCTAAGGCGCAAGACTCGCGAATGGTGGGGTCCAACCGGGGGGCGCAACCGCCCGGGGCTTTCAAACAACACGGGTGCGACAACCGCGTTTAATTTTTGGTTTCGATCAGTTCCTTCATCCCTTTAAGCATGTCTTCGCAGTTTCGCTTAACCACCATGGTCGCCACCGGGTTGAGCAGCGGCGCGAACATGGGAATACCGAGATCAAAGTCCACCGTCAGCTTTACAATGGTACCGTCAGCGGTGGGTTCAAAAGTCCAGGCCCCCTCGAACTTTTTAAGGTCTCCTTCCACCAGGCTGTAATCGATCCGGAGGTTCCGGTCGTCAAGGAGGTCTTTTTCCGTCCAGACCAACGGCTTGCCCTGGAGTCTGGTATCCCATCTGGTGATGGTGTAGCCCTGGCCCCGCTCGAGGGTAACGATTTTAACCACGTTTTTCATGAACTTCGGGTAGGCTTCCATGTCTTTGGCGATCTTGTAAACATCTTCCGGGCGACCCTTTATCTCTGTGGCGACTTCGACGAACGGCACTGTATTTCCCTCCGCTATAGATTATAAATCGTCGATAACGTCGTTAACGACTGCGACCGATTCCCTTATCGCCGTCAGTGCGCGTTCCAACAATTCATCCGTAATTACAGCCGGGGGTGTGATCCGGACAACCCTGTTCTGGTTCATAGAATGAAGCGCGATCACTTGCCTTTCAAGCAATGTGGAAATTAATAATCCCACCGCTCCCTCCTTGGTAAACTCGAGCGCGATCAGCAGCCCCTTGCCTCTCACGGCGGCAACGGTCTCAGGGTACTCCTGCTCCAGACGCTTGAGTTTAAAGATGGCGCGGTCCCCTAACGCGGCGGCCCTTTCGACCAGGTGTTCCTCCCGAATCGCCTTGACGGCGGCACAGCCCGCCGCACAGGCCAGGGGGTTGCCGCCGAAGGTGGAAGAGTGCAAAAAAGGATTGGTGTTGAACGGTTCGAAGACCTCGGGTTTAGCGGTGAAGGCGCCGATGGGCATCACACCGCCGCCCAGCGCTTTGGCCATGCACATGATGTCCGGCACGACGTTCCAGTGTTCGCAGGCGAACATCTTCCCGGTGCGTCCCAGCCCCGTCTGAATCTCGTCGAGAATGAGCAGGGCGCCGCGCCGGTCGCATACCTCCCGTACTCTGGGAAGGTAATCGTCAGGAGGGATACGCACGCCGGCCTCGCCCTGGATCGGTTCGAGGATCACCCCGGCGGTATCGTCCGTGACCGCGCCTTCCATGGCGGCAATATCACCGAAGGGGACGCGGCTGAATCCTGCCAGCAGGGGGTAAAAGGGTTCCCGGTACAGTTCCCGGCCGCTCGCCGAAAGGGACCCGTAGGACTTCCCGTGAAACCCCCCGTGCGTAGAAACATAACCTTTGCGGCCGGTATAAGCCCGGGCCAGCTTCAGGGCTCCTTCAACGGCTTCAGTCCCGCTGTTGCAAAAGAAGGTGTACTGAAGGCTTCCGGGGGTTATCTCCGCCAACAGACGGGCCAGGTCCACAACGGGTTTTTGCGGCAGCAGTCTGTTGGATAAGGCAAACCGGTCCAATTGCTCCTTAACCGCCGCCACCACCCTGGGGTGGCGATGGCCGTGGAAAAACACCCCGTACCCGCCGCAGTCTATGTATTCTTTACCCTGAACATCCTTCAGGACCGCGCCGTTATTCTCCCATTCGAGGGCGGTGAAGCCCATGAAGCGGTATAGCCGCGCCATCCCGTCGTTAACGTATCTGCCGTAATCTTTGATTACTTCTTCAGCAAGTCTGTCTGCTTCCTCTGCGGGTACGGATTCCGTCATACTTGTTCTCCTGTCTCAATGTTTTGGGTCTAAGCCAACTTGATCAAAACTTAATGCCTGGGCGAAGCGTCCAGCTTCCCCAAGACCATGCCGCGCCGTTTGTAACTTGCGGTGTTGGGGGGAAACAAGAACCACGGCCGCCGACATCCGGGTGTTAACGGTACATACAGGTCTTAGTAAGGATGGTAACATATTTCGGCGCCGGAAGCAATTTGCCAACCCCGGGTGGAAGCATTAAAATTTATTAAAACTATAAAGGCACCGCTGGGGGTCGCCCTGGGAGCCGCATTTGGGGCACCGGCAGCCCGGCCGTTGCTCTGGGCGGGTGTGGGCATGGTTTTATGAACTACGGGATTGACCATCGCCGTCGCACTGGGACCGGCGGGTATTAAGCGTTACGTAGTCAAGGTCGATCCAGTACTTTGCCTCTCGCGAGCGAGGCGAAGATGCCGCCGAAACAAAGGACGGCAAATATGGCGAACGACATCTTGACACTGGCGGTAAACAAAGGGTAATGCTCCGGGGTGATCTGAACCTTACCCATATATACCGCAAAGATAAGCATGGCGACGCCCATGCTGAACGTTTGACCAAGAAGGCGCATTGTTCCGAGGGTCCCCGAGGCCACGCCGTAGAACCTTCTTTCCACGGCGCTCATCACCGCGTTGGTGTTGGGCGAGGAGAAAAAGGCAAACCCGAAACCAAGGAGTATCAGACTTGTAAAAATAAAAGCCAGGGGCGTACCGGCGTTAAGGAAGGTTAAAAGGCCCAACCCGGCCGTGGTCAGCGCCATTCCGATCGACGCCACTATCCGGGGCTCGATTCTATCCGAAAGCCGCCCGGCGAACGGCGAGAAAACAGCCATCACCACGGGTTGAGACACGAGAATAAAACCTGCGTCCTGGGGGGTGAGCCCCTTTATAAACTGTAAGTACAGGCTCAATAAAAAAGCTACGGCGAAAGTCGCGCTGTAGTTTATCAGCGCCGCCAGGTTCGATAAGGCGAAGACCGTGTTCCTCCGGAAAAGATTGACGTCAAGTACGGGGTTCTGTACTCTGGATTCCCACTTAATAAAAGCCGCAATTCCCAAGACGCCTGCAAGGGTCAGCCAGGCGCCCGGCAATGACGGCAGCAAGGAAAAACCGTACATTATCGAAACAAGCGCAATGCTGTATATCACCGAGCCGGTAAAGTCAAATCTTTCTCCCTTCGCTTCCGCCCACTCACCTTTAAGCTTCCATATGACCAGGGCGACGACAACCAGCCCCAGGGGCACGTTGGCAAGAAAAATACTCCGCCACCCCCAGTGTTGGGTCATGAGTCCTCCAAGTAACGGCCCGAGTGAAAGGCCGCTGTAGACGGCGGCCACATTGATCCCCAGTGCCTTACCCCTTTCCCGTGGCGGGAAAACAGAAGTGAGGATGGCCATGCCTGTGCCGAAGATCATGGCGCTGCCCATCCCTTGCAAGACGCGGAAAGAGATCAACGCGGCGGTGGAACCTGCAAGGGCCGATAAAAGCGAGAAGAGGGTGTAAAGCGATATGCCGGAGACATAGATCTTTTTCCGCCCGTAAATGTCGGCGAGCCTGCCGAAGGGGACGAGGAACATCGCGGCGGCGAGAAGATACGACGTTGCCACCCAGCCGAGCAGCACCGCGTTTATCGCAAATTCCTTACCGATATCCGGAAGGGCGATGTTTACCGAGGACCCCATAAACGGCGTCAGGAAAGACCCAAGCGCCGCGATGACCAGGGCCGCCCTTTTGCTTACGCCCGCATCCTTGGTGGCGCGGGGTTCCATGCCTGTTGATTGGGGTCTTTCCGAAGTATAAATTGAGCGTCACGCCTTCCCAAGGATATCACCCGCAGATATAATCGCCCCGCATAGTTTTTCGCCGCTGCCGTTCTTTTCCCTGCACTGTTAACAGCCTTTAAAAAACCGATAGAAATTTGTCGACATTTTTTTGTTTCAACAGCAGGAATTTAATCCTTTATATAGAACAGGTGGTTTAAAGTGGTTTAAAGTGGTGCAAAACCTGAAGGGACAGGCGCATGTTTATCGGGGAGTATACGCACACACTGGACGCCAAGGGACGCTTTTTCATCCCGGCCCGTTTTCGTGAAAAGCTGGGGCAGCGGTTTGTTGTCACCAAGGGCCTGGATCGCTGCCTCTTCGGTTTTCCCCTGCAGGAATGGGAAAGCATAGAAAAGAAGCTTCACCGTCTGCCTTTTGCCAAGGCGGATGCACGGGCGTTCGCGCGGCTTTTCTTCTCCGGGGCTGCGGAGATTGAGCCCGACAGACAGGGGAGAATATTGATTCCTTCTAACCTCCGTGAATACGCGGGCCTGACCAGGGATGTGGTGATTGTCGGCGTTGCTTCGCGGACTGAATTCTGGGCCGGGGACGAGTGGGCTCGTTACAGCACAAGGACCCAGGCGGCCTACGAAGAGATCGCCGAGAAAATCGTAGATTTCGATTTTGGTACGGAAGACTAATCTCAGAGGTGGTGCTGAACTTGGAGTTTCGTCACAAACCGGTAATGCTTAAGGAAGTTGTCGAAATGCTGGCAGTCAAGCCGGACGGGGTTTACGTAGACTGTACGGTGGGTGGAGGGGGGCATGCCGCGGCCGTTTTAAAGGTTTTAGGGCCTGGGGGGTTGCTGGTAGGACTGGACCGCGACCCGGAGGCGCTGGCGGCGGCGCAGTCTCTGATCGGCGGCGACGCGCGCGTAAGGTTGGTGCACGCGAATTTTAACGAGGTGGCCTCCGTGCTTGCGAAACTGCAAATTACCGGCGTCGATGGGGTGCTTTATGACCTGGGCGTGTCTTCATACCAGTTCGAAAACCCGGATAGAGGTTTTAGTTATTGGTACGATGTGCCCCTCGACATGCGTATGGACCCGGAAGCCCCCGTTACGGCTGCTGAGCTGCTTAACACCCTGAGTTTAAGAGAGTTGACCCGTATAATCGGCGAATACGGCGGTGAGAGATGGGCGGAACGTATCGCTGATTTTATCGTGGCGGAGAGAACCCGTGCGCCGTTAACCACCACCGGGCAACTGGTGGACGTGATCAAAAAAGCCGTGCCTTCCGCCGTACGCCGCATGGGCCCGCATCCCGCGCGGCGTACCTTTCAGGCCCTCCGTATTGCCGTAAACCATGAGTTGGATGCCCTGAGTGAGTCACTGGGGCAGGCCCTTGTCCTGTTAAAACCAGGCGGCCGGCTGGTCGTATTAAGTTACCATTCACTGGAGGACCGGATCACTAAGGAATTCATCAGGTCGGCCGCACTTAGTTGTGTCTGTCCGCCGGGGGCGCCGGTCTGCACCTGCACTAAGGAACCGGGACTGATTCCCGTCACCAAAAGGCCGCGGACGCCGACGGGGGAAGAGTTGGGACGTAATCCCCGCTCGCGGAGCGCCAGAATGCGGGTGGCCGAAAAAGTGGCGGGGTAGGACAGGAGCCTTGGGAAGAAAAGAGACCTTCTACAGGGAAAGGGGGATGAATAATCTTTGGTATTAGCAGGGGACCAGGCACTACGTCCTCTACCGCAAGAAAGGCGCCAGATTTCCAGAGCCAAGAAGAAGGCTCTCCCGGTCCAACACCTTAAACTCTGCGGACTGGTGCTTCTAGGTTTTGTTCTTGGCTTAACCGTGATTTTATGCCAGGCCCGAATCGCGTACGTCGGCTACCGCCTTACAGAGCTTCAGATGGAAATGACGCAGGTCCGGGCGGAAAACCAGGCCATTGACGGCGCGCTCCAGCGTTTGGTGGCGCCCGAAAGGATAGAAGCCGTAGCCGTCCAGAAACTTGGTATGATTAAACCGGCGGCGGGGGCGGAACTAAAATTGCCCGCGCCGATACCGGCGGTTAAAACCGAGAATGCCGCGGGGGCGGAATGCGAAGGCGTCACCGGGCGCAAAGAAGTGAGTTGGCTAAAGACTTTCCTGGATGTACTTTCTTTTAAGCATAGCAACGCGGCAAACGGATGGGGTTAAAGTTATTTTGGAAAACCGGTATTCAGATCGGGGACGGCGCGTCCTTCCGACACCCAATAAAAAACAACCCTCGTTGCCTTAAAGGCCTGATTTCGTTTACCAGTCGACAACCGGTTTACCCGGTCGGAAGCCAGGCCTATTTATTCGCGTGAAGTTGAGACTTCCGCGCGTCGGGAGTGGATTTATTTGACAGAGATTGTCATACGTAAACGCCTGACGCAACTTCTGTTTCTTGTGGTCTTGATTACTTTTTTGTTGATCGGCCGCTTAACCTGGCTTCAGATCGTCCGCGGCGAAGAGCTTGAGCAAGGCGCCCGGGAAAACCGGATCCGTAACATAGAGGTGGAAGCAAAGCGCGGCGACATATGCGACCGCAACGGGAAGGTCCTGGTCACCAGCGTAAGCTGCGAATCGGTCGTAGCAATGCCGGCGCAGGTCAATCAACCCGAGGAAACCGCCCGAAAACTGGCGGCGGTCCTCGAAATGGATAAAGAAGAGATATTAGAGCGGATCACCAAAAGGCAGTCCTTCATATGGATCAAGCGTAAAGTTGATTTCGAGACTTCAAAAAAAGTCCGCGCCCTTAGACTCAACGGCATCGAACTGATTGAAGAAAGCCGGCGGCAGTACAACCGAGAATCCCTGGCGGCCCATATTTTAGGGTTCGCGGGTATCGACAATCAGGGTCTCACCGGACTCGAGAAGACGTACGACAAGGAACTGTGCGGGACACCGGGCGAGATCGTCATCGAACAGGACGCGGCGGGGCGGGACATCCCTACCGCTCTGCACCAATTGAAACCCCCGGTTTCCGGAAATAATCTCATTTTGACCATTGATGAAACAGTTCAATACTTTGTCGAGCGCGAGCTTGATAAAATTGTGGACAGCTATCAACCGGCCAGTGCGGCGATCATCGTCATGGACCCAAAAACCGGCGAAATACTGGCGTTGGGAAACAGGCCCACCTTTGCGCCCGACAGGTGGAGCGAGGCCCCAAAATCGGTTTGGGACCGGAACCCGGCAATTTGGCAACTTTACGAGCCGGGTTCCACATATAAGATTGTAACCGCGGCTGCGGGTCTTTCCGAGAACACAGTCAAACCGGAGAACCCCTTTTACTGTCCGGGTTTCATAAAGGTGGCGGACCGAAACATCCGCTGTTGGAAGGCAGGGGGCCACGGGTCGCTCAGCTTCGCCGAGGTTGTGGAAAATTCGTGTAACCCCGGCTTTATCAAGGTCGCGTTGGACCTCGGCCGGGACAGGTTTTACAAGTACATCAAAGCGTTCGGTTTCGGTCAACCGACGGGGATCGACCTGCCCGGCGAAGCTAAAGGGATTTTGATACCGCAAGATAAGGCGACCAACCTGAACGTAGCGACGATGGCGATCGGTCAGTCGATTGCGATCACCCCGATCCAACTGGCCGTCGCCATGGCGGCGATTGCGAACGGCGGGGAACCGGTGCGCCCTCATCTCGTCCGGCAGGTGACGTCCCATGACGGCAAGGTGGTACGAGCGATAGAACCGGAGCGACAAGCGAGGGTTATGACGGCGGATAAGGCGCATGAATTGGGCAAGCTTTTGGAGAGCGTAGTGGTTAAGGGCACGGGCGTGAACGCCTATCTGGACGGCTACCGCACAGCCGGGAAGACGGGAACTGCCCAGGTGGTCGGGGCCAGCGGCGGCTATGTGGCGGGGAGGTATGTCGCGTCCTTCATCGGTTTTGCGCCGGTCGACGACCCCCGTCTGGTCACCTTGGTGGTTATCTGGGAGCCGCAGGGGGGGGCTTACTATGGGGGCGTGGTAGCGGCCCCGGTATTCAAGGCGGTAATGCAGGACGCGCTTCGCTACCTGGGGGTACCGCAACAGGCCGGGCTGGAAAAGCCCGAAAAACCATGGTACTTGATCGAGTCCGAACCGGAACCGGTGACGGTGCCGGGAGTCGTCAATCTTCCGCTCGAAGAGGCGGTGGCAAGCCTTAGAGCAGCGGGCCTGAACTTTACTCTACGGGGCGACGGTGACGTGGTCCGGGAGCAGGTCCCGCAGGGCGGCGCCACCGTACTTAGCGGCACCAGGGTCGTGCTCCAGCTCAAGTCCGGGCCCGAGAACGGCAAGGCCGAAGTAACGGTACCCGATCTAACCGGACTGACCATCAAGGATGCGGCGATTTTGCTGGAAAAGATAGGGCTTACCCTCACTCCCTCGGGGAGCGGGATCGCCGTTGAACAAAAGCCGGCCCCCAAGACCAAGCTCAGGCGGGGAGCGGCCGTTAAGGTTCAGTTCAACCCGCCCGAGGAACATGCGGAAGAACAGGAACTTATGGCACTTCACCCGTAATCAAAAAGGCCGAAAAGCTTACCGGGTACAGAAACTGGCAATAATATCAAGGAACGGTTAGAAATTCGGGTCGCGGAACCTGAGGAGGAGGTATTTTTGGAGGGCGGACTCTCGGGGGTATTTGAAATGAACCCCGCAGGTCTTGCTTACGATTCGCGGCGGGTCGGGCCGGGTTTCGTATTCTTTGCCGTCAAAGGTTTTAAACATGACGGTCACGATTTTGTTTCTGAGGCGGTGGCACGCGGAGCCGCGGCGGTGGTGGTTGAAAGGGACGTTGCCGTGCCCGCGCGGATAAGGTCCTTCAAGGTGCGGAACACACGCGAAGCGCTGGCTTTGTCCGCGGCACGGTTCTACGGCCATCCGGGACGACGGCTCAGGGTTATAGGCGTGACGGGGACCAACGGGAAAACGACGACCACGCACCTGATAAGCGCCATTTACCGGGTCCAGGGGGCGCGCGCCGGCCTTATCGGCACTCTTTACACCAGGATCGGTGACCTTGTAATTGAAGGAGAGCGCACCACGCCGGAATCGCTTGACCTCCAGAACATGTTGCGCCGGATGGTGGACGAAGGAATAACGACGGTCGTTATGGAAGTATCCTCCCACGCCCTCGCGCTGCACCGGGTTACCGGCCTGGAGTTCGACGTCGCCGTATTCACAAACCTGACACAGGACCACCTTGATTTTCATGCCGGCATCGAGGATTATTATAAAGCGAAGGAGCAGCTTTTCACCGGACTGACGGGCCGCGGCGCCAAGAAGGGTCCGAAGCTCGCGGTAATCAACCGCGACGACGCGTACGGTGAAAGGCTGATCGGGTCCACAACCGCACGGGTCGTCACGTACGGCACCGGCGTCGCCGATGTACGGGGCCGGGATATTATCTTAAAGAGGAACGGGACCGACCTGGTAGTGGAAGGTTCCTGGGGGCGAACGCCGTTGAGCCTGAGACTTGTCGGACAATTCAATGTGTACAACGCGCTCGCGGGCTTTGCGGTAGGCATGGCTGAGGGATTTCCGGTTGACCGGACGGCGCGGGCCCTGGAAAATGCGAAACCGGTGCCCGGACGCTTCGAGCATATCGACATAGGGCAGGATTTCACCGTGGTGGTGGATTACGCACACACTCCGGACGGCTTGGAAAATGTTCTCCGGGCGGCGCGGTCGTTGACGCGGGGAAGGGTTATCACCGTCTTCGGCTGCGGCGGTGACCGGGACACCGCCAAACGCGGTTTAATGGGTACAGTAGCGGGCAGGCTCGCCGACTTCACGGTGATCACATCCGATAACCCGCGGAGTGAAGACCCGTTGGCCATTATAAGAGCCGTTGAGGCGGGTATCAAAACCGCGGGACAGGAGCGGTACGCCGTCCAGCCTGACCGGCGGGAGGCCGTCAGGCAGGCCTTAAACCTGGCGGGAGCGGGTGACATGGTCGTGATCGCCGGCAAGGGGCACGAGAATTATCAGATTATCGGTGACCAAAAACTTCCCTTTGATGACCGCGAGGTAGCCCGGGAGATTCTCATGGAAATGCAGCCGAAAAGTTAAGGAGCGGGGCCGGCTTGTTTTCATTAACGATGAGGGAGGTAGCGGCCGCTTTGGGCGCGCCTCTTCGGCAGGGTAACCCGGAGCAAAAGGTGACAAAAGTCAGTACGGACAGTCGCAACGCGGCGCCCGGGGCCCTATTCTTTGCGCTCGCGGGAGAGAAATATGACGGGCACTTATTCGTAGACGACGCCCTTGCCGGCGGGGCTGTAGGCGCGGTGGTCTCCGCGAGCATGCCCGTGGAAATACCCGGAGCGCCTATTATTGCTGTTCCGGACGTCCTGGCGGCTCTAGGCGGTTTAGCCCGCTATGTCAGGCGCAAAGCAGGCGTTTTTCTCGTCGGGGTTACCGGCAGTACGGGCAAGACCTCCACCAAGGACATGATTAACGCCGTGCTGGGGGTACGTTACCGGGTGCTTGCCACACAGGGCAACTTGAACAACGAAGTCGGCGTGCCGCTGACGCTGTTGGGGCTTGAACCGCACCACCAGGTGGCGGTGATCGAGATGGCCATGCGCGGCACCGGTGAGATTGCCGCGCTTGCCCGCATAGCATCCCCGGACGCCGCGGTCATTACTAATATAGGGGAGACGCACCGCGAGCGCCTGGGCAGTATTAGAGCGATCGCGCGGGCCAAAGGCGAAATTCTTGATTACGTTCCTCCTGAAGGCTTTGCGGTGCTGCATAACGAAAGTCCCTTCATCCGTGAGGAAGCCGGCCGGTGCCGGGGCCGGGTTGTTTTTTTCGGAACCGGTTGGGGAGCGGATCTGCGGCTGTCGGACTACGCGCCGGTGGGAGGGGGCTCCCGTTTTCTGGTACACCCGGGCGGCGGCGAGGATTATTACGTGTCCGCGCCGGGGCGGCACAACGCGCTCAACGCGCTGGCGGCAATCGCCGTGGCACGCGAGTTGGGGATGGCCCCGGAGGAAATACGGCAGGGGCTGCGGCAGGTCAGGCTCAGCGGTATGCGGTTGGAGATAAGAAAATGCGGTTCCCTGACGGTGATCAACGATGCATACAATGCCAATCCCGCTTCGATGCTGGCGGCGTTTACGGTCTTGAACGAGGTGGCCGAAAACCGCCCGCGGGTGGGAATACTCGGGGATATGCTCGAATTGGGCGAACGTACGGCGGAGGCGCACCTGGATGTAGGAAAGGCTGCGGCCGGAAGCATGGACGTCCTGGTGGCGGTAGGAAATCTGGCGCAAGGGATTGTTGAAGGGGCGGTTGCCGCCGGGTTCCCCCGAGATAAGACTTATACTTGTGATGACGTTTCGATGGTGGGGCCCATTTTAAACAAGGTCTTGCGCGGCAACGAGGTCGTCCTGTTAAAAGCATCCCGCGGGATGCGCCTCGAGGCCGTAATGGACGTTCTTTGCGCGGGGGGTGAGGCGCTGTGGCGGCAAAGGTGATTGCGGCGTACGGCACATCTTTTGTCGTCACCGTTATCGCCGGATTCTTGTTGATTCCGGTACTCAAGCAGCTCAAGGTCGGCCAACGCGTCCGTTACGACGGTCCGGCCCGGCACTTTTCCAAAGCCGGGACACCCACAATGGGCGGCGTTATTTTCCTTCTCGGCATCACCTTTACGGCGCTTGGTTTCAGCGGGGGTAACAAGGAAGCGCTGGCGCTTCTCTTTGTCACGCTCTGCTACGGTCTTGTCGGTTTTCTGGATGACTTCATTAAAGTAGTTAAGCACCGGTCGCTCGGCTTGAGGGCGCGGGAAAAACTCCTGGTGCAGGTTCTGGTCGCTTTCGGATTGTCTTTGTTTGCTGTCTTTTTTGCCGGGCGGGGTACGGATCTTGTTGTTCCCTTCTCTGGTTTTTTAAGGCCCGGCGGTCTTCATCTGGATTACGGGTTTATGTTTTTTTCTCTCTTCACCATTGTAGTAATGGTAAGCGCGGCGAACGCCATCAACCTGAGCGACGGCTTAGACGGCCTTGCCGCGGGACTGACGGCGATCGCGGCAACCGTATTTGTTTTCTTTGCGCTTGTGGTGGACAAAATCGGGCTGGCTATAGGACTTGCAGCCGTAGCCGGAGGTTGCCTGGGGTTCCTGGTTTACAACCGGCACCCGGCAAGGGTCTTTATGGGAGATACCGGCTCACTGGCTCTGGGGGGGGCGCTCGGCGCGGCTGCGGTACTGACGCGCAGTGAGTTGTTCCTGATCATCGTCGGAGGTGTTTTTGTTGCGGAAACGCTGGCTGTAATCATTCAGGTCATTTCCTTCCAACTCACAGGCAGGCGTATTTTCCGGATGGCCCCCCTGCACCACCATTTTGAACTTGGCGGGTGGTCTGAAAACCGGGTCGTCCTCACTTTTTGGATGGCCGGTTTGCTTCTTGGACTTGCAGGATTTGCAGGACTCTACCGGTTGGCGTAAATCAAAAGAGCAGTCCCAAGTCCAAAGTCGAAAGTCCTAAGTCGAAAACTGATGCCGGAAGGACAAGGATTTTGGACTCTAACTGAGGACTAAGGTCTGTTAGTGACACGCGATTCGTGATTCGCAGCTTTATTTCAGACGGAGGGTGTTTTTCTGGAGTTAAAAGACAAGCAAGTACTGGTAATCGGCGCCGGCAAGAGCGGTGTCGCCGCCGCACGGTTTCTTCGCGCCAAAGGTGCGCTGGTCGGCCTTACCGATATCAAACCGGCTGTTGCGCTGCCGGAAGCTGTCGCGTTGGGAGTGGAGACCTTTTTCGGCGCCTATCCCGCGGCGGTGAAGTATGACCTCATCGTAGTAAGTCCCGGGGTGTCTCAGGCTGTTCCACCCGTGGCTGAAGCCGTGAGGCGGGGCATCGAAGTTATCGGGGAACTTGAGCTGGCGTACCGTTTTGCCACGGCGCCGATTGTGGCCATTACCGGGACGAATGGGAAGACCACCACCACTGCCCTTACCGGGGAGATATTCCGCGGGGCCGGTTGGCGCGCCCTGGTGGCCGGTAATATCGGCCTGCCCCTGGTGGAGGTGGTTGAAAACGACGGGGCGGACGTCATCATAGCGGAGGTTTCCAGTTTCCAGCTGGAGACCACGCGTTATTTTCACCCGCGGGTAGCGGTAATTTTGAACGTGACTCCGGACCACCTGGACCGGCACGAAACGCTCGCCGGGTACGCGGCGGCAAAGGCACGGATCTTCGCCAACCAGAGGGAAGGAGACGCCACGGTGCTCAACGGTGACGATCCGGTGGTAGCGGCCATGCGGGGCCGAAGCAACGGAAGGGTATTACTGTTCAGCCGGCGGCATACGCTTGACCAGGGAAGCTTTGTCCAGGACGGCAGGCTGGTATTTAATTTGGATGGCGCTTTGAGCGAGGTATGCGCGGTTACCGAAATCGCCATCCCCGGCGCGCATAACCTTGAAAACGCGCTTGCGGCCACCACGGCGGCGGGCTTCCTGGGTATTCCGGCATCCGTCATGGGGAAAACGTTGCGGGAATTTAGAGGAGTAAGTCACCGCCTCGAGTTTGTGGCGGAGGCAGGTGGTGTAACGTACGTCAATGATTCAAAAGGCACGAATCCCGACGCGGCAATTAAGGCCCTGGAGTCCTACGACCGGCCGGTGGTGTTAATTGCCGGCGGCCGGAACAAGGGAAACGACTTCGGTCTGTTTGCCGCTAAAATAAAGGAAAAAGCGAGAGCGCTCGTGGTCCTGGGGGAGAGCGCGGCAGAAATTGCGGAAGCCGCGGCGGGGGCCGGGGTAGAAAAAATTGCCCGCGCCGGAGATTTTGAGGAAGCGGTTTACCTGGCGCGAAAGGCGGCGCGGCCGGGCGATGTGGTCTTGCTTTCGCCGGCCTGCGCCAGTTGGGATATGTTTAACAACTACGAGGAACGCGGCGAGCTTTTCAAGACCATCGTCCGCGGTTTCGCCGGGCAAGGCGGGCAAAAACCGAACCCAACGGCGGCAAAGCGTAACCCTTGACCCACCACTGACCGCGGAAGCTGTGTAATTACAGTATGATCCGGCTCGGATCCTGGTTTGACAGGGGGAAAATGAAAGTGCGATCCCGCATTCGGGCCACGAAACCACCCGACTTCATCCTTTTTATATGCGTGCTTACTTTGTTGAGCATCGGTGTGATAATGGTTTTCAGCGCCAGCGAGTATGCCGCCATGGTGCGCTACCACGACGCCTTCTACTTTTTTAAAAGGCAGTTTTTTCACGCTCTCTTAGGGCTGGCGATAATGTTTTTTTTCCTGCGGTATGACAGCCGGAATTTCAAACGTTTTTCCCCTTTGTTGCTGGCGGTTTCTTTTCTGCTCCTTTTAATTGTGCTGCTTCCAGGCGTTGGCCATTCTTCCCACGGGGCGCAGCGGTGGATAAACGCCGGGCCGGTGATATTTCAGCCGTCAGAAATCATTAAATTCGGCATTGTGGTCTTTACGGCGTACGGACTGAGCCGGCAGAGAATTCCGGTCAGGGGCCTCCGGGATCTGCTGCCCTATATAGGTCTCGCCGGTGTGGCGGGAGCGCTTGTCTTGCTTCAGCCGGACCTCGGCACAGCGATTGCCCTTACAGGTACAGTCTTTATCATGCTCTTTTGCGCCGGTGCGTCTCCGGCGTCCCTTAGCTCCATCGGTGTCTGTGCGGTTGCCGCAGTAGGGGCCGCCATAGTGATTGAGCCCTACCGTATGAGTCGCTTCCTTGCTTTTCTCGACCCCTGGCAGGACCCCCTGGGCAGTGGTTTTCACATCATACAGTCCCTTTACGCCCTTGGTTCGGGAGGTCTTTTCGGCATGGGCCTCGGACAAGGGAAACAGAAATTCTTGTACCTGCCCGAGCTCCATACGGACTTTATTTTTGCAATTATCGGCGAGGAGTTGGGCCTTATCGGAACGGTCCTTGTGGTCTCACTCTTCCTGGTTTTTGTGTGGCGTGGGCTCCGGATCGCGCTGTACGCCCCGGATACCTTCTCCAGTCTTCTGGCTGCCGGGATCACGGCCGGTATCGGGCTGCAAGCTTTTATTAACATCGGTGTGGTCACGGGAAGTTTGCCGATTACCGGCATTCCCCTGCCGTTTATCAGTTGCGGCGGTACCTCGCTGGTGTTCACGCTTGCGGCTGTCGGGGTGCTCCTCAATATTTCCCGCCAATCGGTAAGGTGACGCAATGGTACGATTACGGTTCGTTGTAACAGGCGGTGGAACGGGAGGTCACATTTATCCCGCGCTTGCGATTGCGCAGGGCCTGGGGGAAGCCTTTCCGGGATGCCGGGTCCTTTACGTCGGTACTTCGCGAGGGTTGGAGGCCGATATTGTACCCAGGGCCGGAATCTCCTTCAAGGCGATTAGTGCCGCCGGGTTGAAAAGGCGCCTTACAATTAAAAACTTGTGGGCCGCCTACCTTGCTTTTCGGGGCGTGGCCGAGGCTTTGCGCCTGCTAAGGTCATTTAGGCCGCAGGTGGTGATCGGGACCGGCGGTTATGTTTCCGGACCGGTGCTTCTGGCCGCCCACCTTTTGCGCGTACCGCTCCTGGTTCACGAACAAAACGCGTTTCCCGGGCTCACCAACAGGCTCTTGGCACGTGTGGCCTGCCGGGTGATGCTCACCTTTCCCGAAGCTGCCGGGTATTTGCCGCGCGGGGCAAAGGTCCGGTTGACCGGGCTCCCGGTCAGGGACGAAATCACACGTGTTGACCGCGAACAAGCCAGGCTGCAATTGGGTGAAGGCGCCGGGACCGTGATTCTGTCCTTCGGCGGCAGTCGCGGGGCCGAGAGGCTTAACAAGGCCATGGCCGATGTGGTTAAAGCTTTTCAAGGAAGGCCGGACGTAAAGATTTACCACTCCACTGGGACCGCGGGATATGATGATTTCCTGCGGCTTTTAAGGTCTATGGGTATAGACCTTCCAGGGCAGGGGAACGTTACCATTGCACCCTATTTTTATCAAATAGCGGCTTACCTTGCGGCGGCCGATCTCGTGGTTTGTCGGGCTGGAGCCGCAACCATAGCGGAATTGACATACCTGGGAAAGCCGGCGATTCTCATACCATATCCGTACGCGGCGTCCAATCATCAGGAGTTCAACGCCATGGCCCTGGCTAAAAAAGGGGCGGCTAACGTAATCAAGGATAAGGAGCTTTCAGGGGAGCGTCTTTTACGTGAGGTTAACGCGCTCCTGGCCGAACCGGGGCGTCTTCGACGAATGGCCGACCAAGCCGCTCGTCTGGCGAACCCTGATGCGCTGGAGGATATCATAACAAGTGTTAGGGAACTTGTAACACCCACTCGCGGGCGTGTATAACCAACGGCCTCTTTTCACAACTTTCGGGGGGACAAGCTTGGTGACAGGCTGCTCAAACACTGCATAAAATACCGTGGATGGTAAAGCGGGAAGGAGTATTCAGGAGAATAATGGTTAATATACCGGAAAATGTTCACTTAGTCGGTATCGGCGGGGCCGGTATGAGCGGTCTAGCCGCGCTTCTCCTGTCCCGCGGGCACCGTGTGACAGGTTCGGATGTGAAGGCCTCTCCCGTTACAGACCGGTTACGGGATATCGGGGCTGTAATTTATACAGGACACGCTGCAGACCATCTGGGCGGCGCGGAAATGGTGGTCGTTTCTACGGCCATCAAGCCGGATAACGAAGAGGTTTTTGAAGGCCGGAGGCGCAACATTCCGATAGTTAGAAGAGGGGAACTCCTGGCGGAGGTAATGCGCGGTTACCGCGGCGTAGCGGTTGCCGGCGCGCACGGCAAAACCACAACCACCGCCATGGTGGCGACGGTATTGTCTGCGGGCGGATTAGACCCTACCGTGCTGGTCGGCGGTGAATGGCCGGCGATAGGAGGAAACTTCCGATTGGGCCGCAGCGAATATTTCGTTACAGAGGCGGACGAAAGCGACGCTTCCTTCCTCTTGCTTTCCCCGGAAGTGGCGGTAGTAACCAACGTTGAGAACGACCATCTGGATTACTATGGCGGTATGGATGTTCTAGTGGCGGCCTTCCGCCGGTTCATCGACAGGGTGCCGGAAAACGGGCTTGCAGTGGTCTGCCTGGACGATCCAAGGTATGAAGCAATAGCCGGGAGGGCGAAAGGAACCGTGGTTACCTACGGGGAAAAACCGGAAGCGGACTTTCAGGTACGTGACATGGAGTTCAAGGGTATGGCTTCAACAGGAACCCTGTACTTCCGGGAAAGGCTTTGGGGCCGTTTGGCGCTGGACGTTCCCGGACGGCACAACCTGCTTAACGCAGCCTGCGCGGTCGCAGTCGGCCTCCATTTCGGGGTGGCGTTCGAAAGCGCCGCTGGAGCATTGGCATCGTTCAATCCCGTGAGGCGCCGTTTCGAGAAGTTGGGGGAAGCTGCCGGTGTCTTTGTTGTAGACGATTACGCCCACCATCCGACCGAGGTTGCGGCGACCATTCAGGCAGCGCGGCAGCTCAACCCGGGACGTGTTGTGGCGGTTTTTCAGCCGCACCGCTATACGCGAACGGCCCTTTTGTATAAAGAGTTCGGTAGGGCTTTTGGCGCTGCCGACCTGGTGGTGGTAGACGAGATATACGCCGCCGGGGAAAACCCCCTGAACGGAGTCAGCGCCGACTTGATCCGAGAAGCGATCGCCCGGAACGGGCAGGAAGCACTCCGGTTGCCGGGCGACGGAGGGGCCGTATACCTGAAGCGCATCGTACGGCCGGGCGATGTGGTATTAACCCTCGGGGCCGGCGACATATACAAGGTCGGCCGGGAACTGGTCAAAATAATGTCAGAACATTCATGAGTCGGCCCTTACGGAATATCAGCTTTCGGCCTTCGTCATTATAGCCCTTAATCAACGGCTTGTGAGCCATGTCTTTGGAGGAAGAACAGCAATGTCTTATCTGCCTCGAAGTATTGCGAGTAGGATTAAGGGGAAGGTACTCTACAACGAACCTTTGAGAAACCATACCACCTGGCGTATCGGCGGACCGGCCGATATATTCGTGGAACCGGCTTCACGCAAAGACATCGCCCTACTTCTTGAGTTTGCCATGGCGAACGAGCAGCCGCTTACGGTAATCGGAAACGGCTCGAACCTGCTTGTGAGCGATAACGGCCTGAAGGGGGTAGTGGTAAAGATCGGTGACGCATTGGGGCGCGTGCGCATCGTTGAAGAAAAGCTGATTGCGGAAGCCGGAGCGAAACTGGGCCGCGTAACGGCCATCGCTCAGGCCGCCGGTTTGGGGGGCCTGGAGTTTGCTGTAGGGATACCGGCCAGCATAGGCGGGGCGGTCACGATGAACGCGGGGGCCAATGGGGTTTCGATAGGCGATGTTGTAGATTCGGTAACGGTCATGGACCACCAGGGCGGGCAGCGTATGCTAAGCGCCGCCGACCTTGATTTCGGCTACCGGACCTCACGGCTGCAACGTATGGAAGCGGTGGTCGTGGAGGTCGAACTGCGTTTGGCGGCTCGCGACCCTCTGGAAATCAGGCGGCGGAGTGAGGAGTATCTCAGGCGGAGGCGCGTCACGCAGCCGTTGGATTCCCCGAGTGCCGGGAGCGTTTTTAAAAACCCGCCGGGTGAAGCCGCCGGCCGCCTTATCGAACTGGCTGGGGCTAAAGGGATGCGGGTCGGCGATGCGGTGGTTTCGACAAAACACGCGAATTTTATCATTAACGCGGGCAATGCGAAGGCGGCGGACGTACTGTTGTTAATCGATAAAATAAGAACAATAGTACGGGATAAGTTTGGTATCGATTTAGAACTAGAGGTGAAAGTAATTGGCAACAGCGGGGCGGGATGGCTGGATGCGATTTGTCATCAAGGGTCCAAACCGCTTGCAGGGAGCGATTAAAGTAAGCGGCGCCAAGAATGCTGCTCTCCCCATTTTGGCTGCGGCTTTGCTCTGCGACGGAGTAAGCGCGATCGAAGGAGTTCCTCGATTAAATGACGTGGATGTAATGTGCGAGGTAATGAAACCGCTCGGTATACAATGCCGGTGGCAAAATGAGAACATTCTGGTAGACACTACGAACATCAAGCTGGAGGAAATTTCCGAAAAGTTAATGCGGCGAATGCGCGCTTCCTGTTTGGTTTTGGGACCGCTTTTAGCCCGGTTCGGACGCGTAAAGATTTCGCAACCGGGGGGGTGTAATATAGGTTCACGGCCTATCGACCTCCACTTAAAGGGTCTCAGGGCCCTCGGAGCCCAGATAACGGAGCGGTCAGGTTATTTAATGGCTAAGGCCAACCGGCTAAAGGGGGCGGAAATCCATCTTGATGTGCCGAGCGTCGGGGCAACGGAAAACTTGATCATGGCTGCTGTTTTTGCCGAAGGTACAACGGTGATCAGGAATGCGGCCAAGGAACCGGAGATTGTCGATCTCCAAAACTTTCTGAACCGAGCGGGGGGCCGAATTAGAGGTGCGGGGACGCCGACCGTCAGAATCGATCCGGTCAAATCGCTGGTCGGCCCGCAAGGCCACCGGATTATATCAGATAGAATTGAAGCCGGCACCCACATCATCGCTGCGGCGCTTTCGGGCGGCGACGTGGAGGTGCAGAACGTTATTCCCGAACACGTAGAGCCTTTGCTTGCAAAACTCCGCGAGGCGGGGGTCGGTATAGAATTAAACGGCGATACGATACGAGTCCGGCGGGAAGGCCCCATCAAGGCGGTGGATATCCGGACGATGCCTTACCCCGGTTTTCCTACCGACCTCCAGGCCCAGATGTGCGTTTTGCTGGCTGTCGCCGAAGGTACCAGCGTGGTCACGGAGACTGTGTTCGAAAACCGTTTTAAACACATTCCTGAACTGCGACGGATGGGTGTGGACATTTATATTGAAGGCCGAACCGTGGTAATCCGGGGCGTAAAAAAGCTTAGCGGGGCCCACGTTGAGGCGCCGGACCTTCGTGCAGGGGCGGCATTGGTACTGGCGGGTTTGGTCGCTGACAATACTACGGTGGTCGATGATATCGAGCACATCGACCGCGGGTACGAATCTCTGGAGGAGAAATACCAAACCCTGGGAGCTTGTATTGAAAGGGTCAGCTAGTTGTACAAAATGCATACTACGGCGAGCTTACGCCGGTAAAGGGCCTATCACAGTCGTTTCATATCAAATGGGGCGGCTTTTTTTCTATTGTATTGGTGGACAGGTACTGGTTATATTGTAGTTAAGCGAGGCAGACAGTTGGTGGGAAAGCCTGAAAAACCATTGAAAAACTCCTTCGAACGGATCTGTATCTTGTTGCTGCTTCTTTTTACGGGGTTCGTTTTATTAAACTCCTCCTTTTTTTGCATCGACGGGATAACAGTTACAGGAAATAAATCTCTAACACCGGAGGAAATTACCAGGGCTTCTGGAATTCCTGTAGGTGAGAATATTTTTCGTATTAACCTGCGCGACGCTGCGGCACGGGTCAAAGCAATTCCCGCCGTTAAAGAAGTAAGCCTCGCCCGCCGGTTTCCTGCGCGGGTGGAGATTATGCTTATCGAAAGGGAAGCGATGGTGCTGGTTTCCGGGAGAGGCGGCTTTTACGGTCTGGACGGTGGCGGCGTGTGCATTCGTAAAGTCGACGCCGCGGCTCCTCTTCCCATCTTGACCGGCGTGGGCGTTGCGCCGCCGCCCGGGGGGGAACTCGATACAGAAGAGTTTCGCATTGCGGTTGAGGTTTTAGGGTCTCTGGATGGGGATCTAATTTCAGGGCTCGCCGAAATACACATTTCTCCTTTCGGATTGGTCGAAGCTTATACCACCGAAGGAGTAAAAATTCGTTTCGGCCGGCCGGAAGAGCTGACGGAGAAGGGAAGAACACTTTGCGGTATCCTCAACCAGGTTGAGGACCGGAAAGTGGTATATATCGACCTGAGTGTCAGCAAACGGCCGGTGGTAAAGTTCGCAGTACAGGGGGTATACGAGAGTGCGGATAATCCACCTGTCGATGTTGCTGGTAGCCCTTTTCCTGGGTTTGATGATGGCGGTGCAGTACCGGTTATCCCGTGATGTCGAGCGCACCGTTCCGATCCAGAGGGTTCAGCGCCTGTCTGCCCAGGTAGAGTCGGCGCGGATGGAAAGGGACAGGTTCCAGATGCGCGTAACGGAACTGAGAAATGAACTCGATACGGTTACCACCCAGGCCGGCCTGAAACCGCTCAAGGAAAAACTGGCCCAATACCGTATAGAAGCCGGGTTGGTTCCGGTAACCGGACCCGGCGTCGAGGTGAGCTTGAACGATAGTAATACCGCCCTCCAGCCGGGGCAAAACCCCAACCTGTACGTCCTTCACGATGAGGACGTGCTGCGGGTGCTCAACGAACTGCGTGCCGCCGGCGCCGAGGTGATGGCGATCAACGGGGAACGTTTGCTGTCTACAAGCGAAGTACGGTGTATCGGCCCCACCATTTTAGTCAACAAGATCAGGCGGGTTGCCGCGCCGTTTGTGATAACGGCCGTTGGGGAGCCCGATACCATGATCAGCGCTCTAAAAATGCGGGGCGGCGTGGTTGACACTCTCCAGCAATTCTGGGGTATCCAGGTTACGGTTAGAAAAATGAACCAGGTGACTATCCCGGCGTACAGAGGAAGCCGGATGTTTACGCATGCCAGGGAAGCTGGAGGGGAGCGATAGGTGTCCAAACGCTACACTATAGGACTTGTAGCCCTCGTGCTGGGCCTGCTGCTGGCGCTGCAATTCCGCACCACGCAAAACATCGAGCCGACAGTACCCTACGACCGGGCGAGCGAGCTGACTGCGGAGCTGAGGGCCTTGGAGAAAGAAACCACCGGGCTGGAGGCCGACGTCGGCGATCTCGAAAGAAAACTATCTCGTGCGCGCATGGGGTATACCCAGGCGGAAGAAATCTTAAGATCGGAAGTGAAAGACGCGGCGGTAATTGCCGGCGTGACCGCCGTCGAGGGGCCCGGTGTAAGGGTGCGTATCAACAATCCGGCAGGTCAAGGAGCCCAGAGCGGTATCTTCACCGTCCGTGACGAAGATCTGTTGAAGTTGCTAAACGAGTTGCGTGCGACGGGAGCCGAGGCTATGAGCATCAACGGGCAGCGTATTATTTCCACCTCGGAAGTGCGTTTGGCGGGCTCATTCATAAATGTTAATACGCAGAAGATTACGCCGCCTTACGAGATTTTGGCCATAGGAGGGCCCGCCGCCCTCAGGAGCAGCCTGGAAATCAGAAATGGTCTGGTTGAGACCCTGCGGGACTGGGGTATGGAGGTAACGGTGGAGGATGATGACCGCATTGTCATTCCGGCATACAGAGGGTCTTTGAAGTTCGAGTACGCACAGCAGGCGAGGGAAGGCTGATGGACCTGAAGGATGAGGGATGAAAGTACATTTAAAAGTTCTTCATCCTTGCAAGGAGCCCGGAGACACAGGCCAGATCGCTGCATAATAACTTTTGGTCTTCTTATCAACATGGAACGTTGAAACGGACCCCCAAGGTCCACGCTCGAACCGTGAACTGTGAACTGTGAACTGTGAACGGATCTCCAAGGTCCATCATTTTGAGCCCAACTCGAACCAATTCCTAAGGAGGACTTTTGCGATGTGGGTCGGTATCTGGCTGGCGATAATTGGTCTGGTCATCGGTATAGCGGTCGGGCTTAAGGTTCCGCTTGTTTTTCCACAAGCATACGGGAAGTATATGGGGCTGGCGGTGCTAGCGGCCCTGGACTCGGTCTTCGGCGGGGTTCGCGCTTCCATGGAAGAACGCTTTGATAACGTGATTTTTTTGAGCGGCTTCTTCAGCAATGCCCTGTTGGCGGCCGGACTGGTATTCATCGGCGACCGTCTCGGGGTTGAACTTTATACGGCGGCGATCGTCGCTTTCGGCGTACGTCTCTTCCAAAACTTGGGTATAATCAGGCGCTATCTGCTGAAAAAATCTAATAAAGTAAAAAAGTAAAAATTGTCGTTTTAGAAAAGGGAATACGGTTGCGGCGTGGAATGTCTATAACTTAATATCCAGGGGAATGAATTGGTACTGGACCTTAACTATTCCCAAAATCGGAAATTGCACCGTGGACGTATCTGGTAAAAAGCCCGCCGGTAAACCGGGGCTGTGTGGCGCAGTCTCATGTTACCTGATTGAGGAGGGGAGCTAAGACGGTGATTGACGTCGAAGTCGATCTGGAAAAGTTTGCAAACATTAAGGTAATTGGTGTCGGTGGTGGTGGAAATAACGCTGTAAACAGGATGATCGCCGCGGGGGTTAAAGGGGTAGATTTTATTGCGATAAATACTGACGCGCAGGCGTTGTCTATGTCCCAAAGCGCGCTCAAAATCCAGATCGGTGCGAAGCTCACCAAAGGACTGGGTGCAGGCGGGAACCCTGAAATTGGGGAAAAAGCGGCAGAGGAAAGCAAAGAGGAGGTAGCCGCGGGTATAAAGGGCGCGGATATGGTGTTTGTGACCGCCGGTATGGGTGGCGGGACCGGAACCGGTGGGGCGCCCATCATTGCGGAGTTGGCCAAGGAGTTGGGATCACTTACGGTAGGTGTGGTGACCAGGCCGTTTGCTTTTGAAGGACGGAAAAGGCAGGTGCAGGCGGAAACAGGCATCGCCAGGTTACGGGAACGGGTCGATACCCTGATTACAATTCCCAACGACAGGTTGCTCCAGGTGATAGATAAGAACACCTCGATGGTGGAAGCCTTCCGTATTGCCGATGACGTCCTGCGGCAGGGAGTTCAGGGCATCTCGGACCTGATTGCGGTGCCGGGATTGATCAACCTTGACTTCGCCGACGTCCGCACCATAATGAAAGACGCCGGCTCCGCCCTGATGGGCATAGGCGTAGCCCGGGGAGAGAGCCGGGCGGTGGAGGCCGCGAGGCTGGCCATCTCGAGTCCCCTGCTCGAAACGACGATTGAGGGAGCGCGGGGTGTGCTGCTGAACATGACCGGCGACGCGACGATGAAGTTGCTTGAGGTTAATGAGGCGGCCCAAATTATTGCGCAAGTAGTTGATCCCGAGGCCAACATTATTTTCGGCGCCGTCATCGACGAAGGTTTGAATGACGAGGTGCGTGTGACGGTCATTGCAACCGGTTTCGAAAACCGAATCCTTCGGCAAACTACGGAAATTGACCTCAAGGCGGCCAGCCAGCATGAGGATCTCGACATTCCTATGTTTTTACTCCGGAGGGCCAACAAGTAAACGTGGGGTAACACCTAACCTAAACAAGAGCTAGGCCGAACCATAATTTTACAGATTTTGCAGCCCTGACCTGGTAGACTGGTGTCAGGGCTTTGCTTTTTTACCGCTCTTGAACTTGTTGGGTGTGTCTTTCATAATTCCCGGGTCGCCGGCATACTTTTTTAGAAATTCCTGGAGAACGGACGGGTCCCCATGGCCGGGTATACCGTATACTTGGATGAACTTTTGGTGAACAACCTAATCATGAACTATGCAGTATTGCACCTGACGGCAAGGTTGGCCGGGGCGCCCTACCGTTTTCTCCGTTTGCTTACGGCGGCGCTCGTCGGCTCACTGTATTTTGTTGCCGTCTTTTTTCCTGAAACAGGCAACTATTACAATTTTACTAGTAAGTTCCTGGTTTCCGTTCTGGTTGTTTTCATAGCGTTCGGCCTGTTACCCTGGCGGCGATTTCTCAGTATTTGGGCCTTGTTCTTTGGCGTGTCTTTTGCGGTCGGCGGGGTGGTTTACGGAATCAACAGCCTGATTGTCAACTCCGGCGGCGGCGATATAGCGGGTTACCGGTATGTATTACCGGGAGTTATTGCCGCCCTGTTACTTGTGGCGGTCCTGGGTAAGAAAGGGAGAATCCTTCGCCGCCGCATTGCCGAAGGCTTCTTCCGGGTGCCGCTTGTTATTCTAGTGGGGAATAAAAAGGTAGAACTAGAAGCCTTACTGGATACCGGCAATCAGCTTACCGACCCGGTCAGCCGGTCTCCGGTAGTCATTGTCGAATACGACTCGGTCTGCGATTTCTTGCCGCCTAAACTTCGGGAGGTATTCGAAAGCAAATTCGAGCCTGATTTCACGGTTATCGGCGCAAACATTGAGGACCCGCAATGGGCGACTCGCCTGCGGCTCATCCCGTACCGTTCTCTCGGGAAAAGCGGCGGTTTGCTCGTGGGTTTTAAGCCGGACGCGGTGGAGGTTGTGTACGGGGGGAGGGTTGTGCGGGTGAACAGGGTGGTTGTGGGTATCTACCGCCAGCGTTTAAGTCCGGAGGCGAAGTACAATGCGCTTTTGCACCCGCGGCTTGTCGAGGCGCTTCTATAACGGTTCAACGTTCAAGCTCAAGGGATAGACCTTTGAGTCCGTTCACAGTTCACAGTTCGAAGTTAGGCTCAGACGGCATAGATCTTTAGGTCAGATAAGAATACACCACACAGAATACAGAATAAAAAGATTTTGAATTCGGAATCCAAGGCTGATGGCTGACGGCTGATAGCTGACAGCTAGTTATAAAAGAATTGTTCACGGCGATTCACCGTTACCCAGGTATGAAAATGATTTTTTATTGCTGTGCTTCAGTCTCCTATTAACGTTGAACGTTGAACGGACCCCAGAATGTTATCTATATTAGCTTGCACGTTGAACGATTTAGAAGGAGGGACGCGATTTGTTTGCAAGATTTACATTCCGGCTGAGGCTTTTCATTGCGCGATGCCTGTTCCGCCTGGGATGGCGGCGCCCCGGGTACTATGTAGGGGGGCCGGAAATATTGCCGCCGCCGCTAAGCGTTGACGAAGAAATGGTCCTCCTTGATAAACTTGAGGAGGGGGACTTTTCCGTCCGCAATACGCTTATCGAAAGAAACCTCAGACTGGTGGTATACATCGCGCGTAAGTACGAAAGCACCGGTGTTAACGTGGAAGACCTGGTTTCAATAGGCACCATCGGCCTCATCAAGGCGGTGAACACGTTCAACCCGGAGCGTAAGGTTAAGCTCGCCACCTACGCGTCCCGGTGTATCGAGAACGAAATCCTCATGCACTTACGTCGGCAGACAAGAATACGCCAGGAGATTTCCTTCGACGAGCCACTTAACACGGACTGGGACGGCAACGAACTGCTCCTTTCTGATATCCTGGGCACAGACGACGATATAACCTCCAGGGGGGTGGAGGAGGAGGTCGACCGGAAGGTGCTCCGCCTTGCGCTGGACCGTTTAAACGGCCGCGAGCGGATCATCATGGAACTTCGCTTCGGCTTGGAGAGCGGGGAAGAAAAAACTCAGAAGGAGGTCGCGGACCTCTTGGGTATTTCCCAATCATACATTTCGCGCTTGGAGAAGCGCATCATCAAGCGTCTAAGGAAAGAGATGTACCGGCTCGCTTAAATCGCCTGGACGTCAAGAAACCAGTAGCCCTCCTTCAGGACGGCGTTCCCTTTTTTCAGGGTCAGCGGTCGGGAAAAGATGGGGCAATCGGTAATGACGGTATGATATTCTCCCGCTTCCCCCAAAGAATCCAGACCCGCCCTTTCGATTTCCAGTATCACGTCGATATTCAGCGTCTTGCCTAAAAACCGCTTGTCCAGAGCGCCTTCCCTGACGGCGATAATTACAGCCTTAAATCCGGTCCGGAATAGTTCGTCGAGCAGGGAGCGCCGCTCCCGTCGCCATAGCGGGAGATACGGTATGATACCCTCAAAGGAGCATATCTTCTCCACCCACTCGCGGTGGGCTTCGATGTCGATGTCGCCGAAAACGCCGATGTCTGTCCCGTTCGCTTGAAAATCTCGTATCGCGGCGGTGAATTCCCGCTCGTAACTTTCCCATGAAGCGGAACGGGTGACGAGCGGGACACCAAGGGCCGCGGCTTGTTTTTGCAGCAAGGCCGCCGGAAGGCCGTGAGACCTCGACCTTTCGCCGTCTTCCGCCAGCATGGTAAGAAGGAATGCCGGTCGTCCTCCCTGCCTGACGGTCCGGTAAAGCGCCAGGCACGAATCCTTCCCGCCGCTCCAGGAGCAGAAAAACGGCCGGCCTTGGACTTGGATCACCATGGTGCGCTGCACCTTTAATCCCCGGCCACGAAAAAGGTCATCTTCCAGACGCCGTCCTTGTTTGTGAACATCGCCCTGTAGTCGATGGGACTGCGCACATACTCGGCGTTTACAAACCCGTAGCCTGAAGGGAGCTCAATTTTCGTCCATTTAGTTTCTTCATGGGACGTCTGACCGGCGAATTCCTGAGTTTCGCCGGGGTATACTTTGACGATATTGTGATTTAAACGGGTTATGACAGAAGAACTTTCATCCGGTTCCGCGTAAACATCGACATTATCTGTAACAGCGGCGACGTGCAGGAAGGCGTCGTACTCGTCCGGGAAGCGCGAAAAAACATACGGTGCGATAAAAGATGACTTTTCCTGGTTGTAAAAAGCGCCTCCCAACGCCAGAACCTTGCCGAGTTCCGTCCATATTTCGGATTTTTCCGGATCGGCGTCAAGTTGCCAAAACTCCAGGAATCCGGTCATCCCGTCCGTCGCTCCGAAACTGTATTTGATATTGGCATGCACGTGCTGTTTGAGAAAGCCGACATCCTGTTTATTTACGGCTGTAATCAGCCTGTCGCGAAATTGCCTAAAGTCCGGGTTTTGATCGGCTTCATCCACCGGCGCCAACCGGGGCCCGTCATAGGCCTCGATTTGATCCTTACGCGCGCTGTTATCCGCACGGGCGCCGGCCTTTTGGGCAGGCCTTGGCGAGTCTTTACGGTCGTCCAGAGTTGTGACGTTGTTGCCGGGGGTGCGCGGGAGGTAATCGCGGAGGACCATAAAAACAGAGCCGGAGATAAAAAATATAAGCAGCGCCGTAATTAAGTACCGGTATTTCATTTAACAACACCTCTTTTTTTAGAAGACGTTCATGAGTCAGTCACCATCAAAATCTGAGAAATGGGCTTTCCCGATTTCTCAGACTCGGGACTTTAGACTTTCGACTCGGGACTTATTTTCATAAGGTAATTGTCCATGTTGTTTAAAAAGTCCTTGTAAACGCGGTAGTAATCGGTTTCCGCATACTCGATGCGCTTGACGGGGATGTGATCGAAGCTGTAGATTGTTGCCCCGGGTAGCGCAAGGAGGATCGGCGAGTGACAGGCCAGGATGAACTGTGCGTTGCCGCCACGGCTGGTTTCATTGAGTATGGCCAGCAGTTCGAGTTGTTTGCGCGGGGAGAGGGCGGTCTCGGGTTCGTCCA
>JAGUUY010000158.1 GCA_020063185.1 Bacillota bacterium
CGCGGTCGGAAAGACGCCCCGCCGGGTATGCTGCCAGACTGTATACAAGCACGTAAGTCAGGTACAGCAAGAGTACGTCCCGCACTTGAAAGCCCACGTTATGGGCGCGCAGAAGCAGGAAGTAGTTGGAAGAGTTGCCGAGCGTGAAAAGGAAGACTATTATCAGGAACGCCTTGAGTCCGGGGTCCAGCCCCCGCCAACTCAGCTTCAAGCATCGGGCGGCAGGGGGGTCTTTGGGCCTCTGCTCCCGGACGAAAAAAAGCAGGGCTACACCCAGGACCGCCGGAATTATCGCCCACAGAAAAACCGCGCGAAAATCGAGGTGCGCGCGGGCAAGGATAAAATAGGCCAAAACAACGCCTACTACCGCGCCGAAGGTGTCCATCGCCCGGTGCAGCCCGAACGAAAGACCATAAGCACGAGGGTCGCTCGCATCGGCGATGAGGGCGTCCCGGGGGGCGGTGCGCACGCCCTTGCCGAAACGGTCCGCCAGACGCCCGCCCAAAACCCAACCCCAGGATAAGGCAAAGACAAAAAGCAGCTTGCTCAAAGCGGAAGTTGCGTAGCCGGCGATGGCAAGGGGTTTGCGGCGGCCGAGGCGGTCGGACAAGTAACCGGAAAAGACTTTTAGGAGGCTCGCAGCGCTTTCGGCCAACCCCTCGATCACCCCGATCACGGCGGGACCGGCGCCGAGCTGAAAGGTAAGGAACAGCGGAATCAGGGGGTAAACCATTTCCGAGCTCACGTCGGTAAGAAAGCTCACCAAACCCAAAAGGATGATATTATACATCTTCGCTCCTCTCACTAAGGGACTTCACGCAGTATTCCGCCGCGATCATCGCACCGGGGCAAACCGGTGTAGAAAAGGGAAAAGAAACGAAACACAACCGATGGATAAACTCTCTTTCCAACGCTGCCTGAGGACCGTAGGGTCAACCTCGGTACCGGCCAAAAAGGTTAAAAGCACGCTGCCGATACCCGCCAGAACGTTTATCCAAGGGGTGGTTTCAATTCCGAGGAAGTTACCGCCCATTGCGCCCACAAAGATTTCAATCATCGCTACGGAGATACCCAGGCGGATGGATATAAGCGACGCCAAAAAGGCGAGTCCTATCCACACAGCGGCCTGAGACCAAAACTCCACTTTTCTATCAGCCCTTCCGAAAAAATAAAATGACCCCGGTTTTTCCCAGGGGTCATTAGCGTAACCGCGTAAGGCGAACCCCATCGCCGACGTTAACACTCACTATGCTTAACGTCTTTTTTATTTTCAACTAAATTTTTCTTAACGTCAAGGATTTTTACTGGGTCGGAGCTTTATTAACGCTATAAACAGTTATATTTTTCTTGACTATATGCTAATATAGGAATATAGCTAAGGGGGTGCTGTTCTTATGCCCCACAGGACACCTGTTCTGGCAGCGGAGCTTTTACGGGCCTTGGGACATCCTTTGCGTATCAGGATTGTTCGCTTTTTAGAGGCCGGTGAGCGTTGCGTGTGCGAAATAATCCCGGCGGTCGGCGCGGAGCAGTCGGTGGTCTCGAAACATCTGGCCCTGTTGCGCCATACCGGTATTCTTTCGTCCCGCAAGGAGGGCCTGCGGGTGATTTATTGGGTCCGCGACCCGGCGGTGTTTGAGCTTTGCAGTCTTGTCGACGAATTTGTTTTACGCCGCATTAAAGAACTCGCTGCGCTGGCCGCAGATTTTTAGCTGTAAAAGCACTGCGCAGCATTTCGCCGGGATGCTTTTTTTTAGACCCAATAATGGTCCTGGCGATCTATGTGGCACGCGCCTCGGGAAGAGCTGACGCGGCTGCTTTATCCGGGGGTTACCCGGTTTAAACCAAACCGCTATTAGGAGGCCTTAAATTGGCAAGAACGAAGGGAGCAAAAGCCCCAAACGTTTCGGAGGAGCTGGTCGGCACAGGCGGCGCGGGAGTGGCGGGCGCCGAAGGGCCCAAAAGACTCGCGGCGCTGGAGAAGTTTCTGACGCTATGGATATTTCTAGCGATGGCCGCCGGTATCGGGATAGGTTTCTTTGCGCCGGGAATAACGAATTTTATTGCCGGACTCCAGATCGGGACAACTTCCATTCCCATCGCCGTAGGCTTGATCCTGATGATGTACCCCCCGCTGGCGAAGGTCAAATACGAGGAGATGGGCAGGATTTTTGTCCATAAAAAGCTTCTCGGTCTCTCCTTGTTTCAGAACTGGGTCGCCGGCCCGTTAATCATGTTCATCCTGGCGGTGCTTTTGCTCCGGAATCACCCCGAGTACATGATCGGCGTCATTCTTGTGGGACTTGCGCGGTGCATCGCCATGGTGATCGTCTGGAACGAACTTGCGGAAGGGGACAGGGAACTCGCGGTCGGGTTGGTGGCTTTCAACGCCGTCTTCCAGGTCCTTTTTTACGCGGCCTACATCTTTATTTTCATCACCGTTTTCCTTAATTGGCTCGGGCTGGCCGAGGGGCTCAACATCAGCATTTCCATGCTTGATGCGGCCAAAACCGTGTTCATTTTTCTTGGGATTCCCTTCCTCGCCGGAATAACGACCCGTTACACAATGCTAAGGTTAAAGGGAAAACAGTGGTACGAAAGCGTCTTTGTACCTAAGATCAGCCCAGTCACCCTTGTCGCATTGTTGTTTACGATTATTATCATGTTCTCGCTCAAAGGGGAATACATTGTCAGGCTGCCCCTGGACCTGGTGCGGATCGCCATCCCGCTCACCATCTACTTCGTCTTGATGTGGTTCGTGACCTTTTTCATCGCGCGCCGGCTCGGCGCCGGCTACGAAAAAACCACCGCGGTGTCTTTCACCGCAGCCAGCAACGATTTTGAGCTGGCGATCGCCGTCGCGGTTGCCATCTTCGGCATCGGCTCCAATGTAGCTTTCGCCACGGTCATCGGCCCGCTCATCGAGGTGCCCGTACTGATCGCTCTGGTAAACGTAGCGCTCAGGTTCCGTAAGAAACTGTTCCCGCAACCTGCGCCTTCGTCAAAAGGATGATATGGAAACATGACTGCACAAGATTCATTCCGACGGACGGTACCGGCACAGCTATAAGCACCTTGAATCCCGCAGTTTGGAAGTCGGAGGATTGTGATTACTAATGACTGAACGGCGTAAGTTTCTGTTAATTCTTGGTGTTTTTTTGGCGGCGTATTACCTGCCTGTCGAAGACATGCGGCTGAGAAACGCCATTCTTGAAGCTTTTTACATGGTCCACGACTACGCCCGGGCGCACGTGCTCTTTTGCCTCGTGCCGGCGCTTTTTATCGCGGGCGCCATGACCAGCTTCCTGTCTTCGCAGACCGTCATTAGATATCTGGGACCGGAGAGCAGGCGCGCCACGGCCTACGGGGTAGGGTCGGTTTCGGGCGCGATCCTGGCGGTCTGCTCCTGCACCGTCCTGCCCCTGTTCATGGGCATCTACAAGCGTGGTGCGGGACTCGGTCCGGCCGTCGCCTTCTTATATTCCGGACCCGCCATAAACATCCTGGCCATTGCTCTTACGGCCCGTGTCCTCGGCTGGGAACTCGGCCTTGCCAGGGCGGTCGGAGCCGTCGCTTTTGCCGTGGTTATCGGTCTGATCATGGCCCTGCTCTTCCGGCGCGAGGAAAAAGAACGCGTTGAGGGTTTGACCGGTTTCGACCTTCCCGCGGAAGAGCGTTCCCTGGCCAAGAACGTCGCGTACTTCGCGGTGCTGATCCTGATCCTCGTTTTCGCGGCCTGGGGCAAGCCCGGGAATCCGGCGGGGGTTTCTTTCGTCGTGTTTCAGGCGAAATGGTACCTCGTGGGCGGCTTATTGGTGATACTGGCCGGCATGTTAAAGTCCTGGTTTGCACGCGGCGAACTCTCCCGTTGGACCGACAGCACCTGGGACTTTACTAAAAGGATCATCCCGCTGCTGTTCCTGGGCGTTTTAGCGACAGGTTTCCTGATGGGACGGCCGGGCGCGGACGCCGGTATTATTCCCGCGAGGTTCATCGGCGATGTTGTCGGCGGCAACGGCTTCACGGCCAATCTCACGGCCTCGGTGGCCGGAGCCTTCATGTACTTTGCCACGCTGACGGAAATTCCTATCGTTCAGGGTCTTCTCGGAGCGGGGATGGGCAAGGGCCCGGCCCTGGCTTTGCTTCTTGCCGGGCCGAGCTTGAGCCTCCCCAGCATGTTGGTCATCAACAACGTGATAGGCCCGAAAAAAACGTCGGCATACGTGTTACTGGTGGTGACTATGGCCACTGTGACGGGGATGATCTACGGCGCGCTTTGAACGATGTGATTGAGTTATAAGTCCCGAGTCCCAAGTCTTCAATATTCTGAATTCTATATTCTGTATTGTCAACTTTCTTTCGGGAGGTGTTATTCATGCGCGAAGTAAAAGTCCTGGGACCCGGTTGCCCCAAATGTAAGGCTTTGGATGAACTGGTGCGCCGGGTGGTAGATGAGCTGAATCTGCCCTTAGCGGTGGAAAAAGTCAGTGACATTGGTGAAATTGTTAAATACGGCGTGCTGGTTACCCCGGCCCTGGTGGTCGACGGCCGGGTAAAAACAAGCGGCAGGGTACCGCCGCGGGAAGAGATCAAGAAATGGTTGACGGAATGAGGGATACGGGTTGAAGAAGAACCAGACGAATACAGAAAAGAAGAGTACTCTGACAACAGTGGCCGCCGTAGCGCTCCTGGTCTTTGTCGCCGGAAGCCTGTTCTATGTTTTCGCCCGTGAATTCCAATCAGGGGCCGCCGGCGCCAAGCCTACAGGAAAACAAGCAACCGACAACCGGTCGGGAGGTCCACCGGCGCCGGAAGGACAAAGAAAGATTGTAGCCTACTATTTCCGGGCCACTGCCCGGTGCGCACCATGTGTAACCATCGAGAACTACGCCCGTGAGGCTGTCGTAAACGGGTTCCCAAATGAGCTTAAAAACGGACTTCTGCTCTGGCAGGTGGTTAACGTCGAAGAACCGGGAAATGAGCACTTCATAAGGGACTACCGGCTTTTTTCCCAATCCGTGGTCCTTGTCGAACTGCGGGACGGGAAGCAGACAAAGTGGAAAAATCTTGATCAAGTGTGGCTGCTTCTCGGCGATAAGAGTGCTTTTGCCCGGTACATCGAGCAGGAGGTACGTTTGTTTTTGGCGGGTGGTTAATCTCACTTTAGTTTTTTGAGGGAGTCGTTCTCACCGATGATTCATCGTCGCCACCGGTAGTGAAACATGGTTCAATTGCTTAAACTTCGGTCTTTTTATCAACGTTGAACGTTGAACCTTGAACGGACCCGGATGGTCCATCAGTTTAAGGTCAACTTCGAACTATTTTTGAGGAGGATATTCAACTGACGAACGAGTTGCTCCTCGACGCCTTTCTGGCCCTGTGGCTCGGGATTTTGACCGCGATAAGTCCGTGTCCTCTCACCACCAACGTGGTTGCGGTTTCTTTTATCGGCAGGCGCCTGGGAGGTCCCGGGCAGGTCCTGATTTCCGGGCTGTTTTACGCGCTGGGCAGGGTGGTTGTTTATCTGGCCCTGGGAATGCTTATCGTTGCCGGTATGCTGTCCATACCCGAACTCTCTTATTTCCTGCAGAAATACATGAATAAGCTCCTCGGGCCCATTCTGATTCTGGTAGGCATGTTTCTCCTTGGATTGATCCGTTTTAATCTGGGCAAATCACTAGCGGGTGAAAAGTGGCAACAGCGGGCCGGGAAAAGCGGCGTATGGGGTGCCGGGCTGCTGGGAATGGTTTTCGCGCTGGCGTTTTGCCCCGTATCCGCGGCTCTTTTCTTCGGGAGCTTGATCCCGCTTGCGCTAAAGCACGGCATAAACGCGCTCATGCCTTCGCTTTACGGTATCGGGACGGCTTTACCGGTTTTGGTATTTGCTTTCCTCCTTGCTTTCGCCGCCCAGTCCGTGGGTAAGGTTTTCAAGCGGCTGACCCAGGTCGAGTACTGGGCCCGGAGAATTACGGGGCTTTTGTTTATCGCGGCCGGTCTGTATTACTGTCTTGTTTACATCTTCGGCGCTTAAGTCGCCTCGTAATAGAAAGCCGCCCTCTCCGGGCGGCTTTGTCTGAACGTATGTCCATGGCGCTCTTTACACCGCGCCCTCTTTCTTCTTCTTGCGGTCCACGGTAACGATCAGCGGCTGCTCGTGTTTGACCACGGTATCCCGGGAAACCACGCACTTCGTAACGTCACCCCGGGAAGGTATGTCGTACATCACGTTCAACATGATCTCTTCCAAAATCGCTCGCAACCCCCGCGCGCCGGTATTTCGCCGGATGGCCTCCTGGGCGATCGCCTTCAAAGCCTCGTGTTGAAACTCAAGCGTCACGCCGTCGATTTCAAACAGCTTTTCGTATTGGCGTACCAGGGCGTTCCGCGGTTCGGTGAGTATCCGGACCAGATCGTCTTCCGTCAAGGGCTCCAGGGTTACTATTATCGGCAGCCGGCCTACGAATTCCGGGATAAGCCCGTACTTCAAAAGGTCCTGCGGCAGGATCTGGCGGAGGACCTGGCCGACATTCTGCGCCTTCCGAACGACGAGTTCCGCACCGAACCCCATCGTCTTTTTACTGACCCGGTTCTGAATGATTTTGTCAACACCCTCAAAGGCGCCGCCGCAGATGAACAGAATGTTTGTAGTGTCAAGCTGAATGAACTCCTGATGCGGGTGTTTTCTACCACCCTGCGGCGGCACGCTGGCCACGGTACCTTCCAGGATTTTCAGCAGGGCCTGCTGGACACCTTCGCCCGAGACATCGCGGGTAATCGAAGGGTTTTCTGATTTACGCGCGATTTTGTCAATCTCGTCGATATAAACAATACCCTTTTCCGCTTTTTCAATGTCGTAGTCGGCGGCCTGGATTAGTTTCAGAAGAATGTTCTCGACATCCTCACCCACGTAACCAGCCTCGGTGAGTGATGTGGCATCGGCGATGGCGAACGGCACGTTAAGCATCCGGGCCAGTGTTTGGGCCAACAGAGTCTTACCGCACCCCGTGGGGCCCAACATGACGATGTTGCTTTTCTGCAACTCGACCTCTTCGATTTTTCCACCCAGATTAATCCGCTTATAGTGATTATATACCGCCACCGATAGAATCTTCTTGGAATGCTCTTGCCCGATGACATACTGGTCGAGAAACTCGTTGATCTCCCTTGGTGTGGGTACATCGCGCAACTCAGACCCGAGGTCCTCGCTGAGTTCCTCCTCGATTATCTCGTTGCAGAGTTCAATGCATTCGTCGCAAATATAAACGCCCGGACCGGCGACAAGTTTCTTTACCTGGTCCTGGTGTTTACCGCAAAACGAGCACTTTAGATGCCCCTTATCGTTCATAAACACTAACTCTCCACCTCGCTTACCTTACCTGCTTCTTCCTGACCGTTATCACTTCGTCCACAACCCCATAGTCTTTAGCCTGCTGCGCGGACATGAAGAAATCTCTTTCCGTATCTAGCCTGATCTTCTCTACCGGTTGCGCGGTGTGTTTCGATAAAAGGTCGTTGAGGATACTCCTGGCGCGTAAAATCTCTTTGGCGTGAATCTCGACTTCCGTAGCCTGGCCCTGGATACCGCCGAAAGGTTGATGGATCATAATCCTTGCGTATGGGAGCGCGTACCGCTTTCCCTTCGCTCCCGCAGCGAGGAGAAAAGCCCCCATACTGGCCGCTTGCCCCAGACAAATGGTTGAGACATCGGGGCGTATGTACTGCATCGTATCGTAAATAGCCATTCCCGCGGTGATAATCCCACCTGGCGAATTGATATACAGGTGGATGTCTTTTTCGGGGTCCTCCGCTTCGAGAAACAGCAGTTGGGCGATTGCCAGATTGGACATGTAGTCGTCTATCGAGCCGCCGATAAATATTATCCGGTCTTTGAGCAGCCTGGAATAAATATCGTAAGCCCGTTCGCCACGATTGGTTTGTTCTACAACTATAGGTACTAAACCAGACACGTTATATCAACTCCTCCTGCTTATCATAAACCCTAAACTCCCTTTTTAAAAAGGGGGATGTTATGCTTTCTTACCTTTTTTTGCCGTTTTAGTCGCCTCGGCGCTTTCCGTTGCTGCGGGCTCGGGCTCTTGAACTTCTTCCCTTTGTGGCGCTTCCTTGATCACCGCGCCGTCCACCAGGAGCTTAACCGCCTTCTCCCGCAGTAACTTCTGCTTTACCACATCAATACGGCCGCCCTCTTCAAGGCTCCGGTGCAATTCCTCCGGGTCTTGTCGGTACAGCCCGGCGAACCGATTAATCTCTTCTTTTACTTCTTCGTCCCCGACCGCAAGTTCTTCAGCCCTCACAACGGCGTCCAGTACCAGCCTTGTTTTTATCGTTTGCTCCGCGTCCGGCCGCATTCGCTGGCGCATCTCGTCGGGAGTAGCGTTAAGGAGTTTAAAAAAGCGCTCGGCTTCAACGCCGCGACCTTCAGCCGTGGTCACCATGTCTTCGACCATTTCCTCAACCTGGTTATTTACCATGGAAACAGGTATTTCAACTTCGGCGTTTTCCGTTACGCGATTCACAATTTCCTGCCGCACCGCCTGGTCGGCTTGTTCATTTCTGGCTTGTCTCAACTTATTCTCAAGGTCCGTTTTGAATTCCTCAAGTGTATCAAACTCGCTCACTTCCCTGGCAAAGTCATCGTCGATAGGCATTAGATTCCGGCGGCGAATTGTCTTTAGACTAAGCTGAAAAACAGCCTCCTTACCGGCGATGTTATTATCAGGGTAGTCGGCCGGAATGCGGACGGTGACTTTTTTCTTCTCACCGGTCCCCATCCCGATAAGCGCCTCGTCTATACCCGGAATTAAGTAGCCCATGCCGGCTTCTATTTCTTTTCCTTCGGCGGAGCTTCCTGGAAAAATATTCCCATCAACAGTCCCCTTATAGTCTATTGTAACGATGTCCCCCTTGGTGACGTTTCCGTCTTCCACGGTGGTCAGACGGGCGTAACGGTCGCGTAACCGCTCAAGTTCAAGGTTTACATCATCGGGAGTCACACTCACTTCGGGACGTTCAACTTCAAGCCCTTTGTACTCCCCGAGTTTAACCTCAGGTTTCACCTCGACTTTGGCCTTAAAAACAAGCGGTTTTCCTTCTTCGGCCTGGACGATTTCCACCTCCGGCTGAGAAACCGGTTCTATGCCGGCGTCCTTCACCGCTTCGGGGTAAGCTTCCCCCAGCATCAGCGATGCGGCTTCCTCGTAAAGTTTATCCTTACCTACATAACGTTCCAGGACAACACGCGGCACCTTTCCCTTACGAAAACCGGGAATCATTACGTCCTTCGCCACTTTCCGGTAAGTACGGTCAACCGCTTTACTGAACTGCTCCTTTTCGACCTTAACTTCTAAGAGAACAACACTTTTCTCCAAGCGTTCCGACGTGACCTCCATCCAAGTCCTCCCGTCCAGCATTTTGTGCTCTTAAAATAAATGATTATTCGGCGCGAATAAGTCCATCCCTTTTAATACGCGCTTCTAAACCTTGGACCAAAAAGAGAACCAGGGTGAAACTCCCTGGTACCTTACTTCCGCAACATTTATTATAGCAGAATCGACCGGAAAAGCAAGGTATAGGAGACGCTTATCAGAAGTCGGTCATCGGCCGTCAGTCGTATACAGTGAGAAACTCATTTTTTACGTTCCGTCCTGAGAATATTGCAACAGTTAGACGTCGGGTTAATGCTCTGCCGCTGTCGTTTCTCCCTACGGTGAGCTGCGCAAGTCCGCAAAAACGAGCCGCGGCGATAACAGAAGTCGACGCTGCCGGGCTTCACTTCAAATACCTGACTACGAGGTCTCCCACTTCGTTCGTTGAGTACCCCATCCTCCCCGCGGTCATACTTTTCAGATGTTCGGCGCATACCGCTGCAACTGCTTTTTCGACCATTGAGGCCGCGCGTCTCTCCCCAAGCTGCTCCAAAAGCATGCCGCCGGCGCAAATCGCCGCAAGCGGGTTGATAACGTTCCGGCCTGCATACTTGGGGGCCGATCCGCCGATCGGCTCGAACATGGAAACCCCTTCAGGGTTGATATTTCCTCCGGCGGCGATGCCCATGCCGCCCTGAATTATCGCGCCGAGGTCCGTGATAATATCACCGAACATGTTGTCCGTTACAATAACATCGAACCATTCCGGGTTTTTTACCATCCACATGCAGGTAGCGTCTACGTGCGCGTAATCGCGTTCAACGTCCGGATACTCCATACCGAGAGCGGAAAAGACCCGTTCCCAAAGGTCAAAGGCATAGGTGAGCACGTTTGTTTTACCGCAGAGCGTCACCTTTCTCCTTTTATTCCGCAGGCGGCAGTAATCAAATGCGTATCTCAGGCAGCGCTCTACCCCTTTATAGGTATTAATCGAATTTTGAATAGCCACTTCATCGCGTGTACCGCGCTTTAGGAAGCCCCCCGCGCCGCAGTATAACCCTTCCGTATTCTCCCTGACTACCACAAAGTCGATATGATCCGGCCCCTTGTCCTTGAGAGGTGTTTGAACACCTGGATAAAGCTTTACCGGGCGCAAGTTCACGTACTGGTCCAGTTCAAAACGGAGGCGTAACAAAATTCCCTGCTCCAAAATGCCCGGCTTCACTTCCGGATGCCCGATAGCGCCGAGATAGATGGCGTCAAATCCCCGTAACTCCTCGAGGGCGCTATCCGGCAATGTCTCGCCGGTCCGCAGGTATCTCTCCCCGCCGAAGTCGTATGTTACGGCTTCAAACTTGAACCCTTCATGTTCCGCAACAGCCGTTAACACCTTAATCCCTTCCCTGATCTGTTCGGGACCCGTGCCGTCGCCCGGAATGACCGCTAATTTATACATAAACCTGCCTCCTGTTTGATTTGGAAATCGGGTGAAATTTTACAATTTCTTGGGCTCACTGTCAAGGAGAAAGAATGTACAAGCAACCTTCCAAAGGAAAAAAATAGGGCCAGTCGAACTGGCCTAAGGGATGGGGGTTTATAGTTAAGGAACAGAAAGTGATTCTTGAACTCAAGAATAAGGTACGGAGGCGGTCACAAGGTCCGCTTTACGCAGCCGCTCCTTGACCTGTTCCGCGCCGCCCGAACCCAGGACACCGATAATGTCCTTTTCTTTGACCAGTACGGCCCAACCGTCAGGAGCGCTGATTTCGTACCATTTGGTACCCGGCACGGGAACCAGCTTGCAACCCGCCTCCTTGATAACCCGAAAAGCCTCAGTCAGATTACTCATTGGTAGGTCACCCCACTTGCAATGGCCGTTCTACGAAAAGGCATTGTGAAAGAAATAACTTACACTATTACCTTAACTAAAAGTTCTCCTAATGTCAATCAGTTTTTGAAAAATCTTTTAAGATTGTTTCAATTCGCCGTTGTACAGTTTCCGGCGCCGGCCCGCCCAAAATTTGCCGGGCTTTGAGGGCTTCCTGAAGTGCCACGGCCCGAAAAACGTCTTCTTCGATAATGGATGAAAACCGGTGATATTCTTCAAGGTCCAATTCCTCAAGCCGTTTGCCATGCTCCAGGCAATAAAACACTATCTCGCCGACAACCCCGTGTGCTTCCCTAAAAGGCAAGCCCTTGCGCACAAGATACTCCGCGAGGTCGGTCGCGTTCAATAATCCTTGCGTTGCGGCAGCGCTCATGCTGTCGCGGTTAACCGTAATCGTAAGGACCATTGAAGTGAATACGTCAAGGCACCTCTTTAATGAGTCTACGGTGTCGAAAAGCAACGGCTTGTCTTCCTGGATGTCCTTGTTATACGTAAGCGGTAAACCTTTCAGAACCGCCAGCATCGCGGTTAGATTGCCGATCACCCGCCCGGTTTTACCGCGGCAAAGTTCGGCGACATCCGGATTTTTCTTTTGCGGCATCATGCTCGATCCCGTGGTGTAGGCGTCGTCAAGTTCGATGAACCCGAACTGGGGCGTACTCCAAAGGATGAGTTCCTCACAGAACCGGCTTAAATGAACCATTGTCATTGAAGCCGCAGCGCAAAACTCAACCACGAAGTCCCGGTCGCTGACCGCGTCCATGCTGTTCTGGGTGACCGACCCGAAACCGAGTTCTGCGGCTGCGGCTTCCCGGTTAAGCACAAACGTCGTCCCGGCTAAAGCGCCGGCTCCAAGGGGTAAGACGTTAATCCGGTGGAGACAGTCCTGAAACCGCTGGTCATCCCTGGTGAACATTTCGTAGTATGCCAGGAGGTGATGGGCGAAACTTACCGGTTGGGCGGGTTGAAGGTGCGTAAAACCCGGCATCAGTGTTTCACAGTGCTGCGCCGCCAGGTCGACCAGCACGAGCCGCAACTCAAAAAGCAATTCACGAACCGACAGAGTTTCATCTCTGAGGTAAAGCCTGAGATCGGTGGCGACCTGGTCGTTCCGGCTCCGGCCGGTGTGGAGCTTCTTGCCCACTTCCCCCGCCCACTTAACAAGCAGCGTTTCGATCAGCGAGTGAATGTCTTCCTCCCCTGTCGGCTCAACCTTACCTTCCATGAATTCGCGGCGAATTTTTTGGATTCCCTTAAGTATGGTATCCCCCTCGGTCGCGCTAAGAACCCCAACTTGGACGAGCATCCGGGCGTGCGCCTCGCTCGCCCGAAGTTCGTAAGGCCAAAGACGGAAATCGAAGCTCAAGGAATCGCCGAAGGCCCTTACCCACCGGTCCGTTTCCTTCCGAAAACGGCCGCCCCAAAGCTTGCCCACACTTTTCCCTCCTCTCCAAAATAAACGTTCGACGTTAGGCTCAAATAACCATCAGCCGTCAGCCGTCAGCCATCAGTGATGATTGTTAGACTGCTTCAACCATAGCTGATAGCCAAAAGCTGATAGCTTTGAATTCACGGTTCACGGTTTGGGATTCCCTAACTTCAAACCGACCCATAATTCATGCAGCGTTAGCTGAACTGTGAACTTCGAACTGACCCGTAATTCGCGCCATATTAGCTTGAACTAAGGACCGAGGACTTTTTTTATCCTTCATCCCTCCGCCTTCCCTTTGCCGGCCGCCTTTTCCACCAGCGCCCGCACCTTTAAAGGCAGGCCGAACAGGTTAATGAAACCCGCAGCGTCGTTCTGATTGTACATTTCGTCACGCTCGAAGGTGGCGAGGTCCTTGACATAAAGTGAATGGGCCGACCATACGCCGGCCGTAGCGATATTTCCCTTGTACATCTTGACGCGTACCCTTCCGGTTACCGTCCGGGATACCACCGTCATAAACGCGTCCAGGGCTTCCCGGAGCGGCGAAAACCAGAGGCCGTCGTACAACAGTTCCGCGTACTTTCCGGCCGCACCCTCTTTGAAGTGCTGTGTAAGCCTGTCCAAAGTCAACCGCTCCAACTCTCTGAGGGCGTAAAAAAGCACCGTCCCGCCCGGAGTTTCATAAACACCGCGGGACTTCATGCCCACCAACCGGTTCTCGACCATGTCCACAATGCCGACGCCGTTAGCCCCCGCCACGGCATTCAACCGTTCGACGAGCGCGACCGGGTCGAGTCGGACACCATTAATAGTTACGGGAGTGCCGGCCTCAAACCCAAGGTCAAGGTATAAAGGTTCGTCAGGCGCTCTCTCGGGAGGGGTGACCATGATACAGATGTCGTCAGGGGCCTCGTTCCCCGGGTCCTCCAGGCCCCCGCCCTCGTGGCTGAGATGCCAGATGTTACGGTCCATACTGTAAGGGCGTTCTTTGGTGACCGGCACCGGTATGCCGCGGGCCTCTGCATAGCCGATCGCTTCTTCACGTGAACGTATGTCCCACAATCGCCAGGGGGCGATGACTTCGAGGCCGGGGTCCAATGCTTTGACACTGACCTCGAAACGCACCTGGTCGTTTCCTTTGCCGGTAGCGCCGTGCGCCACCGCGCCGGCGCCTTCCCTGTGCGCCGCTTCCACCAGTTTCTTGGCAATTAGGGGACGCGCCATCGAAGTGCCCAAAAGATACTTCCCCTCATACACCGCTCCGGCACGTAAAGTAGGAAAAACATAATCCGTTAGAAACTCTTCGCGCACATCCTCGATATAAACCTTACTCGCGCCGCTTTTCAGCGCCTTTTCCCGCACCGCGTCAAGTTCTTCGCCCTGCCCCAGGTCGGCGGTCATAGCCACGACGTCGTAACCAAAGTTCTCCTTCAGCCAGGGAATAATAATCGACGTGTCAAGCCCCCCGGAATAAGCCAGTACAATTTTTTTGGTCATCGGCAATCTCCTCATTAGAGAGAATTCAGAAGACAGAAGTCATAATCCAGAATAAAGAAGTCATCAATAACAAGTCCAAAGTCCGGAGTTCCAATTATGAGTTTAACCTCTGTCCGCTTTGACTACTTAAACATTTTTCTGTTATTTATATCTGTTGTTTAAAGTAGAATGTTGAACTTTGAACGGACCCAAAAGATCCGTCAGCTCAATCATAACTTAAAAAATATGGTCTTCTAACTACTGACTACTGAATTCTGTCCAGCACTCAAGCCGGGATTCAGCAAGATGCCGTTCGCCAGCATTTTTACTTTTGAAAATAAACGTTTTCCATATGTCAGAGTTGAGTGCTGGATAAATCAGAGCAACAAAGCCAGCAACGCTTTTTGGGTGTGAAGCCGGTTTTCCGCCTCGTCCCATACGCGGCTCGCAGGCCCATCGATAATTTCGTCAAGAACCTCCTCACCGCGGTGTGCGGGGAGACAGTGCAAAAAAATAAAATCGGGCTTGGCATGGCCCACAAGACCGCTGTTTACCTGGTACTCCTGAAATATCTTCACCCTGCGCCCGTGCTCACCTTCCTGTCCCATACTGGCCCAGGTGTCTGTAACCACGACGTCCGCGTCGCGTACCGCCGCTACCGCGTCCGCGGTGATATCGACCTTGCTGTTCTTAGCCGCAGCACGGGCTGCGGCGATAATATCCGGGAGCGGTTCATAGCCCGGAGGGCTGGCCACGTGAATGTCCATGCCGACGTTCGGACAGGCCAGCAACAGCGAATGGCAGACGTTGTTGCCGTCTCCCACCCAGGCGAGCTTCAAACCAGCGAGCCGCTTTTTGTGTTCGAAAATAGTCATCAGGTCCGCGAGGATCTGACACGGGTGTTCCCGGTCGGTCAGGCCGTTAATCACCGGTACGGTCGCTCCGGAGGCCACAGCCTCTACATCCTGTTGGTCGAAAGTACGGATCATGATACCGTCCACATAACGGGACAGAGCCCTCGCCGTATCGCCGACGGTTTCACCCCTGCCGAGCTGCAGATCCACGGCGTTAAGGTAAAGCGCGTGGCCCCCGAGTTGGTACATGGCAACCTCAAAGGAAACCCGCGTCCGGGTGGAAGGCTTCTGAAAGATCATGGCCAGAGTTTTGCCTATGCAAAAAGTGAATGTTTCCCCCCTGGACTTGGCCTCTTTAAGTTCAAGGGCGAAATTGATTATGGCCATGATTTCCTCCCCCGAAACATCCTTGAGGGACAGAAGATGCCTTCTGTAAAACCTTTTTCTTAGCGAGGTATACATTATAACCCCTCCTCCTAACCCGGATAAGCCGGAACCACCCAGCACTCAACGGTACGTTAAAACTACTTTACATCGTTGTACACAATGCGACTTAGAACGCCGCGTCTTAAATCAGCAAGTTGAGTGCTGGGCACCACAGAGGCAAATATTCAAGTCCGAAGTCCTATGTCCTGCGTCCTAAGTCCGGAACAGGGACCGGGACTTCCGACTTCGTTTCCTCCTCTGAGGACTGGGGACTTTCGACTGAGGACTTTATTATTTGTGTCTCTGTGGTCAATCTTTCTTGACTCGCCTGGCTCCGGTATCCTAACCGTTCTTTTTAACTGAGTCGTCACCGGCAGCACAAGCGGCCGCCAGCAGCGCCTCTTTTAAGATGCCGGTCGCTTGGTCTACGTCTTCGCGGACGATGTTGAGCGGCGGCACAAAGCGGAGCGTGTCGTCTTTCACCGCGTTGACAATCAGCCCCCGGACCTGGCATTCGGTGACCACCTTTTTAGCGGGAACCGAAGTCACCGCGCCGATCATCAGACCCAATCCCCTTACCTCACGGATTAATCCCGTTTCCTCCCCGAGCGCCGCCAGTCGTTCTCTTAAATATTTACCGGCGGCGCCGGCGTTTTCAATTAATTTCTCCTCCACCAGCGCCTGAAGGGCGGCAAAACCCGCGGCGGCGGCCAACGGATTGCCGCCGAAGGTCGAAGCATGATCGCCCGGGCTAAAGCCCGTGGCGATCGTACCGGTACTCAAGAGCGCTCCTATCGGAAAACCGCCGCCCAGAGCCTTGGCGAGGCAGGTAACGTCGGCGGTCACGCCGTAGTGTTCCTGAGCCAGAAAACGCCCGGTCCGCCCAAGGCCGCACTGAATTTCGTCAAAAATCAATACCGTGCCGGTTTTCGCCGTAACGTCCCGCGCCGCCTTTAAAAATTCCGGGGAAGCCGGGTATATGCCACCTTCCCCCTGAACGGGTTCAAGCAGGACAGCCGCAGTTTTACCGGTCACCGCTTCACGGAGGGCCGCCGTATCGTTGAAGGGTATGTACTTGAATCCCGGTACCATCGGTTCGAAACCCTCGTGGTACTTCGGCTGCCCCGTAGCCGTAACGGCCCCGTAAGTCCGGCCGTGGAAAGAACCCTGGGCCGTAACGATCTCAAAACAGCCGGGGCCCCTTTTTTTATACGCATACTTGCGTGCGAGCTTGAGCCCCGCCTCTACTGCTTCGGCGCCGCTGTTGCAGAAAAACACGTTGTCAAAAGAAGTACGTTCGATAAGAAATTGGGCAAGGGACACCTGCGGCCCGCTGTAGTAAAGATTCGAACAGTGCATCAAAAGGCCGGCCTGCTCTCGAATGGCCGCCACAACCCGCGGATGGCAGTGTCCCAGCGAGTTTACCGCAAGACCGGCTACAAAATCAAGGTACTCCCTGCCCTTTTCATCCCAAACCCGCGCGCCTTCGCCCCTTGCGAGCACCAGGGGCAGACGGGCATACGTTTTCATTATATATTTTTCAGCAAGTTGAATGATTCCGTTCTGGGGTAAACCGTGAGGATGTTCCACTTCTCAACCACTCCCGTAATTAAACATTGGGTAGTATTTATTAGCCAAGAATCCAGTAGTCAGAATTCAGAATCCAGAAAAAAGACAGCGAATCTGAGACTTCTCGCTTACTACTAACTTCTGTATACCGACTACTGCCTACTGACTACTGTTTCTACGGTACTACCATCGTGCCCACACCCTCATCGGTGAAAACCTCGAGGAGAATTGCATGCAGGACTCTGCCGTCCAGGATATGCGCGGTCTTTACGCCGCCCTCGAGCGCCGCCCGGCAGCATTCCAGTTTGGGGATCATGCCTCCGGATATCTTGCCGGTGGCGATGAACGCCGGAATTTCCCCTAGTTTGATTTCGGAGATTACCGAATGCTTATCCTGCGGGTTGCTTAAAATTCCCTCTACGTCCGTCAGGATGATAAGTTTGTCGGCGCCGAGAGCTTCCGCGATTTTTCCCGCCACGGTATCGGCGTTGATGTTGTACCCCTCCCCTTCGGGACCCAGCCCGATGGGCGCCACCACGGGAATGTAACCTTGCTTGAGCACGCTGAAAAGCAGTTCGGGGTTAACAGTTGTTATTTCGCCCACAAGGCCGATGTCCTGCTCGGTTTTCGTTCCATCCGCGGACCAGACTACACCGGGCCTCTTTACAGCTGTGAACAGGCTTGCATCCTTGCCCCAGAGGCCGACGGCACGCCCGCCGAGGCGGTTGATGAGGGCGGCGATCTCCTTGTTCAGCCGGCCGAGAACCATTTCTACTATTTCCATTGTTTCGGCGTCGGTTACCCGGAGGCCGTTGACAAACGAAGACTCTTTGCCAAGCCGCTTCATCATTTTATTAATCTCGGGCCCGCCGCCGTGAACAACGACCGGGTGCATTCCCACGTATTTCATGAGGACCAGGTCGGTCAATACCGCCTCTTTCAGTTCGCAGTTCAACATCGCGTGCCCGCCGTACTTGACCACGATAATTCTACCGTAGAACTGCTTGATGTACGGCAGGGCCTCTACCAGAATCCCGGCTTTCTCTACCGCCGTCAGAACCATTTTTGTTTCCCTCACAAATCTAAGTTATAAGTCCCCTGTTATAAGTCCTCAGTCCTTAGTCCTCTCCTCAGTCCCCGGTTGAGCTAAGACGAATGGACCATTAGGGTCCTGACCCGGAACTCGCGCCGCATCAGCTTGAACTGAGGATTGACCCGCTACTCGCGACTTGCGACTAATTACGTTCGATAACTGGCGTTTATGGAAACATAATCGTACGTGAGGTCGCATCCCCACGCCGTAGCCGAATAATCGCCTTCTTTGAAATCGACCGTGATAAGCGCCGGATCTTGTGCAAGCTCCCTACCGGCCCGTTCCTCGGAAAAGGGAAGTCCCGCCCCGTCCTGCGCCACCTGCTCGGCGCCCAAAAAGATGTCCACGGCTGAAGGGTCAAAAAGCGCGCCGGAATATCCTGCGGCGCAAATTATCCGGCCCCAGTTGGCGTCGCGACCGAAAACCGCCGCTTTGACGAGGTTTGAGCCGGCGATCGCCCGCGCCGCCGTCCGGGCGTCGTTAAGCGTCCGCGCCCCTTTAACTTGCACCTCGATTAGCCTTGTCGCGCCCTCACCGTCGCGCGCCACCTTTTTGGCCAGCGCAACGGCCACCGCCGTCAGTGCTTCAGCGAAAGTTTGGTATTCCAGCCCCGGACCGGAAATTACCGGGTTGCCGGCGCAACCGTTGGCCAATACCAGGACCATATCGTTTGTGCTGCTGTCCCCGTCGACCGTAATCATATTAAAAGACTGGTCCACCGCTTCTTTCAGCGCCCGGCGCAGGAGGCCGGCCTCAATGGCCGCGTCCGTGGTTAAAAAGGCCAGCATGGTCGCCATATTAGGGTGGATCATGCCCGACCCCTTGGCCATTCCGCCGATGACACACGGGCGCCCGCCCATGGAAAAGCGCACCGCCGCTTCCTTCACAACCGTGTCGGTCGTTAAAATTGCTTCGGCCGCGTCGTGCCCGGCTTTTCTCACGGCGGCCGCCGCAGCCGGTACCGCCGCCTCGATCTTGGCCAACGGCAAACGCCGGCCGATTACTCCGGTTGAACACACCAGCACCAGTTCTTCCGGCAACTGTAAAGCCGCCGCCGCCATGCCCGCCATGGCCACAGCATCGGCGTAACCCTCAGTACCCGTACAGGCGTTGGCGTTGCCGCTGTTAACGATTAACGCCTGGGCCGTGCCTTTTCGCAGGCGCTCCGCCGTGACCAACAGCGGGGCCGCCTTCACCAGATTGGCGGTAAAGACCCCGGCCGCAGCGGCCGGCACCGTACTTACGAGCAGCGCCAGGTCCTTTTTCGCTTTTTTTAGTCCGGCGGCCACACCGCTCGCCCTGAAACCCTGAGGCAGCGTCACGCCGCCCGCGGCCCATTCCATAGAAACTCCCATCCCCCCGCCTAAAAATATGTTTTTCAACAACTTAATCTTACTGGTATTGGCGCAGGCGTGTATTTGTTACACGAAGGTTATCGACGGCCGTTCCTTTGTATTATGGAAAAAGCCCCGGAAACTCAAGTCCCGTGGTTTCGGCAAGACCGAACATCAAGTTCAGATTCTGCACCGCCTGACCTGAAGCTCCTTTAACCAGGTTATCAAGCGCCGCCAGAATTACCGCGCGTCCGGTGCGGGGGTCTGCCACCGCGCCAAGGTGGACGTAATTCGAGCCGGCAACGCTCTTGGTCTGGGGAAAGTTCCCTTCCGGCAGTACTTGAACGAAAGGTTCATGCCGGTAGAAATCACGGTAAATGTCGAGGAGCGCCGCCGTAGTAATTACCGTTTTCATTTCGGTATATATAGTAGCAAGAATACCCCGCGTTTGCGGGACCAGGTGCGGCGTGAAGGATATCCTCAATTCCGTGCCCGCCGCGGCGGAAAGTTCCTGCTCGATTTCCGGCGTATGCCTGTGCCGTCCCACATTATACGCCTGGAGGTTCTCGTTGACCTCGGCGTAGTGCACGCGCAGGTTCAACTTACGTCCGGCGCCCGAAACCCCTGATTTGGCGTCTATAATAATGTTCTCGGGTACTATGGCTCCCGCGCGCACGAGCGGCGCCAAACCGAGGAGCGACGCCGTGGGGTAGCACCCCGGATTGGCCGTCAGTCTGGCGCCCTTAAGCTGCTGGCGATAAAGTTCCGGCAGGCCGTAAACCGCCTCCGCCAAAAGCGCGGGGGCTTCGTGCTTGACCCCGTACCATTCTTCATAGACCCGCGCATCGCGGAAGCGAAAGTCCGCACCGAGATCGATGAGCTTCTTCCCCTTCGCCAGTACTTCCCCGGCCATGGACGCCGTGTACCCGTGTGGAAGGGCGGTAAATACCACATCGCACTCCAGGGCAAGCTTCTCCTTCTGAAAAGGGACCAGCTTCAGGTCCGTAAAACCGGTCAGATGAGGGAAAACACCCGCCATTTCCTCCCCTTCGTAACTCCGGGAAGTCAGGACCGCCAACTCCACCTCCGGGTGCCGGCTGAGAATCCGGACCAATTCGGCGCCGGTGTAACCCGTCGCCCCCACGATCCCTACTTTAATCATTTATTTCACCGCCAGAATCCAACCTCGATATCAATAATTATACATACTAATGTATAAAAATACAACAGGGCGGGAAAAATATTTTTCCCATCGCCCGCCCCTGGCATAGCCGGTCCTTAAAACCCGCTCCCGCCGTCAGGACTGCCAGACCGTCCCGACTATAGGAATCGCGGTACCGCACCGGGCGCACTTGCCGTCTTTGAAAGCCGCAGCGCGTGCCATATACCCTTCCCGCCGCACCACGATCGCACCGCAGTCCGGGCAGTTGGTGTTGCCCGCATCCCCGTCTCGAATGTTTCCCAGGTAAACGTAGCGCAAATGTTTTTGCGCCAACTCCCGTGCCCGGTAAAGCGTTTGCGGCGGTGTGGGAGGCAGGTCCAGCTCGAAGTTGGGGAAATAACGGGAAAAGTGAAGCGGGATATCCGGGTCAAGGCTCCCCAGCCACGCCGCCAGTTCCCGGAGTTCTTCTTCCGAATCGTTAAGACCGGTGACGATCAGCGTTGTGACTTCGACATGGCAGCTCTCGCGCGCCCGGGCCACGGTTTCCAGCACCGGCTTCAGCCGCCCCGCGCAATATTTGACGTAATACTCGTCGCGAAAGGCCTTAATGTCTATGTTCACGGCGTCTATGTACGGCAGCAGCTCCCTGAACGGCGCTTCGTTGATCATGCCGTTGGTAACCAGCACGTTTTTGAACCCCGCCGTCTTGACAAGCCGGGCGGTGTCGTAAACAAACTCATACCAGACCAGGGGTTCGGAGTAAGTGTATGCGACAGCCACACAGCGCGGCCCTTGGGCCTTTATCATCGGTACCACCGCTTCGGGGGCCACTGTTACAGTTCGCGGTGAACCGTGGGCGATCTCCCAGTTCTGGCAGAAACCGCACCGGAGATTGCAGCCGTATGTGCCGAAAGATAATATTGTATGCGCGGGGTAAAAGTGGTACAGCGGTTTTTTTTCCATGGGGTCCACGGAACAGGAAGAACACCGGCCGTAGTTAAGCGCGTAAAGCACGCCGCCCCGGTTTTCCCGGACCCGGCAAAACCCCGTCCGGTCCTCCTTGATAGCGCACCGCTTCGGGCAGAGTTCGCACGTGATAACATTGCCTTTTTTCTTCCGGTAATACAGGGCCTCGCGCATTCGGCCTCCTTTTCAATCGCCGGCTGTCAGCCATCAGCCGTCAGCTTTCAGCTAAGAACACTGGTTTTTACCGGCACTCGGTTTCGACTACTGACTGCTTACCGCTGATTGCTGATTGCTTCTAATAGTATCGGATCACTTCGAACCGCTCGATGCGGACCGGTTCGCCGGCGCTGATACCGGCTTTTCGCCGCGCGATGGACACCTGCTGCTCCGGCGTGTCCACCCCCTCCAGATCGGGAAGCAGAAGACCCCGTCCGGACCCGCTGGATACCACAACGCCGTATCGCTTCGGGTCAAGCTCTTCAAGGCCGCTTACCGGCTCCAGTTCTCCCAGCACATCGACCGAAATGGTCAGGTCCTGGACCTCGGACGGACCCACGGGATCAAACCGCGGGTCGCGCGTAGCCGCACTTACGGCGTTCTCCACAACCTCTCGGACAAGGTCCGGCTGTGATGGTTCGACCGTACCGATGCAGCCCCTCAAAGCAGCGCCTTTTTTGAGTGATACAAATACCGCCGCCCGCCGGTTGAATTCGGGAGGTATCTCCCGCACCTCAACCCGCCTGCCGAACTTTAAATGTTGCTCAATCGCTTTCCGGGCTATGCGTACCAGAAAGCTTTCGGTCTTAATTCTTGCTTCCGCCTCCCGGACCAGTTGTTCCAAATAAAGCCGCCCTCTGTCTTCGCGGCCCGGTGTGAGGCCGGCGACCATGTACCCCACCCCAAAAGGCCCCTCATACGACAAGACCTCCGCATCTAAGACAAACCCATCGAAAGCGCCGAACAGCATGATCATCGGCCTGTACCCGCACTCGCCCGCACGCTCGACGAGTAACGGGTCGAGTCCGATCATCGCCATCGGGTCCGCCGCCGCAACGATTTCTTTAATACGCCGGTCGAAGAGCGGCCCGTAAGGGTCATAGCCGTTCGGCGCTTCCGGCAATAACCGGTGGGAAAGATCACCGCTGGCGACCACCGCCACGTTCCGGCCCGATAATACCGCCGCCCGCTGGACCGCCACCCCGAAACCGTAAAGGCGTGAGGGCGATATAAAAGCGGTCCCGCAAGCAACAACGGGCAAGTCAACGCCGGCCTTTCTGAGCCAGTAAAGCGGCGCGGTAATCCCGTGGTCCAGCCGGTAAACGTCCGCCTCCCCAATCTCCGCATTGGGTACGCCGAGTACCGCGAGTTGCTCAAGCAGTACCTGTAGCAGCGTCGAGTCGGTATGGAGGGTAAAAGCAACCTCCCGCGCGCCGAACCGGCCCAGGTTCCCCTCAAGCTGCGCCCGGTTAACCACTCCGACCGCGTCCCAGAGCACGGGGCCGTGAGGTGAAATGAAGACCATTGTTTCCGCCCCGCTGCGGCAGATCCGCCGGCCCAATTCCAAAAGCGCGTCCTGAGTCACGCGGGTTTTACGTGCCTGCGTACCGCCCACTTCCGGTACCATAATCGGGGGGTGGGGAACGATCCCTCCGGTTACGACCGCCCCGGCGCCGCGCACCGGGTTATGGCGCGGATTTCCGTTTTGAACTTTTCCTTTTGCGCTTTTGGATGACATACGCCCTCCTTTATTACGTTAACCGAACCCACTACTACAAGCCAAGACCGCTGACTACGAAATATCCTGCCAGCCCTATGAGGAAAAAACCTGCTAGCGCCAGTATTCCCCGGTAAAGCCCCGGGCTCAGAAAACGCCTCCCGCCCGATACGGCGCCGCTGACCGCCGTGTACCAGGCCAGGTCCGCCAGAATATGACCGCCGAAGAAAACAACGATGCCCAGCCCCTGCGCGTGCATTGCCATATTCATGTAGGAAACGCCTATTGTAGCCCACCACAGGCTCCAGTAAGGGTTCGAAAGACTTACCGCCGCCCCGAGACCGATAAGGCGGCCTGCGGCGGGGGCTTTCAGCTTCCGTTGATCCGCCCTGTATGGAACAGGGACTTCTTTTCCCGGTAACGGGGTACCACTCACCGCGGCGTACCCGCTGTTAGCATACCCCTTCTTCAGCGGTACTTGTGACGCGGCGTTTTGCAGGTCTAGGACCACCCGCCCCCTGAAGGTATCCCGCATAATTGTCAGCCCCATCCACAACAGGAAGCCGCCCCCGATAAGCGAGATACCGGTGACGACCCCTTGCCTGGCGATAACAGGTCCTAACCCGAGGGCCAGGGCCGTCACGAGTAAGGCCTCCAGGATGCCGTGCCCCACAATAAGGAGCGGCCCCGCCCAGAAACCCCTGCGGACGGTTTCGGCGACCGTTACCGTTAGCAGCGGTCCGGGCATCATCGCCCCCGTAAGGGCGACAATGAACGCTGTCACAAAAAGGCCTGCAATTCCCATCCGCGCTAAAAACGGAAACTTTCGGCACGCGCGGCGTATTTATCAAGGAGCGTGCGGGACCCCTGGAGGAATTCCTGGACAACTTCCACGCGCTTGCCGCGGATACCGGGATTAAGCACGGTCATAGCCAGGTGGACAGGCAGAGGCAGATAAGTTGCTTTTCTGAAAACATGCTCCGGCGCAACAAGATTCATATCGTGGGATAACAAACGCATCCGGACCATGTCGGCGTCGGCCATGGAAATTGAAGAGCCGTTTGCAGCCCCGGTCCTGTCACAGTACGGCCGCGGGGTAAGAACCGCCTCAGGGAGTTCGATGCCGTACTCGTTACGGAAAGCCGTCATGATCTCCTGTATCTGGGCGAGCCGCTTCTGTTCGGCCTCGTCGTAGTCTTCTTGACTTAACATCCCGAAAAGGCGGCACTCAAACGGCCGTACCGGGCGAATGAGGCAACCGCCTTCGGGACTGTCGAAAGGACAGCGCCGCCCGGGGTCGGCAAGCTCCAGAAAAAAGAATTCCACCGTTCTCCGCAGAACACCGTCTTGTATGTCCTTCGGCTGCGCCTTGAGGTAACGATAGGCGTTCAGGTACTCGGTGAAAGTGGCCCGGGGCACGAGGCTGCAGCACTTCGTACAGTCCGCGCACTCTTTTTCCGGTACTTCCGCGTACATTTCCGCCAGCCCCGCGATATATCCCCTGTTTACCGCGTAAATCACGACCGATTCAATATCTGCTGCTGGTAACATTATCCCTACCCCTCTTTTATCATGCTTGCCCTCTCCTGGGAATGCTGGTATAATAATGTTCGGCTTTGTTTCGTAATATTTCGCTTTTTCAGCGCTGTATTCCTCTCCTCCGGACAAAATAAAACAAGGAAATTCCCACCGCAAAAACCTTAGCAAGGGGTCAAAAACATGGCGGCAGTGTCTTTTATCGAAATCATCTGGGGCATTCTTATCATCGCGGCGTTTTTACCGATGATCAAACAGCAACGTCTGGAGATACTGCGGCTCAGACTGATCCGCAGTATCGAACAGAGCCGCGGTTCCCGGGTTATAACGATGATCCACCGGCAGGAACTGATCAGCCTGCTCGGCCTTCCGTTGAGCCGCTACATCAATATTGAGGATTCAGAGCACGTGCTGCGCGCTATTCGTTATACTCCCGAAGACATGCCGATCGATTTTCTGCTTCACACTCCCGGAGGCCTGGTCCTGGCGGCCGAGCAGATTGCCCGCGCACTGGAGAAGCACCCGGCGAAAGTTACCGTTTTCGTGCCCCACTACGCCATGTCCGGGGGGACGATGGTATCTTTAGCCGCAGACGAAATCGTGATGGACGAAAATGCGGTTCTCGGCCCCGTAGACCCGCAACTAGGGAACTATCCGGCCGCTTCGATTTTGGAAACGGTGCGTCAAAAAGGGATCGACAAGGTTGATGACACCACCATGGTGTTGGCCGACATTTCCCGGAAGGCGATCCGACAGGTGGAAGAGTTTGTCCGGTTCCTACTGCAGCGAAAGATGGGCCCGGAAAAAGCGGGGGCCGTTGCACACTTTCTGACAAGCGGGCGTTTTACCCACGACTACCCCATAACATGCGACCAACTCACAGAACTCGGCCTTCCCGTAACGACAAGACTACCCAGGGAAATTTACGCCTTAATGGAACTTTACCCCCAACCAGGTCAGCGCCGCCCTTCTGTACAGTACATCCCGCTCCCGTACAGCAGGGAGCGCGACGGGAAGCGCTAGAAGTTAACGTTCGGGCTAATACTGAATAGCACCCGGGTCCGTTCGAAGTTCGAAGTTTACGGTCCTGAGTCCTCAGTAAAGCTCAGGCGGATAGACCTTTAGCGTCAGAATACAGAATATAGAATTCAGAATACAGAATGAAAAGAATTTGAATTCGGAATCCAAGGCCGATCGCTGACGGCTGAAAGCTGACAGTTATTAAGACTTTTAACTCGTGACCCGCGACAACTATATTCTGACTTCTGTATTCTGCCTTCTAGTTTTTACTTAGGACTTGCGACTTTGGACTTCGGACTTAATTCCGACCCGCAACCCGCGACTCGTGACTCGTGACTGTATTACTGTACCGAAGGGACCGCTCCCGATTGCTCTGCGAAATAACGCACCAGCCCGGCGCAGACAGCGAAAGCCACCTTGCTCTGATACGAGGATTCCTGAAGAAGCCGGAATTCCCGCGGGTTGGTTATGAAACCGATTTCCACCACCACCGCCGGCATTTTGGTCGTGCGCCCGGTAAAATAATCAGCTTTCTTGGCTACGCGGTCGGTATTTCGGAGAAGGGTTTGAAGCTCGCGTTGGATAGCCCGCGCAAGTTCATGCCCTTCCGTGCAGTCCGGCTGTGAAAAAGTTTGGGCGCCGTGTTCGTTTGCGCCGGGAAAGCTGTTGACGTGGATGCTTACGAAAATGTCCGCCTTGTTATCGTTCGCCATCGCGACCCGGCGTTCAAGGTCCTGCCGCTTGCGGGACTTGGCCCCCGGGTCCGCCAGGTCGCAGTCTTTATCCCTGGTAAGCAGGACCCGGGCGCCCCCCTGTTCGAGGTACGCCGCCAGCCTTAGCGCCACGTCAAGAGTAATGTCTTTCTCACACACCCCGTTGCGAACGACACCGGGGTCCGGGCCGCCGTGCCCGGGGTCGATTACCACCAGTTTATCCACCAGCACCGGCGCAAGGGCCGCTACCTCGCGCCGGTCGGCGGCGGTAACCGCAAACTCGTAAGTGCGGGCGGCGCCGATAAACAGCAGGCATACACAGACCAGCAATACCAGTGTTTTCAGGGCAGGGCGGTTTTTGCGCCTTTTCAAAAAACCCCTCTTTTCGCACCGTTTTGCTAATGATTACGCCGATAAACGAAGGGGTATTCCGTGCTTCAAAACGCGCTGGACAGACGAGGATTTCTTATAAAAAAACATTAGGAATTCGTAGCCCGAATTCCTACCCCGTCAGGTTAAGGTTATAGACAATTGCTTATGAATTACATCTTCGATTGCCGTCGTCACCGGCTTGAACAACCCGATGGGCGTAGCGACACCAAAACCCCTGGCGCCGCGCCGCCGGCCTTTAACGCTTGGAGAACTGTGGCGCGCGCCGGGCCTTCTTGAGTCCGTATTTACGCCGCTCCTTCATGCGTGGGTCGCGGGTTAAAAAACCCGCCTTTTTTAGAACCGGTCTAAGGTTCGGATCAGCCTGGATTAAAGCCCGGGCAATCCCGAGCCGCATCGCGCCCGCCTGACCGCTCGCGCCGCCGCCGAAGACCTTGGCCCGCACGTCAAACCGGCCCAGCATACCGGTTACTTCGAAAGGCTGCTTTATCAGAACTTCGAGTGTCTTCCGCCCGAAATAAGTGTCGACCGGTCTCTCGTTAATCTTCAGGGCGCCCTCGCCGGGCGTGAGAAATACCCGCGCGACGGCGTTCTTCCGCCTTCCGGTACCGTAAAAATAAACTTCAGTCACTTTACCCCTCCTTGAAGATGTTGCAAAACCTTAGTTACCAACCCCATTAAGTCTCCAGGGGCCGTCCTAGAATTCCCTTAATTCCGGCTTCTGCGCCTGGTGCGGGTGCTCCGGTCCCCGGTAAACCTTCAGCTTGCGGGCCAGACTGTCGCCCAAGCGGTTGTGGGGCAGCATCCCCTCTATCGCCTTCCGTACAGCCGCTTCCGGTCTTGTCTTCATCAGGGTGGCGTAATTAATCGTTTTGAGCCCCCCTGGATACCCGGAATGGCGGACGTATAACTTTTTCTGAAGTTTATTGCCGGTAAGGACCACCTTATCCGCGTTTACCACGATTACGTGATCGCCGGTATCAATGTGTGGGGTGAAAATCGGCTTGTGCTTCCCGCGCAGGATACGCGCCGCCTCGGTTGCCAGCCGTCCCAGCGACTTTCCCGCGGCGTCCAGCACGTACCAGCGCCGGTCGGCCTCCGCGGATGTGGCCATATACGTTTTCATTCCTTCCGCCTCCTAATTCCGAAACAACAGCGGTATCGCACTTGTAATCATACAGAGAAAAGTTTAATACACTATGTTTCCATCTGTCAAGAGTTCGAATTCCACCGTGCGGTCTTCCGTTGAAGCACGGAGCACCTTCACCCCGACCCCGTCCCCCAACCGGTAGCTCTTACCTGTGTTTCGCCCGGTCAAAGTATAAGTCCGCTCGTCGTAGACGTAAAAGTCGTCGGTCATGGTCCGTACGTGGACCAGCCCTTCTACCGAATTCTCCAGTTCAACATACAGACCCCAGGCGGTAACACCGCTGATAAAGCCGCCGTAAACCTCGCCGACCTTGTCCTGCATAAATGCGGCCTTTTTCACCGCCGTCGCCTCGCGTTCGATTTCCATCCCCAGCCGTTCACGCTCGGAAGAGACAAGTGCCGCGTGGGCCGCCCTGGCGAGAAGTTCCTGTCTCCTTGCGGCCGCACCGCCGTCGCCGGCCGAAGCCTCCCGGAGTACCCGGTGGATGAAAAGGTCTGGGTACCGCCGGATCGGTGAAGTAAAATGGGTGTAATACTCCGAGGCCAGACCGAAATGACCGGTGCGTGCCGGCGCGTACCGGGCCTGCTTCATGGAACGGAGCATGACCGCGTTGATCAGCCGCTCCTCGGGTTTATCCCTGACCGCGTCCAAAACCGCTTGAAAACCAGCCGGCTGGAGCCTGCCGATACCGTGCGCGTCGTACCCAAACCCGGCCAACAACCGCTCAAGAACGGCGACTTTCTCTTCGTCCGGTTTGGGGTGTACCCGGTAGATAAACGGCAGTTCGAACGCCGCAGCGTGTCTGGCGACAGTTTCATTCGCGGCAAGCATGAACTCTTCGATAATCTGCTCGGCAACCGTCCTCTCAGCCCTGCCCACGTTCAGAACCCGGCCGGTATCGTCAATGTTGATCACTGTTTCCGGAAGGTTGAAGTCGATTGCGCCGTTCCCAAGGCGGCGCCGCCGTAAAATCAGGCACAGATCCCGCATGCGCTGCAGCATTTTCACAAACCGCCGGTTATGTTGGGTCAGTTCCTGGTCACCGTCCAGAATGCGGCGTACGGAGGTGTAAGACATGCGCGCACGCGAGCGGATTACCGAAGGGAACAGTTCGTACTCTTCAACCGTTCCTTCAGTGTCGATCTTCATCACGCACGAAAACGCCAGGCGGTCCTCACCGGGATTCAGACTGCAAATGTGGTTCGACAGCCGCTGCGGGAGCATCGGAATTACGAGACCGGGAAGGTAAACGCTCGTACCGCGCTGCAGGGCTTCTTTATCCAGCGCGCTTCCCTCGCGAACGTAATAACCTACGTCCGCAATATGCACGCCTAGCCGGTACCTGCCGTTCGGCAGCACGCTGAGACTCACCGCGTCGTCAAGGTCCTTGGCGTCTTCGCCGTCGATGGTGACAATGGTTTCCCGCCTGAAATCGCGGCGCGCCGCCGGCTCGCTCCCCGGTTCGGGCGCCGCTATTTCCCCCGCTTCCCGCAGTACGTCTCGGGGAAAGTCGTCCGGCAAATCGTAACGGCGGCACAAGACGAGCATGTCCATGCCCGGCGCATCCGCCGGACCCAGCACTTCCACCACCCGGCCCTCCGCAGGCGCTTTGGCCGCAGGGTAGAAAGAAAACTCAACCACGACTTTATCGCCGTTTTTAGCCCCCATCAGACGCCCGCGCGGTATAACAACACCCTGCCCCAGACGATGATCATCCGGGACCACCAGTGCGAACCGCCGTCTATTCCGGAGGGTTCCGACCACCCTGTGGTTGCCGCGTTTCAGGACACGCACAACCTCGCCCTCCCGGGCCTTACCCCTTCCGGGCGGCAAAAGCCTTACGGCTACCAGGTCGTTATGCATTGCCCCGCCGAGGTTTTCCGCACCGACGAAAACGTCTTCCGCCCCTTCAATGTCCTGTATTAAAAAAGCGAACCCCCTTGGATTACCTTCCAGACGGCCGACAAGCAGGTTGAATTGCGAGGGCAAGCCGAAACGCGCCGTCCGTGTCTGATAGATAAGTCCCTCCTCTTCAAGCTGCCGGAGAATTCTGTTAAGCGTCTTGGCGCCTTTTCCCCCGGGCAAAAAAACGCGCGCCAACTCCGCTTCAGTCAGGGGACGGTACGCCCGCCGGCGCATATATTCGAGAATTTCTTTTTTACTCACTGTCGGCAAATCGCGTGCAGTTTCCTCCTTAAACAGCTTTCTTCGTGAGATAAAAATGAGCCGTCCCAACCATTGTATCCGGAACAGGCCTTGGCAAGCAATGAAAAGGCCGCTTGTCAGCGACCGTTCATTTCTAAAAAAGTTCTAAAAAGAGCGCAAATGCGCTTCACCGTAAGCGAGGCGGTCCTTCCGGTAGAAAATATACTTAGACTGAGGCCACCTTTACGGACCTTTTCACGCGGTGTACCGGAATACTTGCCACAAGGGCCACCACGTCGTCGGAGGTGTCCAGGGTGACCTCCAGGCTCTTTTCTTCGATCTCAAAATACTTGGAAACCGTCTTGATTAAGTCGTCTTTAAGAAGTTGCAAGAGTTCTGGTGAAATGTTGGCCCGGTCATGTACCAGGACCAGGCGGAGCCTTTCTTTCGCCACCTCTTTACTGGACAGAGAATGCCGCTGGAACAAACGCGCCAGAAACTCAAGCAAGGTCCTCCCCTCCCTCTTCATCGTCATCTACCCTAATCCTATTATTCTACGCAGCCGGGAAAACAGGCGCCCGTCGTGGTCCAGCTCCATCAACGGCACAGGTTCTCCCAAAATCCGCCGGGTTATGTTGCGGAAAGCCTCCCCGGAACGTGAGCGGTCCATAAATACTACCGCGTCGCCCCGGTTCGTGGTTACTATAATCTGCTCGTCTTCGGGGATCACCCCCAAGAGGTCCACGGCGAGGATGTCGATGATATCCTCGATGGTCATCATGTCTCCCTGACGCACCATCTTGGGGCGAAGCCGGTTGACCACGAGTTTAGGTTCGCGCAGTTCTGCGGCCTCCAAAAGCCCGATGACCCGGTCGGCGTCACGTACCGCCGAAACCTCGGGGGTGGTGATCACAATCGCCTTTTCCGCCCCGGCGATGGCGTTCCTGAACCCCTGCTCTATTCCCGCGGGACAATCGATAATCACGAAATCGAATTCTTCCTTGAGTTGCAGGCAGATTTCCTTCATCTGCTCCGGCTTGACAGCCGTTTTATCCTTGGTCTGCGCCGCCGGTAGAAGGTACAGACCCTCGAACCTTTTATCCTTAATAAGCGCCTGCTTCAACCGGCAGTGACCATGGGCGACGTCCACCAGGTCGTAGACGATTCGGTTTTCCAAACCCAGGACAACATCAAGGTTTCGGAGACCGATGTCGGCATCCACCAGGGCTACTTTATAGCCACGCATTGCCAACCCGGCGCCGATATTTGCGGTAGCGGTGGTTTTACCGACTCCTCCCTTGCCAGATGTAATAACGATGACCTCTCCCATCATTTGTCCTCCCCCACCTAATTTTTACCCGTAGGAAAACAGTTCA
>JAGUUY010000005.1 GCA_020063185.1 Bacillota bacterium
CCCGGTTGAGCTGGACCTCATTGTAAAAATATCGAAATAAGGCCGACGGTTGTTCTAGAATCTGAACCGCGGGCAATTCTTACCTAAGTGTAGACGGCTTGTCAAGAATAGTCGTTTAAGATACACTTAAGACGACGCTGCAGCGTCCGGTTGGAGGTTGTGCAATGGAATAACGGTCTCGGAACAATGGTTTTGCAAATTCTCCTGCGCCGGTCTTTCCTTTTGGTTTTACCCCTATCCGATAACTTGACTTGATTACAGGGGGAATGCTGTTTGGCAAAGGTATCCGGTATTTTTGGGAACCCCTGGTTGTTACTACTCCTGGTACTTATCGGCGGCCTGATAGGAAGCGCGGTGGAAAGTTCTTTTGCGGGGACGGTTCCGTTTTTTAGAGAGCCGGCATGGGTCGGTCTTGGTCCGGCAACCTTGAATTTAAAGTATCTGAGCCTGACCTTCGGGTTTTCGATGGCCGTTGGACCGCTTACCGTCCTGGGGTTCATTGTCGGCTACTTTGCTTACCGCTGGCTATGAGAGCGCTGATCCTCGCCTCAACATCTCCCCGGCGCCGGGCGCTGCTTGCGAGCCTTGGTGTCAATTTTTCGCTCCTTGCGGTTCCTGTTGACGAAACGGTTCCTCCGGGGCCCCCGGAAACGGTGGTTGAAGCGCTTGCGTTGCGCAAAGCGCGGGCGGCGGCCGGTCGGGTTGCCGAGGGTTATGTAATCGGGGCGGACACCATTGTTATGCATAAAGGCCGTGTGCTCGGCAAACCGGAAAGCGCGGCGGCGGCCGGGGAAATGCTGTGGTCGCTGCAGGGCGATGTCCATACCGTTTTCACCGGGGTGGCGGTGGTAGCCGTTCCTGAGGGTACAACCGCCGTGGGGTGGGAACAAACGCGGGTCAGCTTCGCCCCGCTCGGTCGGGAAGAAATCAAGGCTTACGTCGCTACCGGCGAACCGATGGACAAGGCCGGGGCTTACGCCGCCCAGGGCTTGGGCGCCGTTTTCATCCGGCGGATCGAAGGTTGTTACTTTAACGTGGTCGGACTGCCCCTTTTTCTTTTGGGCGAACTGCTGAAGATTTTTGGTTTCAACCTTCTCCTCGACGCGGGACGGGGCGCGAGGGGAAAGGATGAAGGATTAAGGATGAAGGGATGGAACCGCTAAGACAGAAAGGGCTTCAGAGGAAGGTAGAGTTGTTAACAATCTTGGCGCCCTGGCGGTAAAAGAATGAAGGGTGAAAGTAAAGAGACCGGAACGGCTTACAAAATTACAATCCCCAGCTTACCGGAGTCCGCCCGACCGCGGGAAAAACTCCGGCGGGACGGGCCGGGGAGCCTTACGGAGACTGAGCTTCTGGCCATCATCCTGGCCACGGGCTCCACAGAAGGCTCGGCTTTGGACCTGGCGCATTATCTTCTGGGGTCGTTCGGCGGCCTGAGGGAACTCAGCAATGTGACCCCGGAAGAGCTGAACATGGTCAAAGGCGTCGGCCCGGCAAAGTCGGCGCAGGTGGCAGCCGCTTTCGAACTGGGCAGGAGACTTGCCGGTGCGACCGGCGGGACGCAGCCGGCGGTAAACACGCCCGAAGAAGCGGCCCGTCTTGTGATGGGCCGGATGCGGCACCTGGACAGAGAGGAATTCCGGGTGATCCTTCTAAACACAAAGAACCGGGTGATCCACACGGAAACCGTGGCCGTGGGAACGCTTAACAGCACCGGGGTCCAACCGCGGGAGGTTTTCAAAAACGCCATCAGGCGGAGCGCCGCGGCGGTAATTCTGGTGCATAATCACCCGAGCGGCGACCCGGCGCCGACCCGCGAAGACGTGGCGCTTACCCAGCGGCTGATCCAGGCCGGCGAGCTTGTAGGGATAGAAATCTTAGACCATATTGTCATCGGAGATAATAGATACGTGAGCCTCAAGGCGGAGAGATTAATATAACCGAGAAGACGAAGAAGGGAGCCTAATACCTTGCGTTTCGGCATTTTTTCCAGAGACATGGGCATAGACCTGGGGACCGCGAACAGCCTTGTTTTCGTCAAGAAAAAAGGGGTTGTGCTGCGGGAACCTTCGGTGGTCGCGATTGAGCGCGAATCGGGCCAGGTTTTAGCCGTCGGCGAGGAAGCCAAGCAGATGATCGGCCGTACGCCGGGAAACATCGTGGCCATCAGACCGTTAAAAGACGGCGTGATCGCCGACTTTGACACTACGCAGGCCATGATCCGTTATTTTATTAACAAAGCCCTGAAGAACCGGACGTTCTTCATCCGCCCGCGGGTGGTTATCGGGGTGCCGTCCGGCGTGACGCCGGTGGAAGAAAGAGCCGTACGGGAGGCGGCAATCCAGGCGGGGGCGCGCGAGGTTTATCTCATCGAGGAACCGATGGCTGCGGCGATCGGCGCAGGTCTGCCGGTGCATGAACCCACCGGCAACATGATTGTGGACATCGGCGGCGGCACGACGGAGGTGGCGGTAATTTCTTTAGGGGGAATCGTTACCAGCCGGTCCATTCGTATCGCCGGGGACGAGATGGACGAGGCGATTATCCAATACATAAAACGAAATTACAATCTGATGATCGGTGAACGCACCGCCGAAGACATTAAAATAAGCATCGGGTCCGCATACCAACCTTCGGCATTGGACGAGCAGGAAGTGCGCGGGCGGGACCTGGTTACCGGATTACCGAAAACAATCAGGGTTACCGCCGTTGAAGTACACCAGGCGCTTTCAGAGACGGTGACCACCATCCTGGACGCGATCAAAGCCACTCTGGAACGTACACCGCCCGAGTTGGCGTCCGACATTATGGACCGGGGTATCATTATGGCGGGCGGCGGCGCGCTTCTGAGAGGGTTGGACCGGCTTGTCAGTGAAGAGACGGGAATGCCCGTAAGCCTGGCGGAGCAGCCGCTTTCGGCTGTGGCCCAGGGCACCGGCAAGGTGCTCGACAACATAAGTGTTTTGCGGCGGGTGCTGCTTCAGCCACGAAAGGTGGTATAAGTTTGCCTTCCCGGCAGGCCTCAAAAAAATATCTTTTTCTGTTTCTGCTGATGGGGCTTACCATGGCGACTATGCACCTTACTGCGGAAGAGCGGGACTTGAATTCAAACCCCTTCGGAATGTGGATAAAAGATACGGCCGCACCGCTTCAACAGGGCATGTGGCGTTCCGCGGAGGTGGCCTCCAGCGCGGCGGACTTTCTTTTCTCCTGGGGGAAAAATAACAGCCGCAGCCGGGAACTGGAAAAGAAGGTCGCGGAACTGGAGGGTGAAATCTGGCGCTTACACGCCATTCAACAGGAAAACGAAAGGCTTAAGGCCCTTTTATCTTATAACCAGGCGCTTGCCGAGCCGGGCCTTGTCGCGGCGGTAATCGGACGCAACCCCGATAACTGGTTCAGTACCGTAACCATTAACCGCGGCAGCGACCACGGTGTACAGCGGGGCGCTGTTGTAGCTACGCCGGCCGGACTCGTGGGCAGGGTTTCAACGGTCAGCGGCCGTTCGGCGGAAGTGCTGCTGGTAAGCGACCCACGCAGCGCGGTCGGCGCCGCGATTTACGAAACCCAGGTCCCCGGAATCGTCAAGGGTGCGCTTGCAACTACCGGCCAGTTAAGGATGCAGTATGTGGTCAAGGACGAACCCGTAAGAAAAGGGTTTTTGGTGCTTACATCCAATTTAAGCGGCATTTTCCCGCCGGGATTGCCGGTCGGCAGGGTCACCGGAGTGGAAGAGGAAAAGAGCGGCCTGTTCAAAACCGTTTACCTGAAGCCGGTGGTGGACCTTAACCGGTTAACTGAAGTGGTTGTCCTTCGGAGAACGGATTAAGGGGTCAGGAATACAGCATTCAGAATATGGAATTCAGAAAGTAAAGCTACAAGTCCGAAGTCGAAA